>CAYOIT010000125.1:0-13895 GCA_964404035.1 uncultured Verrucomicrobiota bacterium | reverse complement strand
TTCCGCCCACACCCCCATAGGCGTGGCACGCTATCTGATCCACGCCCGCTCCGGCGCTGAGGATGACGGCGATCCGGCCCCCGCTGCCGCCGCCGTTGCCGGTGGTGCTACCGCCATCCGCAAGGATCAGTCCTGCGCCGGCCAGGCTCCGGCAACGGATATAGATGGAGCCGCCTGCAGCACCCGCGAAGTAGGTGTCGCCGATGCCATTGGCCCTGATCCGCCCGCCCGCCTGGATCGTGACATCGTTGGTCACAAACAGCGCGATCGCGCCCCCACCCTTCGCCGTGGTGTCGTCGCCGCCGCTGCCGAGGCTGAGCGGCGCCGTGATGCTGCCATAGGGAAGCTTCGGCTTCAGCGAGGTACTCCAATAGGTTCCACCGCCCTCTCCCCCGTGCGACCCGCCCGACTGCGAATAGTTCCCTGTGCCGGCACCGCCGGGACCGTTCCTGTAGTCAAACCCGAGCCCGTCGGCGTTGAAGGCGCCATTCGTCGCCACGGTCAGGCTGCCGCCCACCGTGAAGACCCGGCCGGTCCCCTGCCCGGCCGTGCTGGTCCGCTCGCAGAAGACCGTGGCATTGCTGACGACCATGTCGTTCCCCACGTTCAGCGCCGCCGCCGTGCCGGCCGTGAAGCGCCAGGCGCCCCGCAGCAGGCTGAAGTTCCCGGCCACGCTCAGGTTGCGGTTCTGCGTGTTCGTGCCAGTATAGCCAACATCAACGATGACCGACGACACGCTGCCGGCAAAGGCGGCATCGACCACGCCGTTGCTCACGCCGCCGGCATCGAAAATGACGTCATCCAGCGATCCGGGCACACCCGCGCCAGGGGCGCCGCCCGAGGTCGCGGCCCAACTGCCGGCCGCTGACCAATTGGCGTTCGCCGCGCCCACCCAGTGGTAAACCGAACCCTGAGCCGTGACCCTTCCAGCCGCCAGCATGATCGCCAGCATAATTATTATCCTGTTCATGCCGCCTTTCCTTCCAAGAAGACAGTTTGATAACGCAGCCGGGGTCTCACCCGACTAGCCTACCCCCCGCAACCCAACTGGAGGGCCGCCGGCCTCGGCGGCCAGGCCAGCGAGGCCGCTGGCCCTCCAAAGATACAACGCTTCTGCGTCACACCTCATAACGGAACGATCTAATCGTCAGGCGCCCGGAATCACCTGAACACGAAACTTGACCCCCTCGGCGGGAACCACCAATTGACGTTGTGGCCAAGGGAATCGCCCCTGACGGCGCGCATTTCCTGCCCGCCGCCGGCGTTACTGTCCTTGACCGTCACGCGCCGGATATCCTGCGGAGCGTTCGTGGGCTGTGTCACGTACCACCACGCGCCGTCCACGGTTGAGAGCAGGGTGACCTTGTCGAGGCTGAGCGCCCCCAGCACCGTGTTGGTCTTACCGGCCTCGAAATACAGTGTCTTGGTGTCGTTGGTCGCCACGAGGTTGTAGTACGTCCGGTTGCCGTAGACCGTCGCCGCGTTGGTGCTGGCGAAGACGACCGTGCTGTTCGTTTGGGCGACAAACGTCGACGTGGCCTCGTTCGTCCATGAGCCGCAGACGGTCAGCGTCGCGTTGGTACCCAGCGTGAGATTGCCCGCGTTGCGCATTCTGACATCGCCGACCCCGGCGCCGGTCACGGTACTGGCGATCAGCGTTCGGGCAGCGGCATCGTAGTTGGCGTTGTCGACGATCAGCCGGCCGTACTCCTCCGCGCCGCGCAGGTAGACGGTCCCGGCGCCGCCGTCGACCGTGCCTTGCTCGTATCCGCCATACGCCTGGAAGACTACGTTCCCGAAATCTCCCGACGTCGACCACACGGCAACCCTGCCGCCCCCACCACCGGCCAATCCTCCTCCATTCGCGCTGGCGGACCCACCGGTCCCGCCGTTTGCCTTCACCGTCCCGCTGCCCGCCAGCGTGCCGGCCGTGATCCAGATGGAGCCCCCGGCGCCGGAGCCCCCATATTCATAAGGCACCGACCCGCAGGCGCTGATCGCGGCGGAGGCGCCCACGGTCAACGTGCCGGGTACCGTGAGCCGGATCGCCCCGCCGCCAGGCAAGCCGTTGCCGCCGCTGCCGAGGGTCGTGGGATTCGTGAGCGAACCGTAGGGCAGGCCGACAATCGGATCCGTATCGCCGGCGGCCACGCCCCGGTCGCCGCCATGGGCCGCCCCGTGCTTGTAGTCCGCCGGCGCGGGCCCCCGCCCCTGGGTAAGCCCTGCTGGAGCGCCCGGAAAGCCCCGATTGTCCGCGTGCACCACGCCGTAGACCGTCAGATTGGTGGCGGTGAGGTCCAACCGGTAGACCGCCGTCCCGTCCTCGTGGGGTGAGTGCGTGATGGCGCTGTTGGTCGCGACCGTAACATCCCCGGGCAGAGTGATCGGCGCGTCGGCCACCAGCGTGAAGTTGCTGATCACCCAGTTCGCGGGGAAGGTCAGCCCGGTCGCCGGCGCGCGCACGCTGATGAATGACCGGGCCGCGCCGTAGCCCACGAACTTGACCGAGCTGAGGTTGACGTTCGTGTAGACGCCTACGTCCGCCTGGTTGGTGATGATGACGGCCGCGAATCCGCTCCAGTCCTCGCCGCTACGCAGCAGGGTCTTAGGGTAGTTGGAGCGGCGGTTCGCGTTGTCCAGGATGAGTGTGCCGGCGCCCTCCGCCTGAGCGGCGGTTTGAATATAAACCGTGCCGGCGGCGCCATGTCCGTAATATCCACTTCCGCCCACACCCCCATAGGCGTGGCACGCTATCTGATCCACGCCCGCTCCGGCGCTGAGGATGACGGCGATCCGGCCCCCGCTGCCGCCGCCGTTGCCGGTGGTGCTACCGCCATCCGCAAGGATCAGTCCTGCGCCGGCCAGGCTCCGGCAACGGATATAGATGGAGCCGCCTGCAGCACCCGCGAAGTAGGTGTCGCCGATGCCATTGGCCCTGATCCGCCCGCCCGCCTGGATCGTGACATCGTTGGTCACAAACAGCGCGATCGCGCCCCCACCCTTCGCCGTGGTGTCGTCGCCGCCGCTGCCGAGGCTGAGCGGCGCCGTGATGCTGCCATAGGGAAGCTTCGGCTTCAGCGAGGTACTCCAATAGGTTCCACCGCCCTCTCCCCCGTGCGACCCGCCCGACTGCGAATAGTTCCCTGTGCCGGCACCGCCGGGACCGTTCCTGTAGTCAAACCCGAGCCCGTCGGCATTGAAGGCGCCGTTCGTGGCAACGGTCAGACTGCCGCCCACCGAGAAGACCCGGCCCGTGCCTTCCCCGGTGATGCTCACCCGCTCGCAATAGACGGTCGCATTGCTCACGACCATGTCATTGCCCACGCTCAGCGCCGCCGCCGTGCCGGCCGTGAAGCGCCAGGCACCGTTCAGGAGCCGGTAATCCTGGGCCACGCTCAGGTTGCGGTTCTGCGTGTTCGTCCCGGTGTAGCCGGTGCCCACGATGACCGAATACACGGTGCCGGGAAAGGCCGCGTCGACCACCGCATTGCTCACGCCGCCGGCATCGAAGATGGCGTCATCCAACGCACCGGGGACCCCGGCGCCAGGGGCGCCCCCCGAGGTCGCGGCCCAACTGCCGGGCGCTGACCAGTTGGCATTCGCCGCACCCACCCAATAGTAGACTGAACCCTGGCGCGTGGTGAAGACGACCGAAGGCGTCGCCAAAGCCGATCCATACGCATTGGTGGCGTAGCTCGTGTAATAGTAGCGAGTCGCGGCAGTCAACCCGCTGACCGGCCTCGAGAAGGGGCCTTCGGTGAGCGTCGCAAGGTCGTTCGTCACGGTCCAGACGCCGTCATTGGTCCCCAGCAGGAGGTACACGTGGGCAGCCACTCCATTGGTCAGATTCCCGTTCAGCGTGGCGCCGAACGGCTGATTGACATCCGTCGCCCCGCCTCCGTTGTTCACCGCGGGGGGCCCGTAGGTCTTGAAGGAGGGCGAGCCCGTCGTCACGGCCCAAACCGTACCGGAAGCGTTGACCGCGCTATGGTTCCAGTAGTAGGTCGTGTTCGGCGTCAGGCCGGCCAGCGTGTTGGTGAAGGTCGCGCCATCGGCTTTCACGCCGAGGTTGCTGACACTGCCGCCGGTCGTCCAAGTTGAGGCATTGGTCGTGCCGTCCATCGTCGACCAGTAGAGGTACACCGTGGTCGCCGACCCGCCGCCGGAAACCAACGTCGCCACCACATCCGCCGACGTGTTCGACACGTTCTGCGCGCCGATGTTGAGCAGAAGACTCGGCCCCGTGGGCGGGAACCACCAGTTCACGTTGTGGCCAAGAGAATCGCCCCTGTCGGCGCGCAGCTCCTGTCCGCCGCCGGCATTGCTGTCCTTGACCGTGACGCTCGGGATACTCTGCGGAGCGTTCGTGGCCTGCGTCAGGTACCACCACGAGCCATCCACGGTGGAGAGCAAGGTGACGTTGTCGAGAGCGAGCGCCCCCAGCACCGTATTGGTCTTGCCGGCCTCGAAATACAGCGTCCTGGTGCTGTTGGTCGCGGTGAGGTTGTAATACGTCCGGTTGCCGTAGACCGTCGCCGCATTGGTGCCCGCGAAGATGACCGTGCTGTTGGTTTGAGCGATGAAGGTCGACGTGGTTTGATTCGTCCATGAGCCGCAGACGGTCAACGTGGCGTTCGTGCCCAGCGTGACATTGCCCAGGTTCCGCATGACGACGTCGCCAACCACGGCGCCGGTCACGTTGCTGGTGATCAGCGTGCGAGCCACAGCGTCGTAGTTAGTGTTGTCGACGATCAGCCGGCCGTAATCCTCCATCCCCCGCAGGTAGACGGTCCCGGCCGCGCCGTCGGCGACCGAGGTGCCTTTCTCATACCCGCCGTAGGCCTGGAAGGCTACATTCCCGAAATCTCCCGAGGTGGCCCAGACAGAGACCCTGCCGCCGCTGCCACCGGCCACCCCGCCTCCATCCGCGCTGGCGGACCCGCCGGTTCCGCCGTTTGCCTTCACCGTCCCGCTGCCCGCCAGCGCGCCGGCCGTGATCCAGATCGATCCCCCGGCGCCGGAGCCCCCATATTCGTAAGGCACCGACCCGCAGGCGCTGATCACACCGGAGGCGCCCACGGTCAGACTGCCGGGTACCGTGAGCCGGATGGCCCCGCCGCCCTGCAAGCCGTCGCCGCCGCTCCCCAGGGTTGTGGGGTTCGTCACCGAACCGTAGGGCATGCCGACAATCGGATCCGTATCGCCGGCGCCCACACCGCGATCGCCGCCATGGGCCGCCCCGTGCTTGTACATCGCCGGTGCCGGCCCGCTCCTATTCGGGAATCCCCTGTTGTCGGCGTGGATCTGCCCCAAAACGGTCAGGTCCCCTGTTACCGTGACGTCCATTCTGTAGGTCTGGTAGTTCCACGCATGGGGAGAATGCGTGATCACGCCGCTGGTGGCCACGGTAACGTTTCCGGACAGTGTGATGGGCGTATCGGCAATGAGCGTGAAATTGGAGATCGTCCAGTCGTTGGGGTACACGATTCCCACGTTGGGCGCCCGTACGGTAATAAAGGACGCGGCGGCGCCGTTACCCACAAATTTAACGGCGCTGAGGTTGACGTTCGTGTAGACCCCCACGTCCGCCCGGTTGGTGATGATCACAGCCGCGAATCCACTCCAGTCCTCTCCGCTGCGCAGCATGGTCTTGGCGAAGTTGGGATGGTTGTTGGCGTTGTCCAGGATGAGCGTGCCGGCGCCATCGGCCTGGCCCGCAAGCTGGATGTAAAGGGTTCCCGCAGCGCCCCACCAGGCGCCGCCGCCGCCCCCATATGCACGACAGAGGATCCGATCCACACTCGTTCCTTCGCTGAGTACCAGGGCGATCCGGCCCCCACCCCCGCCACCGCAGCCCGTAGTGCTCCCGCCATCCACGGAGATCAGGCCCGAGCCAGTCATGCTCCTGGAGCGGATATAGACTGATCCTCCGGAGCCGCCCGCGCCAAAGTCGCCGCCACCCCCGATGGCCGTAATGCGTCCTCCGGCCTGAATCGCAACCTGGTTGGTTACGAGCAGAGCGATCGCGCCGCCGCCTGTCTTGCCGTCGCCGCCACTGCCCAGACTGACCGGCGCCGTGATGCTTCCGTAGGGAACCTTGGACAGTTCACTTGAAAACTCATACGTGGCCCCGCCCTGGCCGCCATGCGAGCCGCCGGGACGATAGGCGCCGGCGCCGGGACCACCCTTGGCGTCAAAGCCCAAGGCGTCGGCGTTGAACGCTCCGTTCGTGGCGATGGTCAGGCTGCCGCCCACCGAGAAGACCCGGCCTGTCCCCTGTCCGGCCGTGCTCACTCGCTCGCAGAAGACGGTCGCATTACTGACGACCATGTCGTTACCCACGCTCAGCGCCGCCGCCGTGCCCGCCGTGAAGCGCCAGGCCCCCCGCAGCAGGCTGAAGTTTCCGGCCACGCTCAGGTTGCGTTTCTGCGTGTTCGTCCCGGTGTAGCCGGTGCCCACGGTGACCGCATAAACGGTACCGGCAAAGGCGGCGTCGACCACGGCGTTGCTCACGCCGCCGGCATCGAAGATGACGTCATCCATCGCGCCGGGGATCCCGGCGCCGGGGGCGCCGCCCGAGGTCGCGGCCCAACTGCTGGCCACGGACCAGTTGGCGTTCGCCGCACCCACCCAGTAGTAGATCGTACCCAGACGCGTCGTGAAGACCGCCGAAGGCGTCGCCAAGGCCGATCCGTACGCATTCGTGGCGTAGCAGGTGTAGTAGTAGGGCGTCCCCGCCGTCAGCCCGTTGACCGGCCTCGAAAAGGGGCCTTCGGTGAGCGTCGAAAGGTCGTTCGTCACGGTCCAGACGCCGTCGTTGGTCCCCAGCAGGATGTAAACGTGAGCGGTTGTGCCATTGGTTAAATTCCCGTTCAGCGTGGCGCCGAACGGCTGATTAACGTCCGTCGCCCCGCCTCCGTTGTTCACCCCGGGTGGCCCAAACGTTTTGAACGATGGCGAGCCCGTCGTCGCGGCCCAGACCGTGCCGGAAGCGTTGACGGCGCTATGGTTCCAGTAGTAGGTCGTGTTCGGCGCAAGGCCGGCCAGCGTATTGGTGAACGTCGCGCCCTCGGCCTTCACGCCGAGGTTGCTGACACTGCCGCCGCCGGCCGTCCAATCCGAGGCGTTGGTCCTGCCGTCCGTCGTGGACCGGTGAAGATAGACCGTCGCCGCCGACCCGCCGCTGGAACTCAACGTCGCCACCACGTCCGCGGACGTGTTCGACAGGTTCTGCGTGCCGATGTTGGAAATCTGCGGCAGGTTGGGATTGGCGGGCGCTGCTGCCGCGCCATACGTGTTGAACGCGCTGTTGGACGCCTGACTCATATAGCAGGCCCAGAGCCAGTTGGAGGAGCGGGCGACAGACGAAATCTGGAATTCGTCCATGATCCCATTGAAGGCATTGACGCCGTTTCCGGCGGGACCACCCCCGATATAGGCCTTAACGGCGGCATCGTTGTTGGTCAGACTGTCGGTCACGTTGGTCAACAGGCTCCCGTTCAGGTAGCAGGCGAACTGGGAACCGTTGAACGCGATGGCCGTGTGGTACCATCCGTTGGACGCGACCATGGCAAAATCGGTGGGCGTCCCAACCCCACTTGCGTTTGCGCGAAACATCTGGAGTTGATTAGCATTCCCCAAGCCGACTGAGAACCCGGACGAACCGCTGTAGCGCGCAAAGGTGAAAATTCTGTCATCCAAAGACGCCACGGGAATCTCATTCGCCTTGAACCAAGTGGACACGGTGATGGGAGTGTTGATCAGGGGCAGATACTTATTGGCGTTCGTAAGGGTCACGAACTGGTTGACCCCGGGGAAACTCGCGGCATAGCCAACCCGGCCCGTGGCGGTGCTGGTCGTGTTGCTGTTGAGGCCGTGATAGGCGTTGGGGCTCGAATCCCGCAGATCGGGCGCCGGGCTGCCCTGCCGGAAGTGATAGACGCCCGAGAACCCTTGTGACCAAACCGCCCCGTTGGTCGTATACGCCGGGGCGGTTAGTCCACTCTTGCCCCAGTAGGCTCGGACAAAGGTGTTGGAATCCACCAGGTTCGTGACCTGAATCCAGACATAAGAGGCGCCGTTCGTATCCCACTTCTCGATCTCATAGTTCAGTTCGGTGGTCCCGTCCGAAGCCGTGAAGCGCAGGTCCTGGTTGGTCAGCGATAGGAAGTCGCCGTAACTGAACCCGCTGAGGTTGGTGCTCAGCACCACGAGGGCCGGAAAATTGGCCAGCGTCTCGGTACGGTTGTAGCCGGCGAAAGTGATCTTCATCTGCTTCTGCCACGTGCTGAAGTCGGGACGGGTCTTGAACGAGGGCGATCCCGCTGTCGCGGCCCAGACCGTGCCGGAATCGTTGACCGCCCTGTAGTTCCAGTAGTAGGTCGTGTCCGGCGTGAGGCCGGTCAGCGCGTTGGTGAAGGCCGCGCCCGCCGCCTGTGTGCCCAGATTGCTGACACTGCCGCCGGTTGTCCAGTCCGAGGCGTTGGTCCTGCCGTCTGTCGTGGACCAGTAAAGGGTGACCGTTGTTGCCGACGTGCCATTGGTGATGAGCCGCCCCATCACCTCCGCCGACGTGGTCGACAGGTTCTGCGCGCCGATGTTGGAGATCTGCGGGAGGTTGGGATTGGCCGGCGCCGCCGCGCCGTAAGTGTTGAATGTGGCGTTGGAGGCCATGGTCTGACGGCAGGCCCAGACCCAGTTGGAAGAACGGGCCACATTCTCAACCCGGATCTCGTCAAGGAGTCCGGGGTACCACAAATAGGACGCGGTATGGTTTACTCGCCCGAAGTTCAGTGTGCGTGTCGAAGCGGAGGTGGACTTGGTTCCCATTGTCCCGCTGCCCCCCCACGGGCTACCGTCAACCCAGAATGTGATATTGGCCCCATTGCCCACGGCGGTTACGTAATGCCAGTTCGTGTCTGCAATGGCATTCGTGGTGCTGAGCGAACTGATCACGGGTACGCCGGACTGGCCCTTGACGAGGTCCATCCGCAGGGCGTTTGTCGTGGAGACGACCGTCCGGTTCTCCCATGCCAGAAAGAAACCGTGATCCAGCGACGCGCCAGGAGTATTCCCCAGTAGGGCAAAGGCGGAATTGGCCGTGTTACTCGCCAATTTTGCCCAACAGGAGACGGTAAACACCCCCGTGGTCTGCACAAAGGCGTAACTCCCCACAGTTCCGATGCTGTCAATGTACGCACTGGTTCCGTTGAAACTCTGGGCGCTACCAATGAATCCAGCCACGGTGACGTTACCGACGGACACGCCGGGACTGGCCAGGACCGCCGAATCCTGCGCATTGGTTTGCCCCATATGCCAGACGCCCTTGAACCCGTTCGTCCACACCGCCCCGTTGGTCGTGTAGGCCGGCGCGGTCTGCCCGCTCATGCCCCAAAAAGCCTGGATGCTGGCGTTGCTCGTCAGTAACGGCACCTGGACCCAGATATAGGACGAGCCGTTCGTGTCCCATCGCTCAACCTCGTAGTTAAGCTCATTGGTCTGCGTGGAATCCGTGAACCGCAGGTCGGCGTTCGTCGACAGGAAATCCGTGTAGCTGAACCCGTTGAGGTTGGTGCTCAGCACGACCAGGGCCGGGTAGTTGGTCAACGCCTCCGCCCTGGTGTAGCCGGAGAAGGTGACCGGCATCTTCTTCTGCCACCCGTTGAAGTCCGCAGCCGAAGCTATCCCGGCCGCCAGCATGATCAGAGAACCCATCGCTGTTCTATTCACGACGCCTCCCTCCTTAATATTCGACGAATTGTTGTACACGTTACATGATACATCTGTGATACGTCAAGCGCAATAATTCTGGCGGGTGCTCATAGGGCGCATCTGCGATGTGGTACAAGTGAAAGGGCTCAGTACGGCCGGCGCTACGCCGCCGGCCGGGGCGGGCGACGTAGCGCCCGCCCTACTGGCGTTCGCCTCAGTTCGTCGGTTCCACTGGACTTCTGCCGCGAGGTGCACCTAATCGCAGATGCACCCGTGCTCATACGAAACAACCGCCGGCCTGGCTGCCGCGCGTTTGGGAAATCAGTACAAGAAGCCGAAGAGCCACAGTGGTATCCGGGATCCGACGCCGGTTTCAATATCGTCGAGAGCGAGGAAGGCGCGCGATTTGCCACGGACCTTATGCGCGGTCTTGGTATAGCACTACGCTATCTGCAATCACAAACATGTATCGCATTACATCTATTGACCACGCGATAACAGCCAGCGCACCCTGCATTTCCGCGACTTCATCCAGTCCCTGCACTCAGGCCCAGGGCCTCAATCCGCCGGGTTAACTCAGGAAGGTCGAATTCCCGCCGCAAGAAGCGCTCCCCCTCCTGGTTGATGGCCTGCGCAATATGATCGTCGACCGGCCAGAAAGCGCTGCACCGGCGCACCGCCTCGGCGGCGGTCCCCGGCAGGACACGCACCTTCGGCCGCTGCGCCTCGATCAGCCGTTGCCGCGCGGGGAACAGCGCCGGCACCGGGACCAGGCGACGCATCACGTCCTCCCGGCAGAGAAAGCGCACCAGTTCGCGGCATTCCTCCTGCCGGTCCGAGCGCCGGTCGATCGCCAGCACAAGCTGCCAGAACTCCTTGGAGGAACCGGGCGCCTCGGGCTCGACCCATGCACTCCACTCCAGATCCGCCTGCGTCTCGAACAACGTCATCAGGTAGCTTCCATGCCAGTAGAACATGACGAGACCGCGCTGAAAGTCTTCGACAAACGATCTGCCGGGCACTTCAGGACTCGCGGGGGCCTTGAGCGCGGCGAAGCGTCGGAGCGCTTCGCGCGTGCGCACCGGGTCCAGCACGCACCGCCCGGGCGCCGTCATCCGGATAGCCCCGGTCAGTTCCAGCACCCTGATCAGCCTGTCGAACCGCATCCCCACCTCGCCGGGCCTGGCCACCGTGCGCTCGAATTCGGCGGCCAGGTCGAGGATCTCGAACACATCGGTGAACGGGGTCACCTCGCGTCCGAGCCGCCGCAGCATCGCCTGGTTGACGTAAAGATAGAGCGTACTCGCCGCGAAGGGCGCCCCCATGAGACAGCTCCCGCGCTCCAACGGGTCGCGAAATACGGACAGCAGCTCGTCGGCGACATAGCCCGCTTGGCCCGGCTCCTCGAACGGCACCCAGCGGTGGTCCGGGAAATAGCCCAGCGCAGGCGGCGTGGAATGGACCAGATCGACCTGGCGGCTATCGATCTCGTGCATGTCGTGTCGATCCATGAACAGCGGCTCGACATGGATATGAGGAAACTCGTGCTCGAACTCCCGGAAGGCGGCCTGCCACGCGGCGATATTGTTCGGGTAGACCTCCGAGACGAACATCGTGACCGTGCTCACGGAGGTCTGCGAACGAAACATCCGGTGATAGCGGTGCACGGCGTGCGCGATATCCGGTGCCGCCGTCGGGCCTGCATCAGCCACGTAGTAACCGCGCCGCGGCTTCGAGACGATCACGCCGCGCCGTTTCAGCTCGGCCATCGCCAACGTCACGGTCCGATGGCTAAGACGGTAGTGAAGGCACAGTTCCTGGATCGAAAGCAGCCGATCGCCGGGCTTCAGGCGTGCGGTTTTCACCGCCTTCTGAATCTCGGCCACCATGCCGCTACGCCCTTTCCGCTGGACAAGCGGCGATTCAGACGTGCCGGATGGCTCTGTCCCGGCCAAACCCTCTCTGCTCTGTGATACATTCACCCCCAAAACCTAAATGATACATCTGTGATACGTCAAGCCGATTCGGGGGGGATCATGTCATGGTCATGGCCTATTCACGAATGGCAGGAAAGAAGACGATACCACCCGCTCCGCCCTCCTTCGCCGAGGCTACGGCGGGCAAGCTAGAGAAAGATGAGCCGCGGAGAAGTGACACGGAGAAGACCTATCCTTCTCGCCTCTTCCTTCCTCCCGAGAAGACGTTGCGCGAATTTGGCACAGGGCGTGAGCATTGCCAGGCACACATCCAGCATCCCGAAAGCCATCGCCCTGTGCCAAATTCGCGCAACACCCGGTTTTCGAGCACACGGGAGACGGGGCCACCCTCCCTTTCTTCTCCGTGTCTTCATCTCCGTGCTTCCGTGACTCCGTGGTGAATCTTACTAAAGTCGACATCAGGCGTCGCTCATCAAGACGCAACCGTCTGACGGATACCTAGTTATGCTTCCTAACGAATAGGCCATGTGTCATGGTTAAGGTCCTATCATGCCTCCTACGGCAGAATCAGCAGCCGGTAGAAGGCCGGCGCGCCGGTGGGCGCATGGCCATCGAGCCAGAGGTTCGTGCCCGAGGCGCTCCGCATGAGGTTGGACACCACGGTTTCCCCTGCCGTCACCAGATTGGTACGCCGCTCGACCGCGAACGGGGTGGCAACGCCGCCATTGGTCGTGCCATACCACGCAATCCAGTTGGTACCGTTCGCCGCCCCCGTGCCGATCACGCGGAAGGCCGACCCGGCGTCCAGCGGCCGTGTGCCAGCAATGCGCTCCGCCCAGTTGGGACTCCCGTCGCCGTCCGGATCCCCGGCCGCGAGAGCGTCGTAGTCGTTGGTCACGCCGACGTTCTCCATCAGCCAGCGGATGGAGGTACCGTTCGTTGAAGTCCCGTCGGGGTCGATATCCGTCGCCAGCAGGTCATCGAGGAAACCGCTGCCCCGGGCAGTGAGGCCAGAGAGGTAGGGACGCGATGCGTCCACCAACGCGAACCAGGGACCGCCCGGCGTACCCAGTCCGTTGTTCGTCGTGTAAGCCTCGACGCTGACCAGCGGCTCTCCATTGACCCAGATCCTGCCATAGCGCGAACTGGAAACGGCATCCACCGTCTGGTAGTCCAGCCGCGTGGTCACCCGGATCCATTCGTCCGTGCCAACCAACCTGGCCGGCACTTCAGACCAGTAGCCCGTCACGACGCCCGGCTGACCATGGTAGACACAGGGTTGCCCGTTGCTGCCGATGGCCAGGCCCAGCTGGACCTGGGGGCTCGCGGACGGCAGATCCTCCCGCCACGATGAGCGCATAACGCACTCCAGCGTCACGATCCGATTGGTGCCACCTGCAATCTCGTTGGTCACCCCCCCCTCCACGGAGAGGACCTTCGTATGCGGACTCGTGTTCAGTGGGTACGTTCCGCCGGCATAGTGAGCCGCATAGGACAGGTTGGTTACTCGGGCCGGCGTCTCGCTCGCTGCCTCGCGCCAACCCCGCCGGCCGACCATGGTTGAGTTCTCAGGGTAGTCTTCGAACGGCTCGGTATAGGTCAGCGTGTTGGGCTGGTAGAGCACCGTAATCCGCCCGCTGACGCTGTCCCGGGCTCCCTCACTGTCCGTGACCGTCAGGGTCACCGTGTAGGCCCCGGTCAGAGTGTAGGCATGGGCGACGACGGCGCCCGTAGCAGAGGACCCGTCACCGAAGTCCCACTGGTAGCCGACAAGGGTGCCGTTGGTCTGATAGGAACCGGTGGCATCGAACGTCACACTCAGCGGCACCCCGCCGGTCGCACCGGAGCAGTTCAGCACGGCCGAAGGACGGTTCGACACGCGCGCGAGCGTGAAGGGGACGAAGTGATCAGAGGCGTTGAGCAGGTACAGATAAAGAAACGGCGCGTTATCCAGCACGCTGTCTTTGAAATAAACGATCGTGATGGGATGACAGCCGGCCTGGAACCCGATGGGATCGCTGATTGTCCAACAGGGGCTGGTGTCGTACATGCTCATGGGCGTATCCCAGAGCCACACGGCGGCGCCCTGATCGGCCCCAACATACACGCTGTACTCGCCGGACTGCGGAATGTTCAGGTAGCCGGTGAATCGGAAGGCGATGTTCGTGTCCTGCTGCCGCAACCCCAGATCGAGGCCGTTGGTCGACACACCCTGCTTCACCGGGGTGAGCAGGTCCGTGTCGGGCA
>CAYOIT010000124.1:0-14059 GCA_964404035.1 uncultured Verrucomicrobiota bacterium | reverse complement strand
CGCTGGAGGATGGCGGCATCGTCACCTACACGGCGAACAAGGGGCTGGCGCTAGCCCGCTACGCCAAGGATGGGGCCAAGCTCTGGAGTTACAGCGGCATCGTGCATTGGCAGCAGGCGCTGAACCTGGGCGTGACCGGTCCCGGCAAGCTCTGGGGCATGACCCAGTGCATGGGCAAGGGCGGCGACTTCCTCGTCTACCAGACCTACTTCCACCCGAACCACGTATTCCGCACAGACGGCATCTATGTCGGCGCGCTCTTGAAGGACGGCCGGCTTATGCTCAACCGCGGCCAGGACGAGGGTCAGCCCGAAGGGCAGGGCGGATATTTCGGCAAGCTCAAGATCGATGGCAAGGATCGTTACTTCGCGATCGGCGGCGGCCAGGATGCCCGCGTGTGGGAAGTCATGGGCCTGGACACGATCAAGGATCTGCCCGGCGGCACGTACGCCCACACCCCCGAGCTGGCCGCCAAGGCCGAAGTGGCGCAGCGGGAGTACAAGCAGGCCATGTCCGTCGGCACCCGGGTTGTGATCGGCAAGGCTCTGGCCACCGCCATGACCGTCGAGAAGGAGTTGGAGACCGGGCCGGCCTTCAAGGTCAGGGTGGCCCGCGACGAGAAAAACTTGCTTCTGGACTACGAGGTTGTCTCCGCCACACCGCTGGTCAACGCGGTTCCCGACCCGAAGTTGCTCTTCAAGGGCGGCAACTGCCTCGACATCCAGTTGGAGAACAGCCTTGGCGAGCCGGTGCGCATCCTGGTGACGCAGTACCAGGGGAAGCCGTTCGCGACGGTTTATTTCCCGAAGGTGAAGGAGTTCAAGGGCGAGTCCATTGTACTCATCTCGCCGACCGGCAAGGAGAGTTTTGACGAGATCAAGTTTTTGGAGAACGTCGCGCTGACGGTTGAGAAGACCGACAAGGGCTTCTTTGCGAAAGTCGCTCTACCGCTGGAGGCGCTGCGGCTGAAGCTTGAGCCCGGCCAGAAGTTGAAGATGGACCTCGGCTACATCTTCGGCAACGCCCAGGGCGTCGGCAAGGCGGTCCGCCGGGCCTACCTCAACAACAACAGCTTCACGGCGAACGTCATCGACGACATCCCCCACGAGAGCCGGCTGGAGCCCAAGGAGTGGGGCGAGGCGGCGGTGGAGTGAGTTGCCCCCAAAAAACTTTGTCGCGAGTTTCGGCGGAAACGGTGCACCAGAGACAGCCCTGTTCGACTTCTCCCTCTCCCCTTGTGGGAGAGGGTGGGGGTGAGGGGTATAGGGAATCTGTAAGAGAACTTCCTAGGCACATCTGGCATGCTGAGTGGCTATTGGTGAGCCAGACCGGAAACCCCTCACCCTAGCCCTCTCCCTCAAGGGGAGAGGGGATGGAGGCATCCATTGTTCAACAGTCGCAAACATCTACCGACTTTATCGAGAGGAAGTCCAATATGAGCATACAAAAACTGATGAGAGTAGCCATCGGCATTCTGGCGCTGGCGGTATTGGGCGGGCGGCCTGTCGCGGCCGCCGACACGTCAGGGCCAGCGGCAGCCGCGGCGCGCGGGCCGATCGTCAACCTCGACGACCCGACACAACTTTACACGCAGTGGCCGCAGACCACGGGCGTGAGCGTCCGCCTGCCTGCCTCGAATGCGTTTGCCTGGCCGATTGACCGTGTATTCCGGGACGTGGTCATGGACCAGGACGGCGCCGGCGGTTCGCTGTTTACGCGCGGCGATTTCGGAGGCGCGGCGGGCGATGTCGGCTTGAAAATTATCTTCTCCGGCGGTCCGGTGCGGCGGTTCGGGGCGACGCCGACCATCTGCTATCTCGGTGGCGAAACCGCCGGCCAGGATTCCCGCGATACACTCCGTCTCAACGCCATCAAGTTTAGACGAACCGGCTGCTAGACCGGGGTGGCGGGCGCGCACCGGCTGGTGTTGCAGGCGGATGTCGAGGTGTCCTTCCAGGCGCATACCGGCGGCCAGAACGTGCCGCATCTGCAACTGTCTGCTGGCGGCATCAATACCGACGTGCGCGAAGTGGATCTGAACGGGCATCGCCTCAACTTCCTCGGCGGCGTGGTGGTCGCGGGCGTGCACGGCGGCATCAGCAGCTACGGGGGCATCGACCTGGGTGGCGGCGCCTTGGAGTTCCACGATTTTGTGTCCGGCCAGCAGGTCTATGGCGCCGGGTTCTCCGACAATCCCGGCACGCCATCCCGTCCGGAGCCGACGGGGGCAGCGAAAGAGACGACGCTTCTCTATCTCCGCGGCGAGGGCACCTTGCGCTGGCAGACCCTCTCACAACAATGCCTCTCCCCTCAAAATCCTCCAAATCATGGTTGCACCATGGGGCCCTTGAGTCGCTGGGACACGTCGCGCCTGACCATCGAGATCGGCAACAATCGCTACCGGACCGGAGTCTCGGACTGGGAGGTGTGGTCCGATGGCGAACGGATGAAGATCGGGACCGTGCGCATCGGTGGAGCGTTCGGCGCCGACCTTCGTCTGGCCGACCGCTGGATCAATACCGGCAGTGCGAAAAACGAGCAGTTGCTGGTCGGCGCGCTGGAAGTGGCGGGTAATGGCCACCTCGAATGCGATGGTATTTCGATACGGTGCGACAGCCTCATCCTGAACGGTAAACCGGTAGCCGACGGGGTTCATCCCGCCAGCACGCTGGGGCCTTGCATTACCGACCGCACCGGGCGGGCAACCCTCACCGTCGGGGTGGTCCAGGAGACGAAGCCGGCCAGCGCCCGCGCCGCGGCGAACATCACGCTTTCCAAGCCAGGCCGGGTCTCTGTCGGTGTATTCGACGCAACGGGCACTTTATTGCGGAATCTGGTGTTCGGCGAGAAGCGGACCAAGGGCGACCTGTGGATCGAGTGGGATGGCCTTGACGATTTGGGACGGCCGATGCCGCCCGGCAACTATGAATGGCGGGCGTTGAGCCGACCCGGGTTCCAGGCCTCGTTGGTGACGGTGCTGGGAGTGAGCCATCCTGAAGCCCTCACACGCTGCTGGGGCGGCAACCATCGCGGCCCGGAAACGGTGACCAGCGATACGAATGGGTTTTACGTTGGATTTCCCGGTAGCGAATTCACGGGACAGGTGTTGGCGCTCCGGCCAGACGGCACGAGACGCTGGTCGATCACACATCATGATGGGTATGCCGCCTTTTCGGAGGCCATCGCGTCCGACGGCGCGGGGCGCCTGGCGGTGATGTCCTATCATCGTGGACTCTCGTTATTACTGGATGTCGTTGACACCGCCAACGGTTCAAAGCGTGGAGGTTTTCCGGTCGATATCGAGCCAAAGCCCCAAAGGTGGGGCTGGTGCCACAATGTGAACGTCGCGGCACGCGACGGCGTAGCGGTGCTGGCGTATCGCTCGCATGATATCCTGCGTTGGCTGTCGCTCGATGATGGGAAGGAAGTGGCATCGGCTTCACTGGCCGGGCCGGGCTCGCTTACCATTGGACCCGACGGCGCCGCCTGGGTGTTGGCAAAGGACGGCGTCTTTCGCTGTGAGCGGGGCGCGACGCCCGAAAAGGTCTGGCCAGCCTTGAAGCTCGACCAGCCACGAGCGATCGCCTGGGATGCGGTCGCCGGCAATTTCCTGATCGCCGAGGGTGGCTCGCAGCAGGTGCTGCGAATCAGCCCGGACGGGAAGGAAATCGCGCGGTTCGGCCGCGCCGGCGGTCGCCAGACGGGTCCGTGGGTGGGAGAGGATTTCCGCGGCCTGTACGGCGTCGCCTCCGATGGCGCCGGCGGGTTCGTGACGGTGGAAGCCGGCACACCTGCGATCAACCGTACCGCGCGGTTCGATGCCAAGGGAAAGGTTGTGTCCGAATGGTTCGGTGGCCAACGCTGGGGGCACGCCGTTGCCTTGGACCCGGAAGATCCCACCCTGGCCACCATCGAGGGCGGCGCCGGAATGCTGTGCCTGGTGCGCATCGAGCCGGAGACCCGGACGTGGAAGATGCTCGAAACCTTCGAGGAGCCCGAAACGGACGGCCTCTTTCAAACGATTGCCTGCTTCGGCAGCCCTTGGGAGTTGCGGCGGCGTGGGGGGCGGCTGTGGTATGTGCGTGCGGAGCCCAACCGCGGCGCGTCGGTGTATGAGGTCGACCGGGCACAAGGGCGACTGATCCCGCGGGCCGTCTTCGGCCGCATGGACCTCCGCAAGGAGTGGCCGGCGCTCTGGACCGACGCTCTGGCCCTGCGCAAACCGGCGCAGCGGCCCTCGGCGTTTGCCTGGAGCGACTTGAATGGCGACGGTCAAATGACCGCCGATGAGGTCACCTTCGGCACCTTTCACTGCGCCTACGGCAGCTCGCTCGATCTGGGCAAGGATTGGACGTTGACCATGGCGGACGGCAACAACGAGCGGGCCTGGTTCACGCTGCCCAACGCGAATGCGAACGATGTCGCCGCGCCGCCGCGCTGGGACTTTGCCGCCGAGACGCGATCATCCGCGATCTATCCAGAGCAGTTCCGGAACCCGGATGACTTTGGCCCCCGACCCTCGGGACGCGCGCTGCAGCGCGATGAAGCCGGCAACACTTACCAGTTGCTCGGCGGCCACGGCAGCGCCAACGAGGATCGTCAGGGCGAGTTCTGGCCGGAGTATTACGGCTATTCGGTCCGCATCGTGAAATGGGATGCATCCGGAAACGCGCAATGGGCCGTGGGCCGCCACATCGGCGGGCTGGGCCGGCTCACCTGCTCCCATGGCCTGCTCGGCCCGGTGCTGGGCAACATCATAGCCCGCGACCGGCTTGGCATTCCCACCTCGGTGTGGAGCACCGAAGGGCTTTATGCCGGCAATCTCATGGAAGAAGTGCTCGGCGACCGCGACACACCGTGGGTCTGGGACTTCTGGAACGACCATGCGGATTCGCTCCACGATGCCGACCAGACCTCCAACGGACTGTGGAGCTATCCCGACGGTTCGGTCTATTACGGGATGCAGGGCCGTTGCGGTACGCCCCTTTATCGCATTGAGGGCTGGAATGACTGGACGCGGCTGAAGGGCAAGATCGTTCTGCACGATGCGCCCGAAGCCGCCGCCGGTACCGGCACCGGGTTGCGCGCCGAGTACTTTGCCAATCCTGACCTCGCGGGCACGCCGACCCTGACGCGCACGGATCCGCGCGTCTGGTTCGAGGCGGCGCCGGATCTCAAGGGCGGCATGATCCCGGCGACCTGGGGCGAGGGTTCGCCGGCCGAAGGGATTCCTACGGACAATTTCAGCGCGTGCTGGACCGGCGAGATCGAGGCGCGTTTCAGTGAGGACTACCGGTTCATCGTGGAGAGCGATCCGTCAGCCAAGGTCAAGGTGTGGCTGGGCGACCGACTCGTCATCGAGGATGATGGCACGGCGGACCGGCGGAGCGCGCGGATTGACCGGCATTACCCGTGCCGGCGCCATCGCACGCCGTCGCTGCGGCTGGAGGCCGGGAAGCGGTATCCGCTGCGGATCGAATACGCCCATGGCAAGGGCATTGCCGGCATCCACCTGATGTGGGAAAGTCGCACCCAGGAACGCCAGCACGTGCCCGCGCGGTTCCTCTATGCAGTTCCGCAATCGAAGGAAGGTGATTGCGTGGCTGCAGCGGGTGAACGCAAGAATCCTCGGGAAAGGGCAGAACATTGAATAATACGATCCATCACGCCGGCATCATCGGCGACGGGACGCATGACGACACGGCAGGCATCCAGGCGCTGCTCGACGCCGGGACTTCGGCCGTGTACCTCCCGCCGCCACCCAAGCAGTACCTCATCAGCCGAACGCTGATCATCCATTCCGGCCAGACCCTGCGGCTGGACAACCTGACCACCATTCGCCTGGCGCCGGGGGCGGACACGATCATGCTGACCAACGACGACCACACCGGAGGCAATGACGCCATCACGCTGATGGGGGGCGTCTGGGATATGGATAACCGCTCGCAATCGCCAAATCCCTTTCACGGCGGGGACCACTTCGCCCCGTATTCCCCGGAGCGCTATATCGGGGTGCTCATGCGCCTGGTCAATGTCCGGAATCTAACGATTCGCGGTCTGACGCTACGGGATCCGATAACCTTTGGCATCCAGTTGGCGCAGCTCGAAAACTTCACGATCGAGGACATTACCTTCGACTACACGCACTGCAATCCCATTTTCATCAACATGGATGGGGTGCATATCCATGGCCCGTCCCGCTTCGGGCGGATCGCCAACCTCAAGGGTGCCACGCACGACGACATGGTGGCTCTGAATGCCGATGACGGACACGCAGCCGCCATCTCCAGCGGCCCCATCGAGGACATCTCCATTGACGGACTCTACGCGGATAACGGCTATACCGGCGTCCGGTTGCTGTCCATGAAATCGCCCGTACGACGTATTCGCATCACCAACGTTTTCGGCTCCTTCCGGGTCAATGCCATCGCGTTTTCGAATTTTCGGATGTTCATGGACTTCTGGCCGGGGGGCGAATCCCGGTTCGAGGACATCTCGTTGACGGGCCTATGCATACGCAAGACGTTCAGAAACCCGGACGGGGCGCACGTCGACCCCCGGAGCGTGAATCCCGACTTTGCCAAGGAGTCCCTGGTCTGGATCGAGTCGGGCGCTCACATCGGGAACCTCTCCGTGACGGATTTCCAGCGCACCGAAGAGGAATGGGCCGCGCCCTCCATTGCCATTGAGCGTGGCGCCTCGGTGGACTCTCTGCACATGACCCACGTGACCGCCGTGAATCGGACGGCCGAGCCCCTTCACCTGCTGACAAACGACGGGCATATCGGCCAGTTGGCCAGCTTCGGGACTTCCCTCAAAGCCGACGCTGGTCGGCCGCGGGGCAAGCTGCTTTATGACACCGGAACCATCGGCGACTGTTGTCAGTATGGGGCGTGCTCCGAAGGGACGGAGCACAAGCCAGTCTACCGCCGGGGCGGTCTGCCTGCCGAACTGGCAGGGCTTCCCTCCGAAGTCGTCCTGGATTTCCCCGTGGGCTACAAGGGCTATGCCTGGCAATTGCCTGCCAAGCTGGAAGAGGACGACGAAACGGATTCGGGGTATATCCTGGCCCTGCACGAACAGAACTCTCCATGCCCTGTGTATGTCCGAGGCGAAGATCGGGAGCGGAACGCCGGTCACGACAACGGTGTCGGCTACGCCTGGCATTTCCTCGGAGACGCGCAGTGCGATTTTGACGGCACGACAGTCCTGGGCTTCGGCGATGCATCGGACAACCGGCGGGGCCCCGCAGCCTCTGCCATGGTGTTCAACCCCAAGCGCTGTTTTGTCTCTCCCTCGCTTCAGCCCGGTATCTATGGCCTGTGGATCCTGGCGAAGAGCGACCATGCAGGGAATGGCTGCTATGCGTTTCGCTTGTCGCGGGTGGTGCTCTCCCGATGCGAGCGGCGGCTTGGTCCGCAATGACGGAACGATCAACGGGGTGCACACCGCAAGGCTGCGCGGCGAGAACCTGGCCCTGCCGCGGAGCGACGGGATGCTCGGCTCAGGCGTGGCTCGGTGCGCGCCCGCAGCAGGTGCCGCTGGTCACCCTCAACAGTTGGAACGAGTGGACCAAAGCAGCTACCTGCTGCCGGACATGCGCTGGGGTTACGGCTACCTGCGCGCTCCGGTCCTGGAGAACTTGCATGCATTCGGACGGAAACATCGCTTTCGTGTATGAAGACCTGATCGAGGGGGGCGTGGATGCCCTCAACTCCCAGCTCTTTTGCATGGGCATGGCCGACCTGGAGCGGCGCGCGAAAGGCCGCATCACCTTCTGGGGCGAGATCGACCGGCAACACGTGTTGTCGTCCCCGGATCCGGAGACGGGCCGCCAAGCCGTGCGGAAGGTGGCTCACCACCTGTACGATCCACGCGGCGGGGTGATCGCGCAATTCGATTGACGCCCGGGTCAAACCCGGCCACCGCCACTGCAGTCTTCGAGGAATGGGAGCGGGTGCAGTTGGCGGGGACACGACCCTAAAGCCCTTAAAGGGAGCAAACTCTTGAAAGCCACTGCCCCGTCGTGCATACTGTCTGCCTAAGGAAAAGGTGTTGTATGACGCGACTGACACTCGATTTGCCTGACGAAGTATTTGCGGCCACTCGGAATGACCCTGCACATTTCACACAGGAAATGCGTCTGGCGGCGGCGGCAAGCTGGTATCACGAGGGGAGGATATCGCAGGAGGTTGCCGCTTCAATCGCGGGGCTGGACAGGACTGATTTTCTGCTGGCGCTCTCTCGGATGAGTGGCGATTCGTTTGTGGTGGATTTCGCAGACTTGGATAGGGAGTTGGCTCGTGGCTGAGGTGGCCAT
Organism: uncultured Verrucomicrobiota bacterium; assembly: GCA_964404035.1. GTDB lineage: Bacteria > Verrucomicrobiota > Kiritimatiellia > CAIKKV01 > CAITUY01 > CAMBRF01. Next base: position 5,739 of record CAYOIT010000124.1, on the reverse strand, counting down.
CATCAACGCCTCGCCACTGATATTACTGGCAAGAGGCGGGTGTGCAGACCTTCTTCCCCGGTTCTTCAAGCATGTGCTGATTCCACGACAGGTGGCTGATGAAATCCTGGTGCGTGGCGATCTGGATGTCACCGTGTCCGTCATGCGTCAGGCAGAGTGGCTGGAAATCATCAATGTCGGCCCCATCCCCCGGTCCATCGAGATGTGGGGGCTGGGTGCAGGTGAGTCGTCGGTGATAGCCCTTTCGATGGAAATGGGAAGGGCGGAGGTCATTATTGATGATCTGGCCGGCAGGAGATGTGCTCTGTCAAACAATGTCCCCGTGCGTGGCACATTGGGTATAGTCCTGCTTGCCAAGCAGAAAGGTTTCATTCCGGCGGCCAGACCGGTGCTGGAGGACTTGATTCGTGGCGGCTTGTATTTGTCCCGTCATGTGCTCAACTCTGCCCTCGCACGAGTTGGGGAGTGACAGGGATTTGAAGATCCGTGGGGTTTGTCGTGCGGGTCCCGGGGTCATTTGAAGGAGCGTTGGAAATCGGGTACGCGGCTCCTTCCTCGGATCTGAGGAACAGGCGCTCTGGTAGGTCCCGACCGCCGGGCGGGACCGAGGCAGAAGAGACCAAGAAAAGGCGAAGGGAAGCGCGTTCGCTGTTCTTTTGCATACTTTTGGACCCACCTTGCCTGGGCGCCGCCACGGCGGTCGGCACCTACCAGATAGACGCCGCCACAAATGCGTGTAAGGAGCAGGTCACGCCGCCGCCGTGCAAGAGGAAGCGCTCGTAAGGCCCTTGGCTGGTCGCAAGAGGGGCTCGCAAGCTCGCCCCTCCAGTAAGCGCAAACGCCTGCGCCTATTTACTTTCATGAAATAACTGCATCTATTCATTGACGCGGTGATTAGTGCAGAGTATATTTATATCACTACACGCAATCAGAGGACCTGGCATGAGCTCAAAGAATTCGGCGATTGTTGCTCAAATCAGGCAGGAAATCGTTGAAGGACGCTTTCCCGCCGGCTGCCAGTTGGGATCGCAGCGCGATCTGGCTACGCGCTTCGGAGTGGCCGGGGTGACGGTGCAGACGGCGCTAAAGCAGCTTGAGCGGGAGGGCTTCATCGAATCCCGCAGCCGTTCGGGCACCTTCGTGGTGGAGAAGCCGCCGCACCTGAGTCAGGTCGCGCTGGTGTTTCCCTTCGATCCGGTGAACCGGTTCGCCAAGGAGCAGTGGTCGCGCTACTACCAGGCCCTGACCCAGGCGGCGGTCACGTTCCAACAGGAATCCGGACGGCGGATGCTGATGTTCCACGGCATCACCGAGCATACGGACAGCGAGGACCGTCAGCGCCTGATCGCCTATATGGAAACCCAGCGCCTGGCGGGCGTCATCTTCGCGAACGAGCCGTTCCAGATGGAGAACTCCCCGATTCTGGATTTGCCCGGCATCCCGCGCGTGGCGTTCGGCAGCGAGCAGATGTACGACAACGTGCCTGTGGTGACAGGCGACGGCGCCCAGTGGGTGGCAAAGGCGCTCGACCACCTGGCCGCGCTGGGCCGGCGTCGCGTCGCGGTGATTGACCACGGCATGGGGCCGCAGTTCGACGCGCTCCTGCAGGCCGGCCTGGCCGAACGCGGCATGGTGTCGCACCGGCGCTGGCACCAGTACGTCTCCCTGCGCACCCTGGCGGGTACGAGTAATGCCGTGGAAATGATGATGCACGATCCCGAACGGCCGGATGCCTTGCTCATCGAGGACGATAACTTTGTGGAGCAGGCCCTGGCGGGGCTGGCCGCCGCCGGTGTGAACGTCCCTGCCTGCGGTGAGCCCTGTCGAACCGATGATGTGGCCGTGGTCGGCCACGCCAACTTCCCGGTGGCCCCGACCAAGGTTCTGCCGGTCCGTCTGCTGGGCTATGATGTCAATCTTCTGCTCCGCACCTGCGTGGACCTGATCGACCGCCAGCGGGCCGGCGAGCAGGTGCCGGGCGCGACCGTGGTCCCGATGTTGTGGGAAGAGGAAGTCGGGGCGGGTAGGTTGACAGAGGTCAGAAGTCAGAGGGCAGAGGTCAGAAGGATGGAAATGGCGGGCTCCTGACCGGAGACGGAGGCGACCGTATCGTTGTCGCACTCGTAATCGCATTCGTTGTCGATAACGAGTGCGACGACGAATGCGACTACGAGAGGATGACAGAGGGGCGTCCCGGCTCCAGAGAAAGACGCGCGAACGGCAAAGACCGGAACGAAAGGAGTGCGAACGATGAAGACGAGCATGATCGGACGCGGAGCCGGATGGCGGGGAATGGCGCCGGGACTGATGCTGGCGCTGGTGCTGGCGGTGACTTTTGCACTGCGGGCAGAGTCGGCGACATGGTATGTCGCCACCAATGGGAGCGATTCGGTCAACTTTGGCACCAATGGGTGGGGCGATGCGTACCTGACGGTCAGCAACGCGGTGGCGAAGGCGCAGGCGAACGATACGGTGCTCGTGTCCAACGGCGTCTACACGATCACCGCGGAGTTGCTGATTACGAATGGCATCACGCTCACTGGGTTCGGGGGCTCCTCCAACACGTTCTTGCGCGGCGGCTACCCCGCCTCGACCAATCGCGTTCTTACCCTGAGCAATGCGACGGCGGTGGTGGAGGGCTTCACGATTACCAACGGGTTTCTGAATGCCTGGATCCAGTACGCCGGCGCCGGCGTATTCATGACGGCCGGCACACTGCGGAATTCGGTGATCGCGGGCAATTCCAGTGTGGATGGCAACCACACCAGCGGAGGGGGCGCCTACATCAGCGGAGGACTGATCTCCAACTGCGTGATCCGGGGCAACTACGCCCGTTGCGGACACAACCGCGCGACTTACGGCGGCGGCGTCTACGCGACAGGGGGGGCGCTGGTGAACTGTCGATTTGAGAAGAACCAGGCGGTGGGCTCCAATACCGGCCATGGCTCCGGCTGTCACGGGGGGGGACTCTACATGACCGCCGGCTCCGCGTGGAACTGTCTCTTCACCAGCAACCGTGTGCAGCGTACAATCAGTGGCGGCGACTGGACCGCCAGCCTAGGGCGGGGCGGCGGGGTGTATCTGACCGGCGGCGCGCTCGTCAACTGCACGATGGCGGACAATGTCTGTGTCAGCAACAACTTCTCGGGCGGCACTGGCGCGGGCGTGTACCAGCAAGGTGGCGGGGTCACCAATGTTATTGCCTATTTCAACACCGTTGCGGGAGCGGCCAACGACTTCTACGCCGGTGGCGGCACGGTCACCTATTCCTGTGCGCCGGAACTGACGACCGGGACCGGAAACCGGACCGAGGATCCGCTTTTTGTGGCGCGCACGAACCTCGACTACCACCTCACCAAGCCTTCTCCTTGCGTGGATACCGGTACGAACAGCGTGGGCCTGACCACGGACCTGGACGGCAATCCGCGGCCGGTGGATGGCGACAAGAGCGGCGTCGCGCAGCCTGATATGGGATGCTACGAGTACCAGGCCAACGAGTTCGCCTGCGACTTCGCCACGACGAACGCCCGTGTCGGCCTGAACGCGCTGAGCAATGTGGTGTTCACCGCCGCGGTGGATGGGACGGGGAGTGCCACCAATATCGTGTATTACTGGTGGACCTTTGGCGCGGGCACGACCCCGCAGGAAGGACCAAACCTGGCGATGGTCTCCAACACCTTCCTTTACGGCCGGTATGACGTCTCCCTGACGGTCAGCAACGAACTGGGTCAGGTCACGAGCGCCGCCAAGGTGGACTACATCCGGGTGGTCGCGGAAAACGCGTTTGTCAGCACCAACGGGACGGGCCAGTATCCGTACGAGACCTGGGCCAAGGCCACCACAAACCCGGTGCTGGCGTTGTCGGCCTTGTCGCTGGCAGTCGGTTCGGGCGGGGCGGCCACCGGGGATCTGTGGATCAGCAATGGCGTCTTTGACGTCACCGCCGAATTGGCGCTCAATGGCCCCTACCGGTTGCATGGCATGAACGGGGCCTCGAACACGGTCCTGCGGCGGAACGCTACGCCGAAGTACCGGGTCCTGAGTCTGACCCACGCCGCGGCGCTGGCCGAGGGCCTCACCATCACCAACGGCTACAACGAGGCCGACGGCGCTGTGTCGGGCCATGGCGGCGGCGTCTACATGACGAACGGGATCCTGCGGGACTGCATTCTCATAGGCAATCGGCATGCCCCGGCGCCCGGGTTGGGCGAAGCACGGGGCGGCGGCGTGTGCCTGATGGGCGGGCTGGTGAGCAACTGCGTCGTGCGGAACAACCGCGCCTACGCGAGCAACTGGAATGCCGGAAAAGGCGGGGGTGTGTATGCGGGCGGTGGAACGGTCCGCGAGTGCCGCATCGAGGGCAATGACGCGCAGGGCTGCGGTGGCTCCTATCCCGGGAACGCCTACGGCGGCGGTCTCTACCTGAGCAATAGTGCGAGCGCCTACAACTGCCTCATCCGTACGAACCGACTGCAGCGCTACAGTACCGAGGAAAAGGGTGGCGGGGTCTACGTGGCCGGTGGCACGCTGCTCCACTGCACGGTGGTCGAAAATCTGGGCGTCATGGGCATGTCGGGAACGGCCGGCGGCGGGATCTTCCAGGCCGGGGGCGGCGTCACCAACTGTATTGTCTATTTCAATCTTTCGACCAACCTGGCCAGCGACTTCGGGTCGAGCGGCGGCAATGAGGCGTACTCCTGTGCGCCGGAACTGACGACCGGAACCGGGAACCGGAGCGAGGATCCGCTGTTCGTGGCACGCACGAACCTCGACTACCACCTCACCAGGTCTTCCCCCTGCCTGGAGGGCGGAACGAACGTCTCGTCGTTGGCGGTGGACCTGGACGGCAATCCGCGACTGGTGGATGGCGATAAGAGCGGCGTCGTGCAACCCGACATGGGCTGCTACGAGTACCAGGGCGGCGAGTTTGCCTGCGACTTCGCCACGACGAATGCCCGTATCGGCCTGAACGCGCTCAGCAACGTCGTGTTCACCGCCTCCGCCGATGGGATCGGGAGCGCGACGAACATCGTGAACTACTGGTGGGATTTCGGCGCCGGCACGACCCCGCAGACGGGCCCGGGGCTGGCGGTGGTCTCCAACACGTTCCTGTGCGGCCGGTACGATGTCTCCCTGACGGTCAGCAATGCGCTCGGGCAGGTCACGAGCGCCTCCAAGGCGGACTACATCCGGGTGGTGGCGGAGAACGCCTATGTCAGCACCAACGGGACGGGCCAGTATCCATACGAAACCTGGGCCAAGGCCACGACGAACCCGGTGCTGGCGTTATCGACCTTGTCGCTGGCGGTCGGCTCAGCCGGGGCGACGGCGGGGGATCTGTGGATCAGTAACGGTATCTTCGGCGTGACAGCCGAACTGGCGCTCAACGGCCCGTTCCGGCTGCACGGCCTGAACGGGGCTTCGAACACGGTGTTGCGCCGGAGTGGAGCGGCGTACTACCGGGTGCTCAACCTGACCCACGCCGGCGCGCTAGCCGAGGGCGTTACGGTCACCAACGGCTACGTCAACATTGACGATGCAACCCAGGGCGGCGGCGGAATCTGGATGACCAATGGGATCGTCCGGAACTGCGTCATCGCCGGGAACACGCGGGCCCCAGGCGGTGTCGACGGCCAAGGGGGCGGTGTCTACATGACCGGCGGCGTGCTCTCGAACTGCATCGTGCGGGGCAACTACGCCATCGGCGGGTACTTCAAACACGGCTATGGCGGCGGCGTC
>CAYOIT010000123.1:7137-14085 GCA_964404035.1 uncultured Verrucomicrobiota bacterium | reverse complement strand
TGGGCGTGATCAAGGCCTACACCACGCGCGTGGGCGAAGGTCCGTTCCCCACCGAACTAAGCGACGCCACCGGCGAAGGTCTGCGTCAACGCGGACGCGAATTCGGCGCCACCACCGGACGGCCGCGGCGTTGCGGCTGGTTCGACGCGGTCGTGGGCCGCTATTCCGCCATGGTGAACGGCGTGGACTACTGGGCCATCACCAAGCTCGACGTGCTGGATGAGATGGAGACCATCATGGTTTGCGTAGCCTACGAATGCGATGGCCGCCGCTATGACACCGTGCCCGCCAGCGTGAAGCTGCTCGAACGATGCCGTCCCGTCTACCAGGCCTTTCCGGGCTGGATGGCGCCGACGAGCCAGATCACTCGCTTTGACGATCTGCCGGCCAACGCCCGGTCGTACGTCAAGGCCCTGTGTGACATCACGGGCGTCCCGTTGGGGGTACTCTCGGTGGGCCCGCAGCGTGACAGCACCTTCCGAATCGCCATTTGAGACGCGCCATGAAAACCCCTGCCGCCACGCCGACAGTGCCCGCCAAGATCCCGGTGCATGTCGCCATCATTATGGACGGCAACGGACGCTGGGCCAAGCAGCACGGGCTTCCCCGCATCAAGGGTCACGAGCGGGGTACGGAATCGGTCCGCGTTGCCATCCGGACCTGCCGGAAATTGGGAATTCGTTATCTGACGGTCTACGCTTTCAGCGTGGAGAACTGGGCTCGACCGAAGCAGGAAGTGGATGCCCTCATGACGCTTCTCCGGAAATTCCTCAGAAGCGAGGAACACGAGTTTCATGAGAACAAGGTGCGATTGCATGTCATCGGTCGTACGAGCGATCTTCCCAAGCCCGTCCAGCACGAACTGGAGCGGGTCATGAAAGCGACCGCGCACTATGAGGACGGCAACCTGATTCTGGCGCTCAGCTACGGCGGGCGAACGGAAATCGCCTATGCCGCCCGCGAAATCGCCAGAAAAGTCAAAGCCGGAACGCTCGAGGTGGAGGCCATCGACGAAACAACGGTGGCGGCCCACCTCTATGCCCCTGGCATTCCCGACCCGGACTTGATGATCCGCACCAGCGGGGAGATGCGTATCAGCAATTTCCTTCTCTGGCAGCTGTCCTACACGGAACTTTACATCACCGATACGTTATGGCCTGATTTCCGCGAAGAGCAGATGATCAAGGCTGTCGAGGACTATGGCCGGCGTCAACGCCGGTTCGGATTGGTCAGGTAAATCATGCTCAAGGAACGCATAGCATCATGACGCTACTTCGACGCATACTGAGTGCCCTCGTCCTCCTGGGCAGTGTTTATCTGCTCCTTTACAAACTGCCCTCCGTATTCGGTGTGGCCATAATTCTCGCCCTGAACGTGGCAGGCATGCTCGAGTTCTACGGCATCCTCAAGAACGCCGGCATCCCAGCCTTTCGCATCCTGGGGATCGTCTCAGGACTCGCGCTCATTGTTTCGGGGTATATCTCGCTGAATATCGGCCTGATACTGCCGAACCCATCGATGGATATCTGGCGGGACTTTCCCACGATGATCCTGACCCTTATCGTCTTTGCCATCTGCGTGCGGCAGTTTCCTCAGAAAAACAATCCGCAGCCGTTGCCGACGATCTCCTGCACGCTGCTCGGCCTGATCTATGTTTCCTATCTTCTGACGTTCCTTGTGTGGTTGGCCTTCCGCTGGACTCCCACGTTCTGGCTGGCCCCTCTCAGTTCGACCGCCACCAGTCTGCTGCTGTACCTGATCGTGGTCGTCAAGGCGTCCGATGTGGGGGCCTACTTTGTCGGCAAGGCCATCGGCCGGCATAAACTCTTTCCCCGCATCTCGCCCGGCAAAACCTGGGAAGGACTGGGCGGCGGTCTGGCCTCAGGCATTCTGGCCAGCCTGATCATTTTCTGGGTCCTCCGTGGCGAGGTCACAGGGTCCGCTCCCGCCCAGTTCGGGTGCCTCACGTTGACCATCGGCGACGCCTGGATCCTCGGCGGGCTTCTGGGGGCCATCGGTGTGGTCGGCGACCTGGTGGAGTCGCTCCTGAAGCGTTCGGCGGGGTTGAAGGACTCCGGACGCCTCTTCCCGGGCATGGGAGGAATCCTGGACGTACTGGACAGTCTCCTGTTCGCCGGTCCCGCTCTCTACTTCTACGTGCGCTGGTTCGCACAAATGATTGAGGTTCCATGAAGAAACGCATCGTTATTCTGGGAAGCACCGGATCCATCGGCGAAAACGCCCTACGCGTGGTCTCGGCACTGCCCTCGCACCTGGAGGTGGTGGGACTCGCCTCGCGCACCAACTACAAGCGACTTCTGGAGCAGGCCCGGGAGTTCAACGTCAAGCATGTGGCCGTGGCTGATGCCGAAGCAGCGGCAGCCTGTTCCCTCGCCGCACCGCCCGGCATCACCGTTCTGCCGGGTGATGCGGGAGTGGAACAACTGGCCGCATTGGGGTCGGCACAGATGGTCGTGTGTGCCCTGGTGGGAATGGCGGGACTCAAGTCGGTCATGGCAGCCCTGCAGCACGGCAAGGATGTCGCGCTGGCCACCAAGGAAGTCCTGGTGGCGGCAGGCAAACGGGTCATGGAATGCGCGGCTAAGCACCACGCCCGCATCCTCCCCGTGGACAGCGAGCATAGCGCCATTTTTCAATGCCTGGAGGGGCGTCCGGCGGACTCCATCCGGCGCCTCATCCTGACCGCCTCCGGCGGTCCCTTTGCGACGCGTAACGATGTGGACTTTGACCGCGTCACGGTGGCCGACGCCCTCCGCCATCCCCGTTGGAACATGGGCCGCAAGGTCACCGTCGATTCGGCGACCTTGATGAACAAGGGCCTTGAAATCATGGAGGCGCACTGGCTCTTCGATATCCCCTACGACCGGATCGACGTGGTGATTCATCCCGAAAGCATTGTCCACTCCATGGTCGAATTCGTGGATGGCAGCGTTCTGGCCCAGATGAGTCCGCCCGACATGCGCTTTGCGATCCAGCATGCCCTCACCTGGCCTGACCGCCGGGAAGGTGGGTTGCCTTCGCTCGATCTCGCCAAACTCGGTTCCCTGCACTTCAAGAGCCCTGATCTCGTACGCTTCCCCGGGCTGGGGCTGGCGCGCAAGGCGGCGGTCATCGGCGGCACCATGCCCTCGGTTCTCAACGCGGCCAATGAAGTGGCGGTTCAGAATTTCCTTGATGACAAACTCAGTTTCGCAGGGATCTGGCACACCGTTGAATCGGTCATGAACCGTCACCACGCCATCGCCGAACCCACGCTGGAACAGATTGACCTCGCCGATCGCTGGAGCCGCCAGGAAGCCGAGCGCCTCTGTCTGACGGCCGCCCGTCTTTAGCCGTTGATAGCCACCAAACGGGCGGTTAAGACCGTCCGGGAAAAGAGAACACATAACCATGCTCATAACGATCCAGACCTGTATCATCGTGGCCCTGCTCTTCGGGCTGACCATCTTCGTTCACGAGTTCGGCCATTTTCTGGCAGCCCGGCTATGCGGACTGGTCATCGAGACGTTTTCCATCGGCTTTGGTCCGGCGATCTGGAAACGCAAATACAAAGGAGTCGTCTACAAGATCGGCTGTATCCCATTCGGGGGCTATGTGGCCCTTCCTCAACTTGATCCGTCAGGCATGAGCCTCGTTCAAGGCCCCTCCGACTCCCAGAACCCCGCCACACCCGACAACCCGCCTCCAGCAGCCATCACGACTCTTCCTGCGATTGCCCCCTGGAAACGCATTGTGGTCTCACTGTCCGGCGCCCTCGGAAACGTCCTGCTGGCCGTCATACTGGCCTGGGCCGTCTACCTGATCGGCAAGCCCGCCACACCCGCGGAGGAAAGCGCCATGGTCGGTTACGTGGCCGAGGATAGCGCGGCGTATGCCGCCGGATTGAGGATTGGGGACGAGGTGCTGTCGGTCAACAGCCGTTCGGTCAAGAATTGGACCGACTTCCTGATGGCATGCTCGACCCATGAGACCGTCACGGTCAAACTACGCCGCGGCTCCGAACAGCTCTCCCTGACCATGCCGGGCGAAAAGTCGCTCTACACCATGGATGGCAAGAGCCTCTGCATGGTGTTGTTGACCGAAGCCGGATGTAGCGCCGAAAAAGCGGGATTACTCCCCGGCGATATCATCGTCGCGTTCGACGGACGGGAGATCATCAGTCGCGCCCAACTCGTGGCCATGGTGGGCGCGAGCCAAGGCAAGACCCTCCCCCTCGAATTCAAACGCAATGGCAAGCTGCAGACGACCCTGGTGACCCCGGCCCTGGATGAGAGCACCAAACAGGTCCGTATCGGCATTCAGTTCAATGTGACCGACGTGGATTTCAACCATATCGTGCACCCCACCCCGTCGTCGCAACTCAAGTTCCACGCCTCGGCGATTTTCCGAACCCTGTCCGCGCTGACGACCCCGGGGCAGGCCAGGGCCACCTCAAAACAGGTCGGCGGCCCTCTGGCCATCCTCATCAGCTATTACTACATTGTGCGCGCGAGCCTCATGGTGGCGGTATTCTTCACCGCTTTCCTGAACGTCAACCTGGCCATTTTCAACGTGCTGCCCATCCCTGTTCTCGATGGCGGCCATGTGGTATTTGCTCTCTGGGAAATGGTTTTCCGCCGGCCGATACACCCCAAAGTCGTGATCGTGGTCAGTAACGTGTTTGCCGTCCTCCTGATCGGATTGATCCTCCTGCTCACCGGACGGGATGTGCTCCGGTTCACGCCGATCGGTCGCTACGTCAACAAATGGATGGAGCCGAAACAGCCGCCCGCCGTGGAAGCCCCGGCGACATTGGACACCCCGTCATCAACGCCCACTGCCACGCCTTGATCTCATGACAACCTCCTTTTCCATCACGCGGCGGGTGACACGGCAGCTCCAACTGGGTTCCGTGGCGATCGGCGGCACGGCACCCATCAGCGTGCAAACGATGACCAAGACCGACACACGTGATGTCGCCGCCACAGTCGCCCAGATCCATGACCTGGAAGCGGCCGGCGGCGACATCGTCCGACTCGCCGTCGTCGACGAAACCGCGGCACGGGCGCTGGGTCCCATCAAACGGCAAGTCCGCCTGCCGCTCATCGCGGACATCCACTTTCAGCACAAGCTGGCGCTGATCGCCCTCGATTCCGGCGTGGATGGACTTCGTATCAACCCGGGGAACATCGGGGGCTTGGACCGTGTCCGTGAAGTGATCGCGGCGGCAGCCCCACGCCGGATCCCCATCCGCGTGGGCGTCAATGCCGGTTCACTTGAGAAAGACCTGCTCGAGAAACACGGGGGTGCCACCGCCGCCGCGCTGGTGGAAAGTGCGATGCGACATGTCCGTATTCTGGAAGATAACGGGCATCCCTGGATCAAAATCTCCGTCAAGGCCTCCGATGTTCCCCGCACGCTGGAGGCTTACCGGTTGCTTTCCCGTGAGACCGACCACCCCCTCCACCTGGGCGTCACCGAGGCGGGAACACTGCTTAATGGGACCATACGGTCGAGCGTTGCCATGGGCATCCTGCTGGCGGAGGGAATTGGCGATACCCTGCGCGTGTCGCTGACCGATACTCCCGCCCAGGAAGTGCGAGTCGGGCTCGAGCTCTTGCGCTGTTTCGGCCTGCGTCCGCCGGGCGCCAGCGTTATTTCCTGTCCGACCTGCGGGCGGGTCCAGATCGATGTGGTCACGCTTGCCCAGCGCGTGGAAGCCGAATTGGACCGGTACTATCGGTCTGCCCCCGACCTTCCCCGCCCGGTGGTGGCCGTCATGGGATGCGTGGTGAACGGCCCCGGTGAGGCGCGTGAAGCGGATATTGCCATCGCCGGTGGCCAGGGCAAGGCCGCCCTGTACGTGCGCGGCGTCAGTGTGGCGACCGTGCCCGAAGCCGATATCCTCGACCGCCTGATGGAACAGGTCCGGGCCTGGAAACCCTAGGCAGGGTCACGCCAGCCCAGCCTGGTCAGAGGCCGCCACGCTGGCGCGATCAGCGTTCAGAGGGCGGCGGCAATCAGTTCCCGAATACGCGGTCCTTCGCCTTCTTCCCCGCGATCGGCCCACAGCTCGTTCAGTAACCGCTCCGGCGATGACGCTTCCTCGCCGGCAAGTTGCCGCACGGCGGCAGCGGCTCCTTTCGCATAGCGCTCGGGATGAATCCCCTGCCCCAAGGCCAACCGCATGGTTCCCACGAGACGATCCTCCCAACCCAGCTTGCGACGGGTATCGCGGGTAATGCGGTCCACCGCATCGCGCAGATGGGGGTTGGTCATGCGGGCCAGAAGATCCAGGACATACGCCTCATACCCCGCCTTGGTGAATAGCGGGTCCAACCCCTGATACTTCCGGCATAAGGCTCCGCCAGACTCCAGCAGAAAAGCTTCACGCGCCAGATCCAGAAGCCGCGGATGCCGGGTGGCTTCGGACATATAGGTGCCGCCCTCCGAACGCAGCAGATAGCCGATCAGAGCGTGCGTCGCATTGTGTCCGTAGAGTTTCGCCTCCTCGAAAGGAAGGAGATCGTTCTTTTCTTCAAACACTTCGATTCCCCGGCGAACACCGGGCAGTTCGATCTTCGTAATGAGGATCCGATTGAAAGCCTCGACGAGAAAAGCGCGTGCGCCGCCGGTCGCCATGGGAAGCAATCCCTGTTCCGAGATCTGACGCGCATCGGTTACCACGCCGCTCATCTTTCCGATCACGGTATTCAGCACCTGCACGCGCGCCGCCCCCAGCGCCGCCCCCAACCTTCGCGCGAGCAACTGCGTCAGAATCTCCGCCGCATGGTTATGGTTCTCGCCGGTGTAGATGACCGCCGCCGGCAGTCCGGAGTCTTTCCGCTTCCGTTCCAGTCCCTCGGCCAGGATGTCCACCACATCGCCGGCCTGCCCCTCCCCGTAGAACTTCACGCTGGGCAGTGCCGTGGCCAGTTCAGCGGCTTC
>CAYOIT010000123.1:0-7037 GCA_964404035.1 uncultured Verrucomicrobiota bacterium | reverse complement strand
ACATACCAACGCCGGGTGGAGACAATTCCAGGCCAGGAGGTGATGGCCTGCCCGGCCTTTTCCAACTTGTCGCAGTAATGATCAAAGACCCGGAGATAGGCGGCATTGACCTTCGCCAGCAACGTCTTGATCGCCTCAGGGTGGTCGATCATATCCATGTTCATGTTCAACGGATCCCGGAACGCGACAATCGCGTCCCCGCCCGGATGAAGATCCGTGATCCCCGTATAGAACCGGTTGCGGCCTGCGGCCAGAAGCGCATCGGTAATTTCCTCCATTTTGAGGAAATACTCATTGGTCTCTGAAAACTGAAGGTCGTCCGCCTGATTCCAGTCATGCAGCAACGGGATCGACCACGAGGTCTGCTCGCTGAATTCCAGCTGGCACCCGAAAAAGGCGCTGAAGATTTCCGGCCCCAGATTGGGGCAGGCGGTGGGCAGAGCATCGCCCAGGTACTCAGTGTTCATCACCGACGCCAGGGCCTGCTCGGCCCGGTACCCGCTGTCCATCCAACGATCGCGGACGCTGGCATAAGTCTTCGGCGCCGGCCAGGGAAAATCCGGATGGGGCCGATGCAGCGTCATCACCACCACGGGCCGGTCCAGAATGCTCCCCGACCAGAACGCATCCTGACGCGCCAGACGTTTTTCCCAATCAGGAACAGACTCAATAGGCATGGTCATGGCAGACCTCCATGGATGGTGCTTCAATTTCCTTCTTTGTTGCCAAGCAACGCGCAAACTTTTAGATTAATCTCCCAAGTAAGTCAAACCAGCACCCCGCCCCCGTATCAGGAGAACAGAATGACCGCGAAATGCCGTCTGCGTTTGGGCCTATGCCCCATCGGAAAGTTTGTCTTCAGTCATCAGGATGCCCTCAGATATAAAGGCCTTCTCCAGGAGAAACTGAAAGGCTATGAGGTCGACTGCGTCTCCCTCGACGGTGTCATTCCCGACGGCATGATCCGGTCCCAGGATCACGTGGACCCCGCCGTACGGCACTTCAGGCAGGCCGACATCGACGCCGTTTTCATGCCGCACTGCAATTTCGGCACGGAGGGCGCCGTCGGGGCGTTGGGCAGGCAACTGGGCGTTCCCGTCCTGCTCTGGGGCCCGCGCGACGAGTCCCCCCTTCCCGACGGCACCCGTCTGCGCGACAGTCTGTGCGGCCTGTTTGCCTCGAGCAAGGTGCTCCACCACCTGGGTGTGCCGTTCACCTACATCGAGAATGGCGGCATCGACGATCCGGCGTTCGCCAGGGGGCTCGACACCTTTGTGCGGGCTGCCAACGTTGCCAAGGGATTTCGCCGCGGTTTCCGGATTGGCCATATCGGCCAGCGGATCGACTTTTTCTGGACCACCATTATCAACGAGGGCGAACTCCTGCGGCGCTTCAACGTCGAGGTCCTCCCGATCGATATGGTCGATTTCATCAACGCGGCGAAGGCGCGGGCCGCCAGTAACGCCTCCGCCTACCGCGACGAACTGCGGGAGTTGAGCCGCACCATCACCATCGAGGGATTCGAATCCGATCAGCCGATGCTTAACATCCTCGCGGTCCGCGACGAAATGCTGGCGTCCACCCGCGACCGGCATCTGGAATGCCTGGCGGTTCAGGATTTCACCTCGCTGGTCGATGCCATGGGAGGTTACTGCCTCTATGCGAACAGCGCCGTCTCCGATGTCTGCCCCGTTTCAATGGAATCCGACATCCATGGAGCCATCAGCCTGGCCCTGTTGAACCGCGCCCTGCTGAACGCCGGTCCCACGTTCCTTGCGGACCTGACCATCCGGCACCCCGCCAATGACAACGGTATTCTGCTCTGGCACGCGGGGGCTCCGCTGTCCATGTGCCATCCTGATGATCGCGTCCGCATCGGAACCCACTGGATTCTCCCGAGCCCTTTGTCAGGCATGACGCATTTCCGACTCAAGGACGGCCCCATCACCGTTGTCCGTTTCGACGGTGACAACGGCCGGTATCAGCTGGCCGTCGGCGAAGGAGTGTCCACGGACGGCCCGCGGAACCAGAACAACTACGTTTGGATGGAAGTGGATAACTGGCCGCGATGGGAGCGAAAGCTGATCGAAGGCCCGTTCATTCACCATGTGGGTATGGCCTACGGTCATGTGGGCGGAGCACTGATCGAGGCGTGCAAGTACATGGAAGGGGTCAGCCCCTTGCCGCTCTCACGCGAGTGACGGCCATACGGGCGGCACCGAGTAGCGGATCCGCGGACGTCACCACAAGCGTCGCGCCCAGGTCTGCCGCCAGAATGTGCCGCCACAACGGCTGGGCGCTCCCACCTCCGGCCGCCAATACGGTCCTCCCGCGTACAGGCACGCCCAACCCGCGCACCAGGCCCGCCATGCGACGGCTCAGACTTTCGAGAATCGAGCGCGCAAGGTCCGCCCGCGTGTGATGGAGCGCCAGATTCCGCCAACTGCCCTTGCCGGTATCCAGAGAGGCCTCAAACACCAGCCCCTGGCATCCCGGTAACGCCAGGGCGGCCTCGCGGAAGAAGGCCTCGTTCGTGGCGCCGCCGGCCAGCACGCTCCCCGCCCAGTTCACGATACTGCCTCCGCAGCCATCGGCCCCCATGCGATAGAATCGTCCTCCAGGATAGGGTCCCCGAATAACACCCGGCCTGGCGGCCGGCATGCGTTGACAACAGGCATAGGCGACCTGCGCCGTGCCCAGCGTGATCAGGAGGGATCGCCCTTCCTCCAGCCGGGCGGCGTACCCGCCCGCCGTTTGGTCATTGCCCGCCAGCACCACCGGCACGCCCTTCGGCAACCCGAAACGTTGTGCCGCGGCCGTGGTTACCGCGGCCGTCTCCCCAACCGGGATCAGCCGGGGCAACTGCCGTTCGCGCAACCCGCACGCGCTGAGCGCGGCCGGCCACCACCCGTTCAACGGCAACGAGTACAACCCGCTCATCGCGGCAATATTGTTATCGGTGACGGACTCACCCGTCCACAGCCGTGTGACATACGACGGTAGTTTCAGCGGCATCGTGCCGGCACCGGGCGCCAGTTGACGCAGCTGGCAGATTTGCAGAGCCGGGAGGATGTCCCCAAAACTGGCGTGTTCCGCAAAATCCTTCAGCCGCCGTTTCAAAGCTTCGGCGGCGGCGCCCGCCCTCGCGTCCTGCCAGGAGATGAACGGCATCCGCGGACGTCCATCCGCCCCGACCAGCGTGAACGTCTGCGCCTGACTGGTCAGGGCAATCACCCGGATCTCATGCTCCGCCACGCGGGCCTCCGCGAGGGCGCCCTTCAGCGCCGCGTGCACCTGGGCCACATCGATCTCCACGCGCCCGCCGGCGGCGAAACGGTGAACAATCCGCCGCCGCCCCTGGCTGACCGGTTTCAGCCGGCCGTCAAACACGGCGGCCTTGAAGGACGTGGACCCGAGATCCACAGCCAGGATCATGGGCCCACCCGCTCCGTGGTGCCTTGCGCCTGGCTCTTGAGTGCCGCCGTGAACAGGCTGTGGCTGTAAGCCACTTCGGCCGGAGTGACACAGCCGGCATACTTGGAGAGCGGAGACCCCGTCACGAGTTCGTGGAGGAAGGCCGCCCACATCTGCAGAATCGAATCCGAGAAACCGGCCTCGAAAATCCCGCCCGTGATCGACTTGAACGCCATCTCGTGCCCCATGTCAATGACCTGCCAGGCTTGCTCGCCGCCGGTGTACTCCAGCACCTCGATGGTGTTGATCTGCTTGCTGCTCCAGCGTGCCGACGCCTTCGTGCCCAGAATTTCAAGGTACCAGGTATTCTTGTGACCCGGCGCGATGCGCTGGGTCTTGATCGTCAGCGGGAACGGCGCCCCGTCCTTGCCGGCAGCGGTACAGAGCAAGGTGGCGTTGTCCCACGTCTCACACGGCGCCATTCCCCCCTTGCCGTCCGGTCGCTGGGAGACAATCTTGGAGAGCACGGCCCGCGCGTCCGAGGGAAACCAGCCCGCCCGGAACGGCATGTGACAGGCATGCATGCCCAAATCGCCCATCGCGCCATATTCGCCATTGTACGCCAGCATGCGCTTCCAGTTGATGGGTTTGGTGGCATCCAGATCGCTGCAATGGAGGAACCCGCTGTTGACCTCGATGATCCGTCCGAAGGCCTCGGCCTGCAGCATCGTTCCGATCCGCTGCACCGCCGGGAAAAAGGGCGATTCCGAACTGCAGCGCACAAACACCTGTGGATGTTTAGCCAGGCACGCCATGATCCTGTCATTCGCCGCTTTGTCGATGCCGAACGGTTTTTCCCCCATCAGGCTCTTGCCGGCTTCAATCGCCGCGCAGTAAAGGTCCGCATGCAAATGGTGCGGCACGGCAATGTAGACCGCTTCGACCTCGGGATTGGCCAGCAGGACCCGGTAGTCGGACGTCACCTGCTTGACGGCGGGCAGACTATCCGTGAACCAGCGCGCCAGGTCGGCGTTGGTATCGCACACCGCCACGATTTCGGGCCGGGCGGCCATTCCCTGCAAATGACACCAGCGCGCCGTCGCACTCCCAAACTCACGCCCCATCAATCCGCAACCGATCACTCCGAATTTCACAACTCTCATGCTGTTCCCCTTCTCTCCCGTCACGGGAATGCTACCTTGCCGCCAATCGCTCAACCATCGCCAATGCGGTCTTGACCAACAGGCCACCCGCCTCAGGCGCAAAAATGGCATTCGTCGCCTCGTAACCGCCGGCGGCCAGAGCTTCAGGAGTCACAATATAGCCCTGCAATTCGCCGTTAACGAGACTCACCACGAACGTCCGGGCTTTGGCGTCCCGCTTGATCGCCAGGGCATAGTCCGTGAAACACTCGCCGGGCAGTCCCACAACGCAGGTGCCGCCAATCCCCAGCGTCTGAACCTCAAACGGAGCATACTGAGCCAGGAGCCGTTCAATGTCCCCGCGCCCTTCCGCTTCGGCCAACGCCACAGTGCCTTCGGCGCCAAAGACCGCGCACTCCGCCGTCCGGACTTCCGGTCGCGGCGCGCCCTCCGCCTTCAGCCGCTCGTAGGTGCCTTGATACTCCTTCAACAAGGCCCGTGCCTCCGCCAGTCCCCGGAGTCGGCGACGCGGCAGGACCACCGGCTCCAGCGCCGCCTTCAGGCAAGGGGCAGCCGACCACTCGGACTCCTTGAGGCCAAGGAGCGCCGCGACCACGGACGCGCCAAGTTTGCGCCCCAACCTCTCGGCCTCGGCAAAGGTCTGGCCATTGACAAAATACCGGGGACTCTGGTTGCCACAGGGCGCTGTATGGAAGAGCACCGTGACGCTCTCCCCCAAACACTCACGCAGGTGTTGCCGGGTGTAATGCGGGAAGTCGGAAGAAACCAGCGTGGAATCCTCATGCATGACCGTCGGGTGCATCCCGTAGATCAGCGCGGCAGCGATCAGTGGCTTCTGCCCGACGCTCGAACGCACCGCCAGGACCCCGCACTCAGGATCGGTCACACCATCGCGTGATAATCGGTTCCCGCCCACTCCACGTGCGTCCGCACTCGTCCACGCCATTTCAGAGGGAACGGCGGCGGCCATGGCGGCGCCGGCGGCATCCACCACACGGTCGCCCACCCAGGCCAGGTACTCCGGATCCGGAGGAGGGATCGTCAGATCGTTCTGCCACCCCACCAGCCGCGTGGTCACGGGGCCGGAATGGGTGTGCGTGCAACTGATAAATACTCCCGCTTCGGGAATCCTCAACTGGGTCGCCACCCGCCGACGGATCTCCCGGGCCATCGGCGGTTCAAGAAGCAGAAGGTCCAGTGCTACCAGCACCAACCGTTGCCCGTCATGCTCCAGCCACAGCACCGAGGCGAGCAGCGGGTCATGAACACCCGTCGAGATCCGTTCCACATGGGGATAGCCGAAGAGCGCCGCCGGCTTCGGGGGACTGATGTCTCGGACCGCCTGTCCGGCTTTCAGACTCATACCCCGGCACCCAGTTCCTTTTCGACTTCCCCGATGGATTCCTCGATGATGTCCATCGCCTTGTGGGCGACCTCATCGGGCATCACGATCGGCGGGCTCATCCGCAGGATGTGGCCGGCGGGAATCCAGGCCAACCCCTTAGCAAACGCCCGTTGATAAACCCGTTTTCCGGCCTCATCGAACGGTTCCTTGGTCGCCTTGTCCTTGACCAGTTCCACGCCCATCAGGCACCCCTTGACGCGTGTGTCGCCGACGATGGCAAACTTTTTCTTCCAAGCCTCCATGCGCTTGCCGAACAACTCGCCCAAATGCGTCGCATGCTCCAACAGACCTTCCTGCTCGATGACCTCGGTTGACGCCAGGGCTGCCGCGCACGCCATCGGGTTCCCGCCATAGCTGCTGGAGGCGCTGATCGCCTCAAATTTCTCCTTGAAGGGCTCCCGCACCGCCACGCACGTGACCGGGAATCCGTTGCCAAAACCCTTGCCGATGGACACCACGTCCGGAATCACACCCCAGTGCTCCATGCACAACCATTTGCCCGTGCGGCCCCAACTCGTGAGCACTTCATCGGCCATCAACAGGATCTTGCGGTCATCGCACAACTTCCGCAGTTTGGGGAAGAAGTCATCCGGCGGAATCACCGAGCCGCCCCACCCCTGGATAGGTTCCAGAACAAATCCAGCCACGGCATTGACCGTGGCCCGGTCCAGATACTCGGCGTAGAACGCGATGTATTTGTCGGTGTCGATACTGCCGTCCGGCTTGGCCCAGTGGGGACGATACGGATTCGGGCGCGGCAACAGATGCATGCCGGGCGCCCGCGTGGCGCCATACACCGGCGACCGGATCTCGGCCAGCGATACGGCGCCGTAGGTCTTGCCATGGAAATCGTAGAAACAGGACAACAGCTCATGCTTCCCGCTCCCCGCCCGCATGACGCGCATCCCGGCCTCGACGGCAGCGGTGCCGCAGTCGTAGAGCTGGAATCCTTTCAGGTCGCCCGGCAGGATTTCGGCGAGCTTCTCGCAGAGCAGCGTCTTGATCTTCGTGGTGAAGTCATGGCAGTTCATCAGCTGCCCGGCATACTTCTGCAC
>CAYOIT010000122.1:0-14308 GCA_964404035.1 uncultured Verrucomicrobiota bacterium | reverse complement strand
GTTCTACGGCAAGGGCTCCGATGAGCCCCTGTTCCTGTTGCGTAAAATGATCCTGAGCAAGTCCGTTGCGGAGCGCACCTCGGTCCTGAAGAAGCTCTTCCGCTTCGTGAAGAGCGACATCAAGGCCACACTGGCGGCCATGGACGGCATGCCGGTGACCATCCGCCTGCTCGATCCCCCGCTGCACGAGTTCGTGCCCCAGAGCGCGGCCAAGCAGAAGGAACTGGCCACCAGCCTCGGCATCTCGCCGAAAGAGGTCAAGGCTCGCGGCGATGCGCTGCATGAGTCGAACCCCATGATGGGTCATCGCGGCGTCCGGTTGGGAGTCACCTACCCGGAAATCACCGAGATGCAGGTCCGCGCGATCTTCGAGGCTGCGGCCGAGTTGATCAAGAGCGGCAAGAAGTGCCAGCCGGAGATCATGATTCCGGTGACCTGCGACGTGAACGAGCTCAAGCACCAGAAGGCCATCTGCAAGACGGTTTACGAGGACGTCATCGCCCGCAAGAAGATCGAAGAAATCCCGCACCTGTTCGGGACGATGATCGAGATTCCGCGCGCCGCGTTGCTCGCCGACCGTATGGCGCAGGAGGCCGACTTCTTCTCGTTCGGCACCAACGACCTGACCCAGATGACGTTCGGCTTCAGCCGTGATGACATCGGTGGATTCATGAACGACTACCTGGACCAGAAGATTGTCCCGGCGGATCCGTTCCAGACCATCGATCAGGACGGTGTGGGCCAGCTGATCAAGATCTCCGTGGAGAAGGGACGTCAGACCAAGAGCAAGCTGAAAGTCGGTATCTGCGGCGAGCAGGGGGGGGACCCCGAGTCAGTCAAGTTCTGTTACAAGAGCGGGCTGAACTATGTGAGCTGCAGTCCGTACCGTGTGCCGATCGCACGGTTGTCGGCGGCCCACGCGGCCCTCGCCGGCTGAGCCAGGCTCAATCGCTGAAAAGCAACGCCCCGGTCCCGAACTCGGAACCGGGGCGTTTTCTTTGGTCACGCCACAGGCCTGCAGGCCTGTCTTATTTCCCGCCAACAACCAGCTCGCCACCGGCCGCAACCAGGGCCGCAGAGGTCAGGCTGATCCGCGCCCCCTTGCGTGAAGCCGCCACCGGCTGCCCGTCGACTCGTACGGCCAATCCCTTCAGCCGCCGCGCGAAAGGCAGGTCAAGCGCATTCACGGTCAGGGAGCCACCCAGCACGCGCAGGGTCACGCGGCCGTCAGCAAACACCACCTCGCCCCATCCCGAGTCCAACGACCAGAAACAGCGGAACCCGGTGCGCGGAATCCGCACAGGAGCAAACCCCACGAGGCCTTTGCTCATGTCGTAGGAGAACCCGCTGAAAGCGTTCAACAGCGCATAACTCGCCATGGAACGCGCATAGTTGCTGCCGCATTCGATCTCGTTCCAAGGATTGCGCGTCCGGCCGTCATACCGGTCGCGAACCGCCCTGACCAGCTCGACACCCTCTCTGACCATGCCTTCCTGGATCATGTGGCAGGCGACCTGGTACTCGAACCCGTGCATCGTCTCCTCCGCATAGGGAATCGGAATCACCGGTTTGTATGTTCCTTCCGGCCACTCGAACATCACCGTCCCCGCCTCGTCCTCCAGGCAGTAGAGACGGCAGAAATTGGCACACTCCCGCATGGACGGTTTGAAGTTATGTCTGTAGATGGCACGGAGCGCCTTTTTCGTCTGTCCCGGATCGAACAGATCGCCAAGCCCCATGAGGTTCGCATGCCATTGGGCCAGAACCTGGTCGATGCCGCACCCTTCCATCACCTGATACTTGAGTTCCTGATGCTCCTCGTCCCAGTACTGATGGTACGCATCCCCGGGCAGGTAGCCCCGCTCCGCCGTCAGGGTGCTGTAAGGCTCGAGCAGCGCCCGGTTCTTGATATCAACCTGCTGATGATAGTAGTCGCCGTTGAACAGAACGGTGTCAACCCACACCGCCCCCCGGCTGAAGAGCGCGCGATACTCCGCCGCCACCTCCGGTTCGCCGCAGACGTCGGCCATTTCCGCGCCGGCTTTGAGGGCCCCAAGGTAGAACCCGGTCAACCATGAGTTGGGGCCAAACAACTCCATATCCAACGTGTGGTGCTGGCGCCCCCATAACACCCCCGTCTTTTCGGGATCCCACTTGTCCCCATTCGTCGGCGCCCAGGTGAACTCGATGGACTTCCTGATCGAGGGCCACCATTGCTTGAGCCACCCGGTGTCTCCCGAGATCTTCCATTCGCGGTACATCTTCATGATCGTGCCGAACTGCCCGTCAGCGCAGGGCCTGAACCCCGATCGCGCCCGGCCGAGGGGCAGTTGGACCCGGAAGGACAGCCCGCCATCCTCCCCCATGTTGTGGCGGTATTCCACGTCGCGCATGGACCGCTCCAGTTTCGGAAACAGGAACGGCAGGGCGTAAGCATAGTTCCAGACGTGCTGGCAGGATCCTTCGCAGCACCCTGCGCCGACGCAACAGCCTTCGAAGCCGTAGAGCGAGCCATCCTCCATCCGCAGGACGGTGGGGGTTTTGAGGATCGAAATATTGGCGGAAACGGCATCCACCACGGCCTCGGGCAGCGTGGAAGCAAACAAGGTGTCCTTGAACTTCAGCGTCTCGGCATATAAGCGATCCCATTGGTCCAGGCTGAACTGCGCGCTTGCCGTCGAATCCTTGAACAACGTGGCATAGTAGTTCTTCCAGAGGGCCGGCTTACAGTCGCACCCCGGACCGCACTCGGGCTTCTTCTCGGGGTTCCAGTAATTCGTGACGTTGGGGTAGTTCCAGGTCAGGACGAAACGCACCTTCGCGGTCTGTCCGGCCGGCACCGTCATCCTGGCGGCCACGGACGCGTGATCCTGCCCGGCTCCCGTGCCGGCTGGATAGGTCCGACCCTGCAGCGGTCCCGGGGCAGTGAAATCGCGCCACCAGACACCCAGATTGTCAAACCATGCGCCGCGGAACCAATACTCCTGAAGGCTGACATCAGCGGCATCGGTGCCCAGACTGAGATCCCCATAGGCTACGTCATCCACGGGCAAGGCGTCGTTGGCCAACTGGACCAGCGTCATCGCGCCCTGCTTCGCCAGACGGTTGACGCTCTTTTCGCGATGCGGATTCTTGACGGTGAACGCCAGGGTGAACTCGGTGGATTCCGCGGCGGTGTTCGTGACCTCGAACTCGAAAAAGGCAGCCGGAAGGCTCGAATCCGTGTCATTGAGAGGAATGAAGGGGTTGAAGGCGGTCAGGCTCACGGTGCCCGGAAAGGCCGGTTCCTCAAACGTCAGATTGGCCAGGGGGAATTGTCCCTGAAAGGTCACCTTCCGGAAATGCGGCAGTCCCGCCATGGTGGCCCGGTCTGGACCAAACCCGAATCCCGCATACGCCGCGGTCCCGTTTCCGGCACGGGGCCCCATCAGATCGCCCTGCACGACGCGTGCATCCAACAGCTTGCCGCCGCGCTCCGCCTTAATGGCAAAATGGCTGAAACCATTGAGACCGCCCTTATTCGGCCGGTTGAACAGTTCCCAATCCACCAGCCGACCGTTGCCCGCGAGTCCGACACACCCGCTCCCGATGCCTCCCATCGGGAAACTGATTTCGCTCGTGTAGGCCCCTGTGTAAACGCCTGCTTTTTTCTGGGTCATGAGTCTCCTATCGACCGATGCAATACAGTCCTTTCAGTGTCCGTACATACAGTCGCTCTCCGGCAAACACAGGGTTGCTTCGGAAAGGTTCCAGCACATTGCGGGCGAGCTCCTTGTAGTCCCGGCCCGGCTGAAGAACAACCGTCTTCCCGCTGTCGCCGCTCACGTACAGGAGGCCGCCGGCCAGCGTGATGCTCGGGTAGAAGGTTCCCCCAAGGTCCAGTTTCTTCTCCAGCACGACGCGGCCGTCAAGGGCATCGATAACACTGTAATCGCCGTGCTGCGTCACACCGTACAGCAGGCCGTCAAGGTGGACAGGCGACGCGTAGTAGCGTTCTTTCTTGGGACTGGTCTCCCAGACGACCTCGGTTTTGAAAGGCTCCTCCGCCGTCGCGGGAAGACGAATGGCTTTGCCGCCGTTCTGCACAAAATACACCAGCCCCCGCTCGACCAAAGGCGCGCAGTAATCCAATCCCGACACCTTCTGCGCCAGCAACTTGCCGTCCGCGGCGCGAATGATGTCGCCGCCTGCCGTGATGGCCACCTCGGTGTCGCCGATGCGGGTCCCCACCGGCGATCCCCACACCGGACGCGACGGGGTCGACCACAGCACGTCGCCCGTCGCGGTGTCGAGCGCCGTCAGCTTCAGAATATGACACAGCATCTTGCTTCCGATCACCAGGGGTGACGCGCTAACGCCCCAGCTGTGGGACGGTTTTTCGATGAGGCGGGCCCACACCCGTTTGCCGTCGGGTTCGTAGCAGGCGGCCACTCCCGTGCCGAAAAGCACGTAGACCCGTTTGCCATCGGTGGCGGGAGTGGGTGAGGAATAGCCGTTCACGTCGTGCGTCGCCGGATCGGCGAAGGCGTTCAGCGGGCCGAGCTGCCCTTCGAGCTCGCCCAGGTCCTTCTTCACCTTCTCCAGCCGCGCTTTGGCTTCGGCGTTTTCGGGTTCCTTGCGGACCTGATCGTCAAGCTTCTTGGATTCCTTCTTGAGCGGGTTGATCCGGCCCTGCAGTGCCACCGCGGCGGCGCGATCCTGCCTGACCTTTTCAACCTGGTCTGGCGGAAGAATGTCAACGTAGGCATTCTCCTTTTCCCAAAGAATCTTGCCGTCCGCCAAGGCCACACAGACCAGTGTGGCCGGCTCGGAACAGATGAACAGCCGGTCTCCGAGAATCAATGGTGAGGCATTCGAAAACTTCGCGAGCCGCGTGTTCCAGATCACGTTGGAGGTGGAAGACCACACCGTCGGCGGCTTGGCCGACGGATAGGAACCGGTTCCATCGCCACGCCAGCCGACTGACGAAGCCGCGTCAAGAGCGGCGCCCCCGCCCAGGGCCAGCAACGCGCTCAAAACAAATACCCTGCCATCTGGTGTCTTCATGAATTGCTTTCTTCCCTGCGTCTTTTCGGACTCAGGCTTCATCCCTTAGGTTTCTCTTCTCAGGTTTCTCTTCTTAACGCTTCCAGTGTGTCGCGCATATCTATGGGCATGGGTGCCTCGAATGTCAAATCTTTGCCCGTCTGCGGGTGCTTCAGCCCCAGATGGAAGGCGTGCAGCATCTGTCGCCCGGGGACGGGAATGGGCAAAGCATCGCGCCGGGATCGTCCGTATTGGGCATCGCCCACGACGGGATGCCCCAGGAACGCCATGTGGACCCGGATCTGATGCGTGCGCCCTGTTTCGATGACCACACTCAGCAACGAGGCGGCCTTGAAAGTCTCCAGCGTCCTGTAGACCGTGATCGCCGGACGCCCGGAGGAGGGAGTGGCGCTCATTTTCTTGCGATCACGAGAACTGCGCCCGATCAGCGTTTCGGCCCGACCCGACGGCGGTGACAACTGTCCCCAGACGAGGGCCAGGTATTCTTTCGCGACCTGGCGATGCCGGAACTGGTTCATCAGGGCGCGCAGGGCAACTTCATGCTTGGCGACCACGATCACCCCGGTGGTATCACGATCGAGCCGGTGCACAATCCCGGGGCGCTTTTCGCCGCCAATGCCGGTCAAGTCCGGACAATGCGCCAGAAGCGCGTTGACGAGTGTCCCTGAGGCATGCCCGGCGGCGGGGTGGACCACAAGCCCGGCCGGCTTGTTGACCACAATCATGTCGGCGTCCTCGTAAAGAATATCCAGGGGAATGGCTTCGGGCAGAAGCTCAGAGGCCACCGGCTCCGGGATTTCGATGCTGACTTCCACCGCCCGCGAGAGTTTCTGGCTGGGTTTGGCAGGCTGCCCTTTCAGGCGAATATGCCCGGATCGAATCAGGCTCTGAATTCGGGAACGAGACAAGTCCGGCACCTGCGTGCCCAACCAGGCGTCCAGTCGTTGGCCGGTCCCTTCAGGGGGTACGATGAGCGTTTTCATGCTGCCGCTGAACGACCATCCACAAGCCCGCTCCGACCGCCACCAAGGCCAGACTCAGATACTGGGCCACTGAAAACCAACCGTACCGCAGCCGCTCGTCGCCTCTCAGGAATTCCAGGAGAAACCGTCCCGTGGGGTACATCAGCAGGTAAACCGCCAGAACCAAGCCATGGCGCTGACGGTGATAGCGAAGGTAGACCACGCTAAGGACGACATAGACCACCAGGTTGAAGACCGCCTCATAAAGTTGCACAGGATAGCGCTGCAGGTTGGCCGCCAGCAGACAAGGCGTCTCCACAACCCGTCCCTGGCAACAGCCGTTCAGGAAGCATCCCACCCGCCCCAAGGCATGGCCCAGCGGCAGGGCGGTGATCGCAAAATCAGCCAGATCAAGCACCGCCTCCCGTCGCCTGCGGGCAAACACCAGAAAAGCCAGCGAGGCGCCGATCAGCCCGCCGTAATAGACCAGCCCACCCTGGTCCACACGGATGATCTCCATCGGCGCGTCGAAGAAATAGTTGATATTGGCGAGGACATACACCAGTCGCGCTCCCACGATCCCGCCGACCATGAGCCAGAAGGCCAGGTCGCTGGCGAAAGCAACATCACGCCGGCCGGTCCGACGGCCCAGCGCCTGCCAGTGGGTAATACCCGCCAGAAAGGCCAGTGCCATCATGACGCCGTACCAGTAGACGGGGCGCGAACCGATTTTGAAGCAAATGGGGTCCATGGATTCTGCCAATAACCGTGTTTCCTCTCGACACCGAATCACCCAGTATGCACAATGCCATTTAACAGAACAAGAGTTTCGTAAATCATGGGGATAAGCCAAACGGACATTTTGACGGAACCCGTCCTTGAAATGGCGTGTTCCAACTGCGCGCACCTCTTGGACGTGTCAGGGCTCGCGGCCTTCACCGAAATCGCCTGTCCGGAATGCCATACACCCCAAACCGTTCCAACACGGCTGGGCGCTTTCCTGCTGGTCGAGCTTCTCGGAAGAGGCGGCATGGGGGTGGTTTATCGTGGACGCGACACCTCCCTCGATCGCTGGGTCGCCATCAAGGTCATGCTCGCCACCCTCGGCGAGAATCAGGATTTCGTCTCCACCTTCCGCCGTGAGGCTCAAGCCGCCGCAGCACTCAACCACGCCAACATCGTCCAGATCTACTCCTTTGGCGTGGCGCACGGCCAACCCTATATGGTGATGGAGTTGCTGGAGGGCGGCCGCCTGGATCAGATGATCGCCAAGGGCGAGCCCCTCAACGAATCCCTCGTCATTAAGATCGCCGCCGAGGTGGCCGAAGGCCTCAATGCCGCCGCCGCCATCGGCTTGATCCACGGGGATGTGAAGCCGGAAAACATCCTGATGGATAACAACGGCATCGCGAAGGTCGTCGATTTCGGACTGGCGCGTTTCAAGCAAAGCAAGGAAGCCACGGTCAAGGGTATCTGGGGAACGCCCTACTACATCGCTCCCGAGAAGATCCGCGGCCAGCCGGGCGATGCCCGCTCGGACATCTACAGCCTGGGCGGCACGATCTTTCATGCCTTGACGCTCAAGCCGCCGTTCGATGGCGAAACCCCGATCGATGTTGTCAAAGCCCGCCTCGTCCAGCCCGCCCCCCTGCTGCGGACCCTTCGTCCCGATATAGCCCCCGAAGTGGAAGCCATCGTCGCGCGCATGCTCGATCCCGAGCCTGGCCGTCGTTACCCCACCTATGCCTCCCTGCTCAGCGATATCCGCAAGACCCAGTCCACTCTGAAACCCCTCCCTTCCGGAGCCTTCGGACCGGTGGCCAAAAAGGGCGGCCGGATCGTTCTGACCAAGAGAAGAGGGGGCGGGTTGATCACGCCCCCGCCCGCTTCGTCCGGCCCGCTGACCATACATGCCGGACACTCCGGCGTGGGGGCGAGTCCTTCTTTGGCAGCGCTTTCTGAAGAGAAACCGCGCATGAAACGCGGCCTCAAGATCGGACTGATCGTGGGGGGAAGCGTGCTCGGTCTGTTGCTGGCCGCGGGCGGCACAACCTGGGGCCTCTTTCACCACAAGAAAGTGACCGCCGAGCGATTGGCCTCTGAAAAAGAGAACAGCCTCCTCGCCCGGACACGCGCGTCCGCCGAGGCCGCCTGGAGCACTCTGGTGACGTTGACCAGTAACACCGCACTGCGGGCTCAGGCCACAAAACCATGGATGACCGATCTCGACATGGCGGCTTCGGCCATCTTCTCTTCGACCAACAAACTGACGGACCTCAACCTGATCGCGGAGGCGGAGACCAACACCACCGCTCTGGTCCAACTCGTCAGCCAGTCTGCCACGGGCACCCTTGCGGGTCTCCTTGTGGAGTTGCAGGCCATCACCAATGCGGCAGGCACCAATCTCGTCTCACTGATCGCGACCACCAATTCGATCCAGGCGGAACAGGTCCTGGCGGCGATCACCAATCTTCCCGCGCAGGCGCTGCTGATCACCGAATCTTTCAAGGTTGAAGCCGACCGGGCCGAGGTTGCCTTCAAAGACCTGCTGGCGTTGAAGAAACGGATATCCGAGGCCGCCGCCGGGCAGGCGGCAGCCGCCGAGCGCGAAGCCAAGGAACGCGCTGAAGCCGAACAGAAGGCCCGTGAAGAAGCCGCCGCCCAGCGCGAAGCGGCTGAAAAGGAACGCCAGCTTCAGGCCGAGGTCCGGCTGGTCCAGGATCTCCGGAAGAACAACAGCCCGCAGATCCAGCAGAACCATTTCAAGCAGGCCGGAGAGGCCCTGGCCGCCCTTGAAAAGGGTCTGAAAACCGATCCCGGAAAAGAGGCGTGGAAACTGACTTCCGAGCGTTACAAAATGATGGAAGGATTGAAGACTTTCATCATTGAAGGCGTCGCCGCTGAAGCTAAGGCCAATCCGGCAACCGGCTACAAATTTGGCTGGCTCAATTCCAAGGATATCCTGGCGGCCGACGAAGACAAAGTCACCGTGCGCGGCGGAACGATTCCATGGGATCAGGTGCCCCCCGCCCAAATGGTAAGGTTCATCCGACATTACGTGGGAAGCCCTGAGCTACCCCGGCGAGAAGCCGCTCGGCAGAACCTCGCTGCGGCGGTTTATGTCTTCGAAGCCGGGAACGGCAACGAGGCGGCCCGGAAACTGGCCACGGAGTTCACCGGTGAGGCGCTGCGCGCGAACCCCTCCCTCGACGCCCAGATCAAGGCCTTCTTCCCTGAGAACACCGAAGGGCAGTAGGGCAGCCGTTCATGTTCCGATTCGGAAGATTGCGTCCCTTCGCACTCCGGCGGCAAGGGATTGCCGCCCTCCAGAATACGAAGACAATAATCTGTTCATTCCCCTGGAGGGCGCCAATCCTTTGGCGCCGTGGCCCTACCTGGCCTGTTCCCCCGGGTCAAGCTGCAGCCGGACTTTCCGGACCGTCTCCGCTCCGAACGCTTTCTGCAGATTCGTCAGCATTTCGCGCTGGGCATAGCGTTGGAGTTCGCTCAGCCAGACGGAACTATCGACAAACACCGTGAGTTCGCCACTGAACAGGCGCCCTGGACGCGTATGTGCGGCCACGGCCTTGCCCATCGCCGGCTCCCATTTCTCGATCAACACCCCCAATCGGGACTGCTCCTCCAACTTGATGGTCTTCAGCAGGGGGGCAATCATGCGGCCGATGGGCAATCCGCCATCCAGCGCCGACAACGGCAGCCTGGGAGAAAATCGACGTTTCTGGTTGGGGGCTGACGACATGCCTGGATCGTATACCACAAAACAAACGGGCCGGGAAGTCCCGGCCCGTCGTTCGCGTTATCGCACGTCTTATTCGCCGACTTGATAGCGGGCGAACCGGCGGATGCTGAGCGTGTCGCCCAGTTCCTTGCCCTTGGCCTCGAGCAGCTTGGTCACGGAGGTGTCGGGATCCTTCACAAACCCCTGCTCCACCATGCACACCTGCGAGTAGAACTTGCCCATCTTGCCGTCCACAATCTTGTCAACGATGTTGGCCGGCTTGCCCGTGACCTGCTTCGCGTAAATTTCGCGCTCAGCCGTCACGACATCGGCCGGAACCTCGGTCCGCACCAGGTATTTCGGGCTGCAGGCGGTGACATGCAAAGCCAGTTCCTTCGCGAGCTCCTGAAATCCGGCGTTCGCGGCGGTGACTTCCTTATCACACCCGATCTCCAGCATGACCCCGACTTTCCCGGCCAGGTGGATGTAGGTGACGATCAGGCCGTTGCCCTGAAGCGTGTAACGGACATTGCGCTTGGCAATGATGTTCTCGCCGATCTCGGCCACTTTGGCGGTCACGTCGGCCTTGACGGCCTCGCCCATCGTTCCATCGGCCAAATCGAGCGCCTTGGTCGCCAGGCCTTTCACGAACTTCAGAAACCCATCGTTTTTCGCGACAAAGTCGGTCTCGCAGTTGACCTCGATCAGGGCTCCAACCTTGCCATCGCGTGTGGCGGCGGAGATCAAGCCCTGATTGGCGGTCCGGCTGGCCTTCTTGGCGGCGATGGCCACGCCACGCTCGCGCAGGAGGCGGATAGCCTTGTCCTTGTCGCCACCGGCTTCCACCAGCGCCCGCTTGCACTCCATCATTCCAACGTTGGTCGCCTCGCGTAATTCCTGAACCATTGCTGCTGTGATATCAGCCATCGTCTGTCTCCTTCTCTCGACAAGGCCGGCGGGGCAAACCAACCGGCCACATACTGGATCAATTTCTCGTTACCCGTATCAGACCTTCTCGGCCGCCGTCTCTCCTGAGGCGGCCGGCGGTACGGCCTCGGCAGCCGGTGCGGCGGCGGCAGGCGCTGCTGCTGCGGGGGCGGCGGGAGCCGCAGGCCTGGCGGCCGGACGACGGCGCGGGGCTCCGCGGTTATCGCCACGCGGACCACCACGGTTGTCATTGCGGGGACGACGATCCTGGCGGCGTCCCTCTTCGGCCGGCTTTTCGGCTTCGATCGGGGGAAGACCGGCGGCCTGACGGGCACGGGCCTCTTCGGCGGCGATCTTGGAATACTCCGACGCGCCCTTGGCAATGGCGTTCGCCAACACACCGGCAATCAGCTTGATGCCGCGGATGGCATCGTCGTTGCCGGGAATCGGGTAATCGATCAGCTCGGGATCGCAGTTCGTATCCACGATGGCGATGACGGGAACATGCAGACGGTTGGCTTCGGCAATGGCGATCGCTTCGCGATTCACATCCACCACGAACATGGCACCGGGCTTGCCATCCAGGTCGGCGATACCCGACAGGTTCTTCCGCAGCTTCTCCAGCTCATGACGCAGGACCGAGACTTCCTTCTTCGGCATCTTCTCGAACGAGCCGTCCTTCTCCATCTTCTCCAACTGGCGAAGGTACTTGATGCGCTTGCGGATGGTCTGGCTGTTGGTGAGTGTACCGCCCAACCAGCGGGTGTTGACAAAGGGCTGGCCGCAGAAAACCGCCAGATCCTTGGTGACCTGCTGCGCCTGCTTCTTGGTCCCGACGAACAGAATCGGCCGGCCATGGGAAGCCGTGTCGGAAACAAATTGTTTGGCCTTGGCGAGTTGTTCGACGGTCTTGTCGAGGTCGATGATGTGAATCCCGTTGCGTTTGCCAAAGACAAACGACTTCATCTTGGGATTCCAACGCTTGGTCTGGTGACCAAAATGAACGCCGGCATCGAGCAGTTCTTGAACGGTGACTTCGGACGGTATCTGGGCAGTATCCACAACTATTCCTCCACTTTCTGGTCCCGCATTGGCGGGACAATCCGCTTTGGTCATACCGGAGGCCGGCATGACGCTCGCTTCCGTCCCAGAACATCCGGGACTGTTAAGAAAGGCGGTGATGATACGGATTGGCGCCTGAAATGCAAGCCCCAAAAAAGCCCCAAAACAGGCCGTCCCGATCATGCGGCCAGACGGACCGAGGCGAGCGCCAGAGGGCGGGGCGCTACGTCGCCCTGTCACTATTCCCTCTGTCCCTATCCCCCCTTCGTGCTGCCTACTCTTGCCGGACGTGGGTCCACGTCCCTAGGCTGCGGCCCATCGGTGGCTCATCGCCATTTCGTCCTCGTATTCCCTGGCCGTCAGTGATGCGAACTCCGCGCACCGATCCTCATCTGCGCAGTGGATACGCGTCCCGCACAACGCCTCGAATCGCAGGATCGGAGAAGCGTCATTGAGAGAGACCAGGTCGATGTCGTCAAATCCCAGCGCCATCTGCAGCCGGGCCCGGCACTCCGCTAACGCGTCCAGTCCGGGCTTGACGGCGAAAAGCACGCCGATATCGACATCGCCGCCAACCCGGATGTCGCCCTGGCGGGCGGAACCGAAAAGCCATCCGCCGACGATGCCGGGAACGCGCACGGCGTCCCCAATACTTTCAAGGCTAATCTTCACGTCTGTAGTACCTCAACACCTCATCACGGAAGCGATCGAAATCGCCCAGGCGATTATTGACGATGTCCGCCACGATCTCGACATCGATGTTTTCGTAGCGATGCACAACGAAGTTCCGGAACTGGACCATCTTCTCGTAGGCAGGGTTCTGCGCAAGGACGCCAAGCTGAACGCACCGTTCAATAGCCTGCGCGCTCGTCGCCGCCGGCGCCTGCTGGTGCAGCGCAATGACGCGCTGGCACACGTCAATCACCACTTCGATCACGATTTGGAGATCGCGTTCGACGGCCCGCCGCGTGCGCCAGTCGTCCCGCAGTTGGTCGGAGGTGAGCCTGCCCAGCGACCGAAGCTCATTGAGCGCGACTTCGAGCGACTGCAGCTTGGCGATCAAGACACCGTTCTTCATGTGAAACACCGTACATCTTTGCAGCAAGTCGGGAAATCAAAATCACGACGCATGTAATCATAGACATTCAGAGGCACCGGAGGATCTCATTGAGCGGTAACTTCCCCTTCACCGCCACTACGGCATCGACCGCTTCCGCGCTGAATCCAGGACGCACTGCCCGCCCCTCCGCCGTCACCCCGCGCGCGCCAGTTGTGAGCCGCCCATCGCCTCCCCGAACCCGCTATGACGGGTAGTCCACCTTAGAATCAACCATGAACACCGACATCACGACCCTGCGCGAACTGGTCAAGGCCTACGTCGCGGTCTGTAACGATCCCGCGCAAAGCCCGCGGCGGGACCTCTGCCGGCGGCACAACAGTCTCAAGCCTACCCGGCCGCTCATCTATGTGCGGGCCTGCGGGAATGCGCTTGGGTCGTATATGGACAATCGACATTAAGCTACTCCCGGAAGATGCGACGCACATGCGTCGCATGCCTCGACGGTACAGTCCAAGACCCAGCCGAACTCACCTTCCTTATGAGGTTGGAGATGAAATGCCTGCCAGGCGCTTCATCAGGGCCAGTGCTTCCGGAAGATCCTTGGCCGGGTCGTTGATCTTGGCTTCGATCGACACTCGCCCCTTGTAGCCGCCCTTGATCAAAGCGGCAAAGAAGGGACCGAAGTCGCAGGGTTCGGCGCCGGGTGTGAGACGGTTCGCGCAGGTCGCGATGTGAACATGCGACAACAGGCCTGCATAGGTGACGATGTCATCGCAGGAATCGTCGTTCCGCATCATGTGGTAACTGTCCACCAGCAGACGAAAAGCGGGATGCGCAACCTCCCTCACCAGCACGGCGCCTTCGGCCACCGTGTGGATCACGTTGCATTCCGCACGCCCCAGGGGCTCGACAACCACCACCACGCCATGGTCGCCCGCGATCGGGGCCACCATGGAGCCAAAGGCCACCAGTTGCCTGTGCGCCGCCTGCGCATCAAATCCTTCAGGGATCTGGCGCGCGCCACCCGACCCAAAAACGATGACCTCCACACCGGCTTGCTCGGCACGTTTGCACGCCGTGGCCACATACGTTCTCAGTTTCGCCAGGTCGGCCTCAGGACCGGTGATCTTGAGGTCCCCGGGCACAAAGCAGTTAACGACGGGATAGGGCAACTTGGCGGCACGCGCTTCAGCGAGCGCCGTACGGAAGGCCTCGTCAGACTCCCGGGGCTTCAACAAGGCGCCGACCGACCATTCGGCGAAGTCGTAAGAGGCTTGGGCTGCCGCCCCTGCTACCATTGGGTCCCCACAAACACCAAATTTCACGTTATCATCTCCTGATCTCGATTTCCGTCAACATCACCTGCCCGGCGTCGTCCGAGCCGTAACGGGGAAATAGCATCTTCTTTTCCCGCCGCAATCACAAGAAGGTTTGGTGATAACCTGCCCTATCTCAGGGCTCATTCTTCAGCACTCAGAACTCACGGTAAAACAAAGGGTTACACGTTAGGGG
>CAYOIT010000121.1:10654-14388 GCA_964404035.1 uncultured Verrucomicrobiota bacterium | reverse complement strand
CCCGGCCCCATGGCCCAGCTCCGAACCTTCCAGCCCGTCAGGTTCTCCGGCATCTTGAAACTCACTTCGGCGACACCATTCGAATCGGTGTCGAGCACAGCCTTCCAGAAGGCGGTATCGGCGAAATCCTTGCGAACGGTCGGAAGGACGGCCGGTGGTTCGAGTCCCTCACCCGCGCCGGAGGCGTCACTGCGTTTGTCCATGGCCTCAGCCACTTCCATTTTTCCGTCTGCCGCTGATGCCAGTCCCGCCATGGCCATGGGGGCCGACGCCGGCATCAGGGCATCCGAGTCGACCATGGCGCCGCTCTTCCTCTTCATGCCGAATTGCAGCCCCCTCACCACACCACGGTCCCCCCCCCCACCGCCCGACCCGAGGGACCCGAGCTCATCGATGACGTTCTCTCCAAAGATCCCAAGCATCGTCATGGCCGGCATCTTGGGCAGCGTCAGGTTCGAGGAGGAACGCGCCAGGCTCGATTCCGTGACCGGCCGGTGCTGCCGGCGCCATTTCCAGAAGAAGGCCTTGATCTCGGGAATATTCGACCCGCCCGAGATATACTCCACCGACTTGTCGTAGACGCTCAGCACCGTGGAGCCGATGAAGGGCTTCCCGAAAAAGTCCGTCAGCCGGACCCGAATGCGTGCCGGTTCGCCCGGCTTGTAGCTCAGGGCCGAGGGCAGCACCTCAACGTTCAGCACGCGCTTCTCAGGCGGCACAACAATTTCCCGCATCTGGCTGTACAGTTTGCCGTTATAGACCGTCACCGCCTCTACGAAGAAGTTCGGCATGTCCTTCTTCGCCACCGTGATTTCCTCCACCGTGCTCTTGCCCGTCAGCCGTAACACCCTGGGCGGCAGATAGAGCCCGTTCGCCGGCCTCACGAACAGCAGCACGGTGCCGTCGGGGTGGTCTGTATTGACCATCAACCGGACCTTCTCTCCCGGAGCATATTCCCGCTTGTCCGGAACCAGTTCGATTTCGTTGAAGCGGAAGTCCTTGCCGTCGAACCCCTCGCCCCGCACGACGAACAGGTAGGCCCCTTCGATCTTGTGCCGCTGGCTGTCGGTGACCGTGTAGGCCAACCGGTACTGCCCGGCCTGGGAGGCTTTCAGTTGCTGGGTCGCCGCGCCCTCGTCGTCCGTATCCAAGTCCCATTCCTGAACGGTGTGCTCAACCGGTTGGTTGTCCTTGTAGTCGATGCGGTAAAGCACGAGTTCCCCGCGCCCCTTGACCGGTTTGTTGTCCAGTGTGCGCGCCGAGAAATCTGCCCGCACGACTTCGCCCGGCCGGTAATGACCGCGATCCACCCAGGCGTAGACCTTGAACGGCTTGCGCGCCACCAGCACCGAGCCCTCGCCCACGATCGTCCGGCGCGACTCGTCGGTGACCTCCGCCGCGATCGTATACTTGTGGTCGGTATCGCCATGCAGCTCAGCCGCGGGCCGGGTGTCGATCGGCACCTTCACGGTGCCATCTTCGCCGATGGGCACCTCGGTCTCCGCCACGAGTTCCGGGGGCGTCTGCGGCGACGGCCACCACCACCAGCGGGGACACCGGCAGCCCCAGTCGCTCCAGCGCGGATACCAGGCGTAGTCGGAGGCGAACCACCAATAGCCGGGCCCATAGAACCAGTCCCACCGCATCGGCGGATACCAGTTGGCGCTGTAGTCGGACCGCATCACCTTGAACTTCACCTTGGCGCTCTTCACCGGGGTGCCGAAGTAGTACTTGGCCGTGATGGTCGCCGTGATCGCCTCACCCAGCCGGACCGGGTCCTTCGGCGCCTCGACCGTCACTTCGAACTCGGGTTTCTTGTACTCCTCCACGCGGAAATTCACGCCGCCCAAACTGGCCCCGTCTTTCCAGAGGTATGCCAGATATTGGCCCAGCGGCGCGTCCTTGGGCAGGCTGAACTCGCCGTTCAACCCGGCGTAGTCATCGGTCTTGTAGGTCTTCTCAAAGACCTTTTCGCCCTGCGGGTTCTGAACGATCACGGCAAATTCCTGCCGGGCAAAGACAGGCGTATCCTCCCGGTCATACTTGGCCTCACCGACCCAGAACTTGAATTTTACCGCCTGGTCTGGCCGGTACACCGGGCGATCGGTGATCCCGAACACTTTGCGCTCGTTGTACTGCTGGTCGTGGTACTGGCCATACCACACGTGCGAGAACCCCAGAAGCGCCAGTCGCCCCTCCTTGGAGGTGGCGGTGATGAGCCACTGGTAGCCCTGTTGCAGATCCTTCTGCGCGGGCGTCGTTTGCCCCATGGCATCCGTGTACTCGGCAAAAGCCGTGGTCAGGACGTTATAGTGCCGACCGATCGCCTTTTCCCAGGTCACCGATTCCTGTCGGTACCCGAAGAACTCGACATTGATCTTCGGCAGGGGGTTGCCGCTGACGGCGTCCGCCACGTAGAAGTACGTCGCCTGGTCGAGGTTCTTCCGAACGATCACCGTGTCGTCGATCCAAAGGATGATCTTGCTCACGTTCCCGTCGTCCAGGGTGGCTGTCAGCAGATACGCCCCCGCTTTCTTCAACGGGGTCTTGACGGTGATCAGCCGGTCGAAATGACGGGGCTTGGGTTCGAGCTTCTGCTCCCACCGCGCCACTTCCTCCCCGACGTACTGCTTCTGGTTCTTTTCCACCAGCATGAAGCCGATGTTGCCCAAGTTCAGGCGCTGCCAGTCCAGTTCGCGTGGATTGGATTTCAGGTGCTCCTTGAGATCGCCCAGCAGCTCGCCGACCTTGACTTCGCGGGCATCGAACGTGACGGCATGGCCGTTCCTGAACCGGTAGTCGACCGTGGCCCCTTCCCCTGCGGGTTGCGTCATGACCGGTTCGAACCGGCCCCATCTATTCACGATCTGGTCCAGCCGCTTCGTCTTCCACTGCTCGTGGCCGGCGCCATGGTTCTTGATGCTCAACCGCCAGCACTCGGCTGCCGGCTCATACTGCCGCCGGTTGGCGAAAATCTCCGCCAGCGTGTTCAGTGCCGACTCGGCGTATCCGGATTTCGAGTTGCCGATCTCCCGGTAGATCTTGATGAAATCGTATTCGGCCGGGAGGCGGAAGCGCTTGATGCCGGTGGCCAGCCGGGCAATGGATTCGTCATCAGCCAGCGTGTGCAGCGCATACGTACCGCTCTCGGCCTTGTCCTCGTCCTGATCCCGGTTACGCCCGGCCCAGCCATAATCCGCCATGGTTTGAACGCCGAACTGCTGACTCAGGAAACCCGCAAACTGATACTTCACCGAGTCGGTGCGGGCTGAATCCCGTTCCATGGCCTGCATGAGGCACCAGCGCCACCGCTCGCCGTCGGTCCTGGCCTCGGCGAAGGACTTCGGGAGGGCGTGAAACACCGGATTCCCTTTTTCGTCCACGGTGGCACCGCGCGGCTGTCCGCCCCGATAGTACCAATACCCTTCCTCGTAGTCCGGCAGAACGGTCAGGTCGCTCAGGTACTGTAGCCGCCAGGCCTCGTTGTAGCCCCGGTTCCCCATCCATTGCCGCGCAAGTTCCTCATAAAACGACCCCACCTCACCCGCGCTGGCCGGGGTGGCGGATCCCTTGGCCGCCGCGACATCGTGTTCGAGTCGGTCCATGGCCTTGACCATCAGCTGCAACGCCCGGATCCGATCGCGTTCGGAGGCGTTCGCCACCTTGCCCTGCCCGCGGTGCGGCCCCCGCTCGAATTTTCCCGCCACAATGACTCCCGAATGGTCTCCATTGAC
>CAYOIT010000121.1:0-10554 GCA_964404035.1 uncultured Verrucomicrobiota bacterium | reverse complement strand
TTTGTCTGGAGGTAGAATATAGCGACATTGCAGTAGATCATTCCCCAAACATCACGGGAGCACCATGAGACGTACGAAGCTTGGGCTGGCGTTCGTTGGGTCGGTGTTGGTTGTGTGGAGTGGCTTCGTCGGAACCTGTGCCGAGGCCAACAGCAATCAGGTTTTCAACCTGTCGCTCGAAGATCTGCTCAACACCGAAGTGATCATCGGGAATGTGACCGGCAGCAAGCTCTCCCTCGCCCCCGTCTGCATCACGACCATCACGCGCGAGATGATCGCCATCACGCCCGCACGCAATATTGCGGATCTCATCGAGATCTATGTTCCCGGCGCGCTCTGGCTGGATCACCTGGCCCCCCGCATCGGGATCCGGGGCCTCGTAGCCGACCGGAACTACAAAATCCTCCTGCTCGTCAACGGGCGCAACATGAACCAGAAAGCCAGTCAGGGCATCACACTGGAACTCCTGAATTGGGACCTTAACGATATCGAACGTATCGAGGTCATTCGGGGACCGGGGTCGGTGACCTATGGCCCCGGCGCCATCGCCGGGGTCATCAACATCATCACCCGCAGTGCCTCCACGGCGCCGGGCACCGAGGTTGGCGTTGAGCATGTGACGCGCTACACGTCGACCGGAGGGTACGGCAGCTACGGCTACACGGCGCCCGGTCACAGCCTCTACCTGTACGGGAGTGCCCGCCGTACCGAAGGCCTGGACAATCCGCGTTTCTTCGAGGTCAATCGCACCACCGGCGTCGCCCGTCACACCACCTCCCAGGACCACGTCTCGCCCTATTTCGCCGACGCCCTCGACCGCCCTCAGGTCAAGGCCTACGCGGAAGTCACGTGGACCAACGACTGGCGCCTATGGGGTCGGTTCACGCGCGCCGGAGTTCCGTCCACCCTGGAATGGAAAAGAACCGCCACAGCCGCGGGCGAACAGGTTTACCAACGGTTCGCCAGCCAGGAGGACATTGCCCTGGTGGCCGAGAACAAGCACCCGTTCTCCGATATGATCTCCCTCGACACCACCCTGGGGTTCGACTCAGAATATTACAGCGACTACCTGATCAGCGAACCCGGAAAATCTTACGACCAGGATCCCTATAAGGGCATACCGTCCGGAAATGTCGTCTACGATTTCCGGGAGTCGGAGTTGACCGCCGGCGCGCTGCTGCATCTGCGCCTCAATGATCGCTACCGCATGGCCGCCGGCTACAACTTTGCCTACGAGTGGTATCGACCGGGCGACCTGGACCAGATGTACATGAACCTGAAGGACTTCAAGACCGATGGCGGCGAGAGCATCCAGCAACTGGCGGGCGACGGATTCGATGCCACGATGCACTCCTTGATCGGCGAAGCCAACTTGGCGTTCGACCCCCGCGCCACGGTCCTGCTGTCGGGACGCCTGGACAAGCACGAGTTCTCCGACTATCTCTTCTCCCCGCGCGTGGCGCTTTCCTCCCAACTGGACGAGCGCAATGTCACCAAACTGGTCTGGCAGCGTTCCCTCCGGATGTGCACAACGGAAGAGGCTTACAAGGAGGATTTGAACGGAAGGACCGCCGATACCGAGACCCTGACCGGTTACGAGTTCATGTATTCGCACCTGCTCACCCCCGAGTGCACGTTTAATGTGTCGGTGTTCTACGACCAGATCGAGGCCATCGGCTGGTTGGTCGATCATTCAGGCCCCGTGGGTGACCTCGAGGTGGCCGGCGTGGAACCTGAAGTGCGCTACCAGGTCAAGGATCTCACCGTGGGTGCCAGCTACACCTACACCAAACAACTGAGCTGGGAATGCGCCGATCCAGGCACCGCCCAGGGCATCAGTTATGCCGACTATGACGTCAACGGGCTGGAAGGCACAGGCAATGACTTGAATAACTGGGCCAACCACTCCACCAAGCTGTTCGCCACCATGGCCTTGCCCAGGCGGTTCACCCTCCACGTCGACACCCAGATCTTCTGGGCTTGGGAGGGATATAAAGACGGGCAGGAGATGTACGAAGAAAAGCATGAGGCAGAGGGTGGCAATGCGGCCTGGAACGCCGCCTCCGACGAATTGGATGACGAGAACTTCGCCGGAACCGACGTTCGGTTGAATGCCGCCCTCTCATGTAAACTCCCCGGGCGGACCGACGCCACGCTGACACTGTTCGGCCAGAACCTGACGGGTGCCAAACGCTACGCCTACTCTTCAGGCTTCAGCGGCGCCTACCCGGACAAGACCACCTGGATCGAAACCCCTGCGGTGGTCGGACTCAAGGCCGACATGAGGTTCTAGCATGCCAGACAGTCTGCCCACAGGCCCGCAATACGATCAGGCGAGATCCCTCCGCACCGGAGTGATCTCGCCTGATCGGAGATTGCTGGTGCTCGCCCCCCACCCCGATGACTTCGATGCCATCGGCGTGACCCTCAAGTTCTTCTTTGACCGGGGGAACCCGCTGTTCGTGGGCGTGGTCCCCACCGGCAGCGGCATTGAGGATGCCTACCGCCCGGGCCTGACACTTGCCGGAAAGACACGACTGAGGAAACGCGAACAACGGAACAGCCTTCGCTTCTTCGGCCTTCCCGAGGATTCGCTGATGTTCCTCAACCTGGAACGTGACGACGAAGACCAGGCTCTGGATCATCCGGCCAACCGCGATGCCCTCAAGGCATTGGTGAACACACAGCGACCGGATGTCGTTTTTCTTCCTCACGGAAACGACACCAACAGCGGGCATCGGGCGATCTACTCGCTCTTCTCCCAGGTCGCATCGGACCTGGAGTCGCCGCTTCTCGCCTTGCTCAACCGTGACCCGAAGACGATCACGCTCCGCGCCGATCTTTATATGCCGTTCAGTCTGGAGGAGGCGGCCTGGAAAAGCAAACTGCTGCGGTTCCACGATTCCCAGCACCAGCGCAATCTGAATGCCCGGGGACAGGGATTCGACGAGCGCATTCTCAGCCTCAACCGCCAGATTTCCCGCGATCTGGCCATCGAAGAACCCTATGCCGAGCTTTTCGAGGCCCAGGTTCTGCATGGCCGATCAGGATCCTGAACCTCCCCCGCACAATTCACTGAACCTTTTCTTTGCCGTGAACGTTTGATAGGTTGAGAAGGTACAGCAGCAAGAAGACGGCAACAGCCTCAGGAGGATACACCATGCATGCGGTTCAATGGCAGAAACAGTTTCTGGCGATGGCAGTGGGAGCAGGCCTTGGACTTGGAACGGCGTCACAGGCCGCCGATCCGGCACCCGCCGCCTCCCCCACGCTGGTGTCCTCCACGGCAATCACCGGGCAGACCGACATCTCCCTCCTCAATGAAGCCCGCGCCGTGCAAAACCGCGGCCTGAACTGGTTGGCCAAGCGTCAACAACCCGACGGGGCATGGTCCACTGCGGATTTCCCCGCGTTGACTGCCCTGCCACTTTGGGCCTTTGCCGTCAGCGACTATCCGGACAAAGCGCGCATTGTGTCCAACGCCGTGCAATTCATCCTGAAGCAGGTCCAACCCGACGGCAGCATCTACAAGAAAGCCCCCGGGCCCGGCGGCGGTCTGGTGAACTACAACACCGCCCTTTGCATGACCGCCCTGCACATGACCAAGGACCCCGCGTTGACGCCCATTGTCCTGAAAGCCCGCCAGTTCATGGCGTCCGCCCAGCATCTGGGAGGCGACGATGTCTACAATGGCGGATTCGGTTACGATAAGACCAGCGGGCGCAAATATACCGATTTGAGCAGCTCGGTCATCGCCTACGAAGCGATGCGGTTGACCCAGGGCGCCGAGGACCTGCGGCCGGCCGGCGAGAAGAAAGTGGATATCAACTGGCAGGCGACCACACAGTATCTTGGGCGCATCCAGAACAAGGAGTCTGCCGGAACCAACGACGCCGGCGGATTCGCCTATCGGCCTGACGAAAGCAAGGCCGGCGCCACGACCAACGAGGCAGGCGAAGTAGTCTTGAGATCGTACGGCAGCATGACCTACGCCGGTCTGCTGAGCCTGATCTATGCGGACGTTTCCCGGAATGACCCGCGGGTGCGATCGGCCTTCGACTGGGCCGTCAAGCATTGGTCGTTGGATGAAAACCCCGGCATGGGACCGCAAGGGCTCTACTACTTCTATAACGTGATGTCGAAATCACTGGCCACCTTCGGCCAGGAAGCCATCCCCTCGGCCAAGGGCGGTGCCCCGCTGGCCTGGCGGTCGGAGATGATCAAGAAACTGATCAGTCTGCAGAAGGTCGAAAAGGACGGCAGCGGCGAAGGCTATTGGCTCAACAGCAACAACCGGTGGATGGAAAACGATCCGGTGCTGGTATCGGCCTATACGCTGATCGCGCTGGACGTTGCCTTGGGAAAGACCAAGTAGGCGGCGGGTCCCGCGGCCCCGCCCTACCAGTTGGGTTGCGGGCGATAGCCCACATTAAGAAGAAACTGCCTAAAACAGGGGATGCTTGCTCAGCGCCTGGTGGAGCACGGCGATCGTTTTGTCTGCGGTCGCCGCCCAGGAGAAGCGGCGGGCCAGTTCGCGGCCCCGTTCAACCGTGCGGAGCCGGTCGGCCGGCGACCGACCGACCACAGCTACAATGCTGGCGGCGAGCGCCCCGGGGTCCTCGGGATCGAAATAGTCCACTCCCTCGCCCCCCACTTCCGGAATGGAGCCGAAACGGGTG
The DNA here is from genome assembly GCA_964404035.1 of uncultured Verrucomicrobiota bacterium. Lineage (GTDB taxonomy): Bacteria > Verrucomicrobiota > Kiritimatiellia > CAIKKV01 > CAITUY01 > CAMBRF01. Next base: position 5,875 of record CAYOIT010000121.1, on the reverse strand, counting down.
GTGATCACCGGGACACCGGCGGTCATGGCTTCCAGCACGGGCAACCCGAATCCTTCATACAGCGAAGGGAACACAAAAACATCGCACCCTTGATAGAGCGCTACCAGCGACTCACGGGAAAGCTTCCGGAGTCGAACCACGCGAGCGGCATCAGGAAGGGCGGCCAACGCGTTCCGCAACTCGGGTTCCCCCAGTCCATCGTTGCCGACCAGAACCAGCGTGTGGGGGATTAGGTTCATCACCGTTCCAAAAGCGCGCACCAGCGCCGGAAGGTTCTTGTGTGGATACGAGGCCGCGACCGTCAGGAGATACGGTCTCTCGGGAGGAAGGAGTGGCGCCAGGATACGCTCGCGTCGTCCAAAAGGAATCGGATCCGCAAACTCCGGGCTCGCGGCCAGCGGGACCACCTCCACTTTCCCGGGCCCGGCCGCCGTATACTTGACGATCTCCGCCTTCGAAAACTCGGAGAGGGCGATCACGCGTCGACAGCGCCGCGCGGCTGTTCTCACCAGCACGTCCGTCACGAGACGCGCCACAAACGTCAGATCCTGCGGATGCGTCTTGTACTGCATGTCCGGAATCGTCACCACCTGCGGACAAGGGCAGAAACAGGGCGCGGTGTAACCGGGCGACCACAATACGTCCACGCCGCTCGTCCTGACGCTGAACGGCAGCTCCACCTGCTCCCGGATGATCCGGGCGACGCGATTCCGGGCCTTGACGTTCAAACGCACCGCGCAAACCTGTTTGAAAGCCGCCAGGTCCGCGGTCAACACTTCGTGGTTCTCAAGGTTGGTGAAGAGGACCAACCCAATGTCGGGAAAGCGACCCGCCATCTCCAGGAGCGTCTGCCGCAGGTACGTTTCCGTTCCCCCGACTTCGCCCGGGATCATGAACAGAGTATTGATGCCGATATCCATTACCTATCCCGCCCGGAACATCTGGCCCATGCGCTTGCCCATCAGGCTGGCGGCCAGGAGAATGCCGGCCCCGAGCAGGGCCATGGCCCACACCCCCAGGGCGGAGGCCACATTCAGACCATTTTCGAGGCCGTCAATCAGCACATAGATGGCTTTCGTGATGGGGTAGAACTGCTCCGTCTGCGCCAGGATCAGGCTGTCCGAGACCTCCAGCATCGAGAACGAGAAACACAGGATACCACCGGCCAGCAGGTTGGCCCCGATCAACGGGAGCGTCACCCGCCACACCACCCGAAACGGCGAGGCCCCCAGATTCGCCGCCGCCTCTTCGTAGGTCGAGCTCACCTGCTCCAACCCCGCATGGGCGGCGCGCACCATGTACGGCAGGCGCCGGATGGCGTAACTGATGGCCAGCAAAATCATGGGGTTGAACCGGGGATCGAGTAGCGTGTTGGGGAACGTCCCGGAGAAGCAGCCAATATACCCGAAGGCGATCACCAGTCCCGGCACCGCCAGCGGCAGCATGGCCAGCGCGTCCAGCCAGTCGCTGCCCGCCACCCGCCGCCGGACGCAGAGCCAGGCAATGCCGAACCCGAGCAGCACATCCAACACCGTCGCGCACAGTGAAAGGGCCAGGCTGTTCAGAAGCGCCGTCCGGGTCAGGTCCGAGTTCAGCGCCCGACCGAAAAACTCCGTCGTGAATCCGTCGGGTAGCACGGTCAGGAACCAGCGCCGACTGACCGATAACAGGAACACGCTGATGTGGGGCAGCACCGCCAGCAACAGGACGCCCCCGATCAGGACATAGGCCAGCACCGTCCCCCCGCGGGTCAGGGGGACTTCACGCCGGCCCGAACTCAACCGACCCAGCGTCGCCACCGACCGGGAACGGGACAGCAGTTGCTTGCTGATCCAGAATCCAAGAACCGAGATCACCAGCACAAACGCCACCTGCGCATACCCGCCGGGATTAGTGCCAATTTCCGCCACGCTGTTAAAGATCATCACCGGCAGGACATTGCGCACGCCAAACACAAGGGGTGTACCGAGTTCCGTGAAAGACCAGATGAACACGAGCACCATGCCGGCGAACATCCCGGGCATGGCCAACGGCAGGGTGACCCGGCGAAACACGCGGGCCGGCGGCGCCCCCAGGTTCAGGGCGGCTTCCTCCAGCGAAGGATCGATGTTCGCGAGCGCGGCCACCAGATTGAGATAAAGAATGGGGAAGAGATGCAGGGTTTCCAGCAGGATGACCCCCAGCAGCGGAAACGTTCCCAACCAATCCACCGGCCCGTCGGCCAGACCCAGGTTCATGCACAACGTGCTCAGGGCTCCGGCCCGGGCGAAAATCATTTTCATCCCCACGGCGCTCACGAACGGCGGCAGGATCATCGGGAGCAGGAGCAGGCCCGACCAGACGGATTTCCCCACAAAAGAACGGCGCGCAAACAGCCAGGCCAGCGGCATCGCCACCATGACGCAGCTCAACGTCACGCACCCCGCGATCAGGAAACTGGTCAGAAGGGCTTCAATCTGAACCGGATTGGTGAACAGCCCCCGCACGTAGAGGCTGGTGAACCCCGCCTGATCGCGACAAGCCCGGGAGAACACATGAGCCATGGGCCAGACGAGGAACGCCCCCAGGACAGCCACAATCACGGCAACCGGAATGAACAGATAGAGTCTGCGCCTCATGGGAGGTCGTGACCTCCGCCCCCGGACCCCAGCAGGGTGCCGTCTTTCGCGATCAGCGTCGTATTGGTCTGAGCGACGCTCCAGCGCGCCCGCATGCCTTTGCGCAGTTCGAGGCTGTGCTGGGTCAGAACGGTGGCCTTCAGCGGCAAATCGCCGGCGGCGGCCAGCGTGATCGTCACCGTGGGACCATTCATCCGCAAGCCCTTGATCTCCGCCTCGAAGCTGTTGAGACCCGCGGTGTCGCCGCCCGCCAACTCAAGGTTTTCGGGGCGGATCATGCACAACACGTCTTGTCCCGCGGCCGACGACTCGGGAACACCGTCCACCGGCAGGCCCTGCCAGTCACCGAGCGATGTTCGCACAGCCGCCAGGCCGTTTCGGGGTCGGCTGCCCGCCGGCTCCATCCGGCCCTCGACGAAGTTGGCTTCGCCAAGAAAGTTGGCGCAGAAGGCATTGGGCGGACGATAATAGAGGCCCAAGGGGGTTCCCACGGCGCTCACCTTTCCCGCCGAGAGCACGGCCATCCGGTCGGCCAACGACAGGGCATCGGCCTGGTCATGCGTGACGTAGATGAAGGTCAGGTCCAGACTCGCGTGCAGCTTCTCGATTTCCTCGCGCATCTCGACCCGCAGTTTCGCATCGAGGTTTGAGAGCGGCTCGTCCAGCAGGATGATGGCGGGGTTTAACACCAGCGCGCGCGCCACGACCACCCGCTGCTGTTGGCCGCCGGAAAGCTGGTTCGGCATCCTGCCGCCAAGCCCGTCCAGGCCCACGCGGCGCAGCACATCGGCTACCCGCCGGTCAATCTCGCTCCGCGCCACGCGCCGTTCCACCAGCCCGAACGCCACATTGTCTTTCACATTCAGATGCGGCCAGAGGGCATAGTTCTGGAACACCATCGGCGCGCCGCGTTCGTGGGGCGGCAACGTGGCGATATCCTTGCCTTCAAACAAGATGGCCCCTGAATCGGGAGTCTCCAAACCCGCCAGGATTCGCAGCAGTGTTGTTTTCCCACAGCCGGACGGGCCGAGCAGGAAAAACATCTCGCCGGGCTGAACCGAAAAAGAAACATTATCCAACGCCGTGACCGACCCGAAACGCTTGGTCACTCCCCGGACTTCAATGGCAGGAACAGGATTCGACATGGCAGACTCTCCGATCATGGACGTGTGAGGGGGGATACTACCCGTGCGGGATTGCCCTGATCAATTGTTTTTCCTCTCAAAACGCGTGCCAACCGCATGGCGGCTGGATCTCGATGGGGTGGACGCCGGTGTCCCTACCGGCGTCTGACCGCGCCAGTGTCCTGCTGATTCCGCCTCAATCCTTTCTTGCTCCCCGCTCCCGCTCCTATAGAATCCGCGCATGTCCTTATCGTGGAACGAAGTCAAAGACCGCGCCATCAAGTTCACCCGTCAATGGACCAATGAAACCAGCGAACGGGCGGAGGCCAAGACCTTCTGGGACGAGTTCTTCGGCGTGTTCGGGATCCCGCGCCCTTCACCAGTGACCGCGAGCGCGTCGAACACCTCTTCACCCTCTACGAACAACTCACGGCCCCGCTGGTGGCTCAGGCGAAGCCGAAACGGAGGCGCCCAGGAGAGGCATGTGTGGCTGGAACAAGGCGTTGTTTGGGAGTAGAATCAGGGCCAGAGGAGGCAATGATCATGACGGTTGTGGAGACAATTTCGGAACGTGTGGCGCAACTGGCGCCGGAGCGGCAGGAGGAGGTCTTGGACTTCGTCGATTTCCTCGCGGCGAGGGAGTCTGAACCGGGCTATGACACCGCGTGGGCAGCCGAACTGCGGCGGCGGATCGTCGAGATCGAAAGCGAACGAGTGCAGGGGATTCCCGCCGAACAGGTCATACGCGAGATGAGAGCCAAGTACGGATGAAGTCGATCACACTGCATCCAGCGGCCAGGGCCGAGGCCCTGGCCGTCGCAGAGTACTACGATACCTGTTGTCCCGGGCTGGGACGCGAGTTCACCGACAGCATCGAGCGCGCCTTGGCGGGGATATCGGCGAGACCTCAGTCGTTCGGGGTTTACGAATCGACGGGGGCGAGAAGGTGCGTGCTGCAACGTTTCCCATACTCGATCTTCTTCCTTGAACGCGAGGAAGGTGTATGGGTGCTTGCCATCGCTCACGCCGCCCGCAAGCCGGGCTACTGGGAAGACAGGATTTGAGCGGGCACATGATTCAAACCCTGGCTGTCGCCAATTACCGTTCGCTGCGCCGCCTGGTGGTGCCTCTGCAGGGACTCAACCTGATCACCGGGGCCAATGGCACCGGCAAGTCGAACGTTTATCGTGCCCTCCGCCTGCTGGCCGAGACGGCCCAGGGCGGCCTGATCGCGTCCCTGGCCCGGGAGGGCGGACTTCACTCCACCCTGTGGGCCGGTCCGGAATCGTTCGGCCGCGCCGTCAAACGCGGCGAACAGCCCGTGGAAGGCACCGTGCGCAGGGACCCGATCAGCCTGCGGCTGGGCTTCGCCGAATCGGATTTCGGCTATGCGATCGACCTGGGCCTGCCCATCCCCAATCAGACGTCGGCCTTTTCGCGCGATCCGATGATCAAACGCGAGTGCCTCTGGAACGGCCCCTTTTTCCGTCCCGGTTCGCTGCTGGTGGACCGGCACGGCCCCGCGCTTCGACTGCGGGATGACCGGGGCGCCTGGACGGAGGTGCCCGTCGCGATTCCCTCCTTTGACAGCATGATGGCGCGCTTCGCCGATCCGCAGGGAGCGCCGGAAATGCTGCTGCTCCGGGAACAGATCCGGTCCTGGCGGTTCTACGACCATTTCCGGACCGATACGGAGGCCCCGGCACGCCTTCCCCAGGTGGGCACGCACACGCCGGTGCTGGGACATGACGGTGCGGACTTGGCGGCGGCCCTCCAGACCATTCGCGAGATCGGCGATGCAGCGGCCCTGGATGCCGCCGTGGCGGATGCCTTTCCGGGGTCGACCGTTTCCATCCGGAATGTGGACGGCTGGTTCGAGGTCGAGATGCGCCAGAAGGGTTTGTTGCGCGAGCTTAAAGGATCGGAACTATCGGATGGCACGCTCCGCTATCTGCTCTGGATCGCGGCGCTGCTCACCCCGCGGCCGTCCTCCCTGCTCGTGCTGAACGAACCGGAGACCAGCCTGCATCCCGATCTGCTGCCGGCGCTGGCGCGGCTGGTGGCCCAGGCCTCGGGCCGGACCCAGGTCCTGGTCGTGTCACACTCGGCCCCCCTGATCCAGGCGTTCGAACG
>CAYOIT010000120.1:0-14417 GCA_964404035.1 uncultured Verrucomicrobiota bacterium | reverse complement strand
TCACGGCGAGCAATTTCGGGACGACGATCTTCTCCTCGTGGGGCGGCACGCTGGCGACTTCGCTGGCCAACAGCAACAGCCCCTCCACGACGCTGACGCTGGCGACGAACGGCGCCCTGATCGCCAACTTCGACCTGCGTTCGTCCCTGACCGTGGCCGCTTCGCCGGTCGCCGGCGGGACAACGGTCCCCACCGGAACCACCATTGTCCCCCGCTCGAAGGGCTATTCCATCCGGGCAACCGCGTCGGCCAACTATGAGTTCATGCGCTGGCAGGTCAACGGCGCCGGCTCTCCGATCTTCGGGGATCCGTTCCTGGCGGAAACGACCGTGGTGCCCAACGGCAACCCGATGAGCATCAACGCCGTTTTCCAGACCATGCCCCGGTTGAGCGTCACGGCTCCCTCTGACGGCAACATTTACGTGTCAACACCCCTGACGAACGAATTGGTCTACGCGAACACGTCGCGCACGTTCCCTGTGCCCACGAACGGGACGGTCGAGGTGACGGCGATGCTGGTGGATCCCGCCACGCGCGAGTTCGTGAGCTGGTTCCCGACCGTCGGGGTGGTGGTGGATCCCTCCAACGTGTTCACGACCGTGGTCATGAACAAGAACAAGGGCCCCCTGCAGTTCACGACCCAGGCCAAGGTTACCAAGCAGACGCTGATCACGGTGGCGGGGCCGAACGGCACGGTGGTTCCTTTCGGCACCAATTCATATATCAAGGATTCGGTCATTGACATCACCGCCACCCCGAACGCCGGGTATCTTTTCCTCAAGTGGACCGCCATCAACGACGGCCCGGTCAATCCGGCTATCGCGACGTTGAACCCCCTGGTCAACATCCAGATGAGCCAGGACCGTAATTACAAGGCACATTTCACCAACCTGTTCACGGTTTCGGCCGCGGCCATGAACGGCCCCGGCACACCCGTCTATACCTTCAACGTGGCGGCCGGGACGGCCTGGTCCAATACGCCGCCTCAGCTGACCAAGGGAAATCAGACCATCCAGGACCGGATCGCGGGCTATGCGGATGGAACCGGCGACGTGATCCCGGCCGTCGGTCCCGGCGATATCGTCATTGTCCCCAAGGCCACCACGAACTCCTCGATGACCTGGGTCTGGCAGCGGCAATATCAGCTGGTGACCCGCTCCAATGCGGGTGGTTCCGTTTCGCCGGATACCGGTGTTGACGGCATCTGGGTTGACGCCGGCGCTACGATCACCCTCTCCGCCGTGGCCGAGGTTGGATTCATCCTGGATCATTGGACCACGAACGGAGTCCGGGTGGCCGATGCAAACGATAACTTCACCGTGGTCATGAACGGGCCCCTGACGGTGGATGCCGTCTTTGTGGCCGCCGGCGACCGCTACATTCCGCTGTGGTGGAAGAAGATGTTCGGCCTGGACAGTTCCGCCACCGATCCGGAGGACGGTCCGGAAGGCGACCCTGACAACGACGGCCTGTCGAACTGGCAGGAATATTCCATGATGGTCACCAACGCCCCGAACAAGATGCCGATCTATATGAATCCGATCCATGCCGACACCGACGGTGACGGCATGGATGACGGCTGGGAAGTCCGGGTTTTCGACTTTGCGCCCCAGGCCAGCAATGCGGCGGACACGGTTTACATCTCCGCCGCCTTGATCAATAACAACACGGATAATCCTGACGGAGATTACCTGTGGAGCGCCATCACCGGTTACGCCATGCAGGACCAGGTCCTTAACAATATAACGGAATATGCGGGACCTGACGGGGCGGCCCCGCTGATCGTCGTGACCCCCTGGACGGGAGTCTTCACCAATGGCGGTGCGGCCGTGGCGTGGCGCAAGGACGTTCGGGTCCTGACCCCCAATCCCGCCGATACGGGCGACTGGAGCGATCCGACGAAGACCGACTCGGATCTGGACGGGCTTGATGATGGGTATGAATTCACGTGGGACCGCTGGCAGATGACGAACGGGGGGCGCAATATCCAGGACACCAATAACTGGCCCAAGATTACGGGAACCGTGCCGGTCTGGGTGGGAAACAATGTCAGCACCCGGCCCTATCACCCCAACAGCGATCGCGTCGTCGATTCCGACACACTGGCACCGGATTATGATTGGCAGTATGATAAGATTCTTGGCACGACCGCCGGCGCCTGGGGCGATCTGCTGGAGTATAGCGCCTCGCAGGTTTCATTCTCCACCAATAACGCCTATCCGGTTGTGCGGGCCGTCAAGATGCCGGACCCGAAGAATCCCTGGTGCACCAATCCCTTCCTGTGGGATACGGATGGCGACGGCCTTTCGGACGGCTGGGAAGTGACATTCGGCTACGATCCGTGGGCTAGGGATACGGACATGAACGGCGTTGAGGATGGATCGGAGAATCCCGATGGCGACGCGTATGTCCGGTCCGGCACCCTGTTCCATTATGAAGTTTACGTGACCAACGGGTTCCTTCCGTCGGTTGCGTGGCTTCCGAATTTCCAATCGAGGGCCAATTTCTACAGCAATACCCTGGAGTTTGTCGGGTATGGCATTATTGGCCAGGGGGCCCTAACGAACGTCGAGCCGGCCTGGCTGCCGGGCACGGCGCCGGACGGCAGTTCGAACCCGCATAATGTGGATACGGATAATGATGGCATGTTTGACGGCTGGGAAATGTATCTGGGCTTTGATCCCACGGCTGCTGCGGATGGCGGAGCCGATGACGATATGGACGGACTGGCGAATTGGCAGGAATTCCTGGGCAGTTCCGTCATGACGTACTGGCAGGGTCGGGTCGCTTCCGGCGCCACGCCGGCCTCCATCCAGCCCGCCTGGTCCAATTTCACCCTCAGCTGGCCCAACAAGACCCTGCCCACGGATCCCTTCAATGGGGATACGGACAACGACCAGATGAGCGACAGCGCGGAGCAGACCGCGTTCAATTACTCGACGAACGGCCGGGCAGGCGCGGGCGGCGGCCTCAACCCCGACACCGTCGATACGGATATGGACTATCTGCCTGACTACTGGGAAGCGTATTGGCCCGGAAGCATGGGCGCCTCCAATGTTTGGGGCGGCGGCATGGATGGCACGATATCCGACGCCTTCCTGGATTATGACGGGGACGGACTCTACAACTATCAGGAATACCTGGTTGGCGCCTGCTACCAGTTCCAGTGGTTGTACAACAACGGCACGTGGACGGTGGATGACCCGAGCGGCAACAATTTCGAGCCCTATGACTTCTTCGATATCACGCTTTCCGGCGACGGGTTGGGCGACTGCCTGACGGGCCCCGGCGCCCTGGGCGCCTACCCGTGGGATCCGGCCTATTTTGCCGACCGGATGTCGATCGCGCCGTATAAGCGGTTCACCTTCCTGTCCGCGTGCCCGACGCTTTTGGGCCCGTGGAACTTCAGCACAACCAATCCGGGTGATGTGGATACCGATCATGACGGCTACGATGATTACTATGAAATCTACCACAACCTCAACCCCATCCGCGGGTCGATGGACCGGGTGTATGGCAAGGTCGTAGGGGTGCCGGAAGCCGCCGATCTGCTGTACGCCTTCCCCTATGACTATTCGACCCCGTTCCGCTGGGGTGAGCTGCCGGCCAGTCCGATCGCCGACTTTGACCAGGACGGCCAGGTTGACATGGAAGAAGGCCTGACGCCCAATCTGCCGGCCATTCTGCCGTATCATCATTCCGATCCTTCGCCTTATTTTGTTGCCGACATCAGTTCGGAAGGCAGCTGGGTCAACAAGTACTACAAGACAGGCTGGACATTCGGCGGCGCGATGTACTGGTTCTGGGATGATACCGTCCTGATCGACATGGCGTATCCGGCGGCCTATCTGTTCACCTTCGAGGTGAATGAAGGATATGACACGGACAACGACATGGTGATGGACGGGCAGGAAATCGTGGGTGACACGCCCGGCGCGACGGATCCGCTGGACGAGGATAGCCCGCTCCGGCAGCGCGCCCTTTACCTGGACGGAGGCTCTGATTCGGCCGCCCGCCTCTTCTCTTCGGTGGTCAATCCCTGGACCTCCTTCCGCGCGTTCACGGTTGAAGCGTGGGTCCGCCCCGAGGCTATTGATGGCGACCGCGTCATCGTGGAGCGGGCGGGCATGGTCACAGCCAATAACCCGGGCTTGCCTGCCGTTGCAGGCGTGCATCGCAATTTCCGCCTGGGCATCAATAACGGCATTCCCTACATCGGGTATGATGGTTACGGCGTGAGCTGGGTGTATAATGTCGTCACAAGCACTCCGAATTATCGCCTGGCCACCAACCGGTGGGCGCATCTCGCGGGCGTCTTCGACGCGCAGGCGCAACGCCTGACTCTCTATGTGAACGGGGAGATGGCGGGCAGCAGGACGACGCAGCAGATCCCCTTCAACGGCTTTGTGGCCGGAAATCCGAACAGCGACAATACCCCGCTTGTCGCCGGCATGATGCTGACGGTCGGCGCGGCTGACGAGAACCCGGGAGGCGTCCTCGACGGATCCCACAATAACATCAAGTCCGGCATGTTTCCGTGGAGCGGCATGCAACCCGCGCTGTCTTTCCCTTCCTTCGCCAATCAGTGGGCGGGGTGGGTGGATGAGATCCGCTGCTGGGATGGATCACGGACACAGGACCAGATCAGGCAGTTGCGGAACGAAAAGCTGACCCGCGGCATGGTCAACGCGATCAACGGCGTGACCACCGGCAACGAAAACGTCTACGGCGGGATGGGTGGCTCGGAGATGAACCCGCGCCTGGTGTATGCCTACACCTTTGACGCGCTGCCGGATCCGAATCAGGGGATCGTGCCAGCCGGCTTCTCCAGCACCGTGCAGCCGTCCGATTGGACCGCCGTGGAATGGTGGGATCTGCTTCCCATGGCCAGTACGGTCTACAATGATCGCAAGTACGTCAAGTGGATCCAGAACATGGCCTCCCACCAGCCGTACGACCCGCCGCGCGACTCGAAGGTGAATCCGTGGCGCACGGTGAGCAGCATGGATACGAATGTCCTGCCCAACGGGACCGTTGTGACCAATTACACCTACATCACCAACTTCCCGAACAGCGCGAATCCGTACGTGTTCGAATACGTCCACGGGCAGGGCGGCTCCACGGAATCGCACCCGCAGTATACCAGTACGGACAGCGGCCTTTACGGCGACCTGCTGCCCCTGGGCAATGTCGAGGGCGATGATGACGTCCCGATGTGGGATGGCAAGAGCGTGAACAATCCGATCGCGCTGCGCGACCAGGACGGCGACGGCATGCCGGACCAGTGGGAGGAGCAGCATGGGCTGAATCCGTTCGATCCGTCCGACGCCTTGCTCGACTCCGACGGCGACGGGCTCAACAACTTCCAGGAATACCAGGTTGGCGGCGATCCCTTCGGTGTCTATTCGCTGGATCCGACCCTCGTCTCGAAGGATTCCGACTACGACAGCGACCACGACGGGCTGCCGAACGGGCTGGAGGCCAGCTATGGCACCAGCCTGATCCTGCCCGATACCGATGATGACGGTATTATCGACGGCCAGGAAGTCCGGTTCGGCATGGACCCGGCTTACAGCCTGAGCCCGGCGATCAGCCGCATCCTGCGCCTCGACGGCGGGGTGGGGACCCGTCTCGACGGGCCGTCCGACCAGAGCCGCTTCCTCTCCAGCGGGTTCACGGTGGCCGCCTGGATCAAGCTGAATACCCTTGGCGGGACCATCATCGCGTGCGAGCCGGACCTCGGAATCTTCAATTACCGCATCCGGGTGCTGCCGTCGGGCGCTTTGGTCGCCGACTTCACGACCTTTGACCGGGTGACCGTGGTCAGCCTGACGTCTCCGAATACGGCGCTTCTCTCGACGGGCGTGTGGACGCATGTGGCGGCGAGCTTTGACGCCCCTTCGCGCAAGTTCACCCTCTTCTACAACGGGCGGGAAGTGACGTCACTCTTCGCGACGGCACTCCCGTGCATCACCGGCTACGGGCCCACCCGCGTGACCGTGGGAACGAGTGTGTCCGGCGACATCGACGAGGTGGCTATGTTCAACGTCGCGCTGGCCGAGGACCGGATCACATCCGCCATGAAAGGCGTGGACCTGCTGGGCGCCTCGTCGCTGGCCGCGTACTACGCGTTTGATGATGGAACGAACGGCTTCAGCACCGTCAGCGGGTATGCCGGCTGGAACACCGGCCATGTGCAGGACTTCGCGGTGACGAACAACGATTGGCTGTCCGGCTGGAAGAGCGCCGGCACGCTGGCGGGCGCCGCCCAGGTGGTCCAGCTGGATGACGCGCCGGTTAACATCAACCTGCGCGATACCGACAGCGACGGCATGCCGGACGGCTGGGAAACGGCCTTCGGGCTGGATCCGAAAGATCCCACGGGCAACGAAGGCGCCTATGGCGATCCCGACGGGGACGGGCTGTCGAACCTTTACGAATACTGGGCTGGAACCCATCCGTTCCTGCGCGATACGGACGAGAACGGATTCGAGGATGGCCAGGAAGACAGCGATGACGACGGGTTGAAGAACCTGGACGAACAGGATCTGTACGGGACTCACCCGGGCCTCGAGGATACCGATGATGATGGCGCGTCCGATTATGAGGAAGCGATCGGCGAGGCGGGGATCAAGACGTCCGACCCCGTCAACGCCATGAGCCCGCCGAAGCGGCTCTCCGCGCAGTTCGACGGAACGGGCTGGCTGGATATTCCCGATAACGAGATCCTGCAGCTCTCCTCGTGGACCATCCACGCCTGGGTGAATCCCGCGGATCCCGGCGTCTGGCCCTCCAACCGCATGGTGGTGCTCCGCCGCGAGATCATGAATACCCGTTTCGGCGGCCAGGTCGCCGGCGTCAACTATGAACTGGGTCTGAAGCGGGTCAATGGCCAGATCCGGCCTTACGTCCGGTACGGCAGCGTCGCGACCAACGGCGCCGTCCTGTACAAGGAAGTGGACGGGCAGGGGACGAGCGAAGTCCGTGGCAGCGAGCAGGTGAGCGGCCTTATCGGCTCCGACGAGTGGGCGCACGTCCTCGGCGTTTACGATCCGATCGCCCAGAAGCTGAGCCTCTATGTCAACGGCGCGCTGGTGGCCTATCGCCTTGACGCGTTCAAGCCGACCGGAGTCGGCCTGTCGGAGTCGTGGCTCATGAAGGGGCGCACGACGGCAGGCGCCGCGGTGGTGAACAACGCCGCCGTCAACGGGTTTGTCGGCTATGTCGATGACGTGACCATCCTGGCGGGCGTCGTGGACAGCGACGGCGCATGGACGGCCGCCGACAAGATCAAGCCGCTCGAGACGGCGGTGTTCGCGGCTCCCAGCCTTCCGGCCAGCGTCGCGAAGGCCCTCGACCTGAAGACCGTGGCGACCAATGCCTACCGGCCTGACCAGGTGCTGGTGCGGTTCAAGGACGCCCCGGCGCCTGCGACGGTGGCATCCCGCGCCGCCGCGTTCAAGACGGCGGTGGAGCGTAGCTTCACCCTGGTGCCGCTGCACGTTCTGACGATCACCGACGGCAAGAGCGTGCCAGACAAGATCGCGGAACTGAAGAAGGATCCGAACGTGCTCTACGCGGAGCCGAACTTCCTCCGCACCTTCAACACCCTCCCGAACGACCCCAGCTTCAGCTCGCAGTGGGCGCTGAACAACACCGGACAATCGGGTGGCACGCCGGACGCCGACATCGACGCGCCCGAGGCCTGGGATGCCAGCAAGGGCAGCGCCGGGATCATCGTGGCGGTGCTCGACTCGGGCATGGATGTGACGCATCCCGACCTGGCCCCGAATGTCTGGGTCAACACGGGTGAAATTCCGGGCAACGGCATCGACGACGACAATAACGGGTATATCGACGACGTCAACGGGTATGACTTCTTCAACAACGACAACGACCCGGATGATCCCGCCTGGCTGGGTCACGGGACCCATGTTTCGGGCACCATCGGCGCCGCCGGCAACAACGGCATCGGCGTGGTGGGGGTGAACTGGAACGTCCGCCTCATGGCCTGCAAGGTCGGGGATTACTGGCTGTCGGACAGCGCCATCGTCGCCGCGTTCGAGTACGCGATCCGCATGGGCGCCCGTGTCGCCAACTGCAGCTTCGGCGGCTACTATTATTCGCAGGCGGAATACGATGCCATCGCGGCGGCCAATTCCGCCGGCATGCTGGTGGTCTGCGCGGCGGGCAATGACGCGCTCGACACCGATGTCGATTCGCATTACCCCTCCAGCTTCGACCTGCCGAACATCATCTCGGTGGCGGCGTCGACGCGGTTCGACGAGCTGGCCAGCTTCAGCAACTACGGCCAGAACAGCGTGGATGTGGCGGCGCCCGGCCTGGACATCCTCAGCACCCGGATCGGCGGCGGTTACTGGACCATGAGCGGCACCTCGATGGGCTCGCCGCATGTCGCCGGCCTGGCGGCCCTGGTGGCCTCCATGTATCCCGCGATGAGCCACCTGACCTGGAAGCAGATCATCCTCGGCTCCGTCGAGCTCAAGCCCGCGTTCAGCGGCAAGGTGCTGACGGGCGGCCGCATCAACGCCCGCAAGGCGCTCTCGGGTGGCGGCACCCCCGTGGCCTACTTCACCTTCAATGACGGCGGCGATACCGTCGAGGACTCCACACAGGCTTTCGACTGGAAGACCGGGTTCAAACACGCGGGTGTGTGGCATGGCGGCGCGGCGTTCTCCTCGATCGCCTTCATGGAATCCTACCTGGATACCGACGCCGACGGCCTGCCGGACTGGTGGGAAATCGCGAACGGGCTCGATCCGTTCAACTCCGACGGCGTCGACGGTCCGGACGGCGATTCCGACAGCGACGGGCTGACCAACTATACCGAATACCGCGCCGGTACGAATCCGAACGAAGCGGATAGTGATCACGACGGGCTGTCCGACAAGAACGAGGATTCGGACGGCGATGGGCTCACGAATCTGGAGGAGCAGAACGTTCACACCGATCCCGGCCTGGCCGACACCGACGACGACGGCTATGCGGACGGGCAGGAGCTCGCCAACCGGACCGACCCGATTAACGCGTGGAGTCCCGAGTTGCGCCGCGCCGTTTCCTTCAACGGGAATGGCCGCCTCCTCGTGAAGACCGAGCGTGATACGGATAGCACGCCCGACTGGACCGTGGAAGCCTGGGCCAAGCCCGCTTCGGATTCGGCCAACGGGATCCTGGTGCGCCGTGTCGAAGCGAGGCCGTTCCTGACCACCAACGGCGTGCCCCTGCAATGGGTGGATTATGAGCTCGGCCTGTCCGCCGGCGTGCCCTATGCCACGTTCGCGTATCGTGACAACCTGGGCGAGAAACTGATCACGGTCGTGGTCCAGTCGGATCGCCCCGTGGGCACCAACTGGGTCCACCTGGCCGCGGTCCGTCAATTCGATCCCTTCGAGTTGCGCATTTATGTGGATGGTAAGGAGATGGGCCGGTCCCTCCCGAGCGTGATCCAGGTGGCCCCCGTCTCCGGAGGATTCGAGACGACGATCGGCGGCGGCGCTCTCTCCGGCGCGACGGTGCAGAACGGCTTTGACGGATTGATGGACGCCGTCCGCATCTGGCCGTATGCCCGTCTGTCTTATGAGATCCAGGAAAACCGCAATGTGCGGCTGCCGGAATTCGTGAACGGCGTTGCCGACCTGAACCGCGCGCCGCGCCGGCTGTTCAACTTCGATGACGGCGGCACGCTGTTCCAGAACGACATCTTCGGTCAGGACTGGAAGACCGGGTGGAGCCATGCCGCGAAGGCCCAGGGCGGGGCGGGCGCCGTGACGTCGGTGCTGAGCGACTTCGTCCCGAGCAACTTCGACCAGGACGACGACGAGATCACGGACTACACCGAGCTGTCCAATGGCTGGTATGAAAAGCGGTCTGACTGGCCGTACATCGAGAAATACCTGTCCTTCTCCGGCTATGGCGAGGTGGTGGTCGATGAGCGCATTGACGGCGAGCAGACCGAGCAATACGCCATGACGACCTGGACCCTTGAGGCCTGGGTCCGGCCGCAGATGAACGTGACTTCGCGGATGCCGCTGATCTATCGTCGTGTGCTCGACGGGAACACCTCCGGGGTCGAGCGCGTCACCTTCGAACTGGGCCTGACGCCCAATGGTTCTGATGCCCAGCTTCCCCGTGCCTATGTGAAGTTCAACCGTTCGGATGCGGGCTTCCAACCGGTTGAGCTGGTCGCCGGGTTTGTTCCTTCGGTTATCGGCACGACCAACTGGACGCACGTGGCGGCCGTTTATGACAAGGCTGAACGGACGCTGAAACTCTACATCAACGGCGTGATCGTCGGCAACCTCGCCAACGTGGCGGCCGCTCCCTACGCGCCCCCGGCTGGCGAAGTGGTCTTCGGCGGCGTCGGGTTCACGGGCGACATGAAAGAGATCCGGATCTGGAACGTGGCCCGGTCGGCCTTGGAGATCGAGAGCACCTACCAGATGCCGATCCTGTTCTCCACCTCCATCCAGAACAGTTTCGACGGGAATGCCCAGTCCTATATCGGGCGTCCGACCGTGACCAACGATGGGGCGTATAATTACGATTATACGTTCGATATTCCCATCGACGACTGGGTCGTACAGGGCGGCTGGATCACTCATCCGTTCACCCTCGATACATGGATCAAGATGGACTCGAGTTCGCCGGGCGGCATCATCATGGAGCGCAAGGTTGAGAGCGGCTTCTCGGCCTCCGGGTATCTGGTGAGCGAAGGTCTGCGGATCGAGGGCGACGGCCACCTGTCCGGCTACATCGAGGGCTGGGTCACCGAGTATACGCCCGTGTATGTCATTGACAGCAATACCAATCAGCGGGTGTTGCTCGAAGTGGACGCCATCAACGTCCTCCACCGGCGGCCGTTGACCTCCGAGCTCGATCTCCGGGACGGCAAGTGGCATCATGTCGCCTTCGTGGGTGACACGGAGAATATGTTCCTCTACATCGACGGGCGCCTCGACGCCAAGACCGACAGCTATTACTTCCTGTTCACGCTGCTGGGCGGCACGACCTTCGAGGGTATGTTCCAGCAGATCGACAACGAGGGCAGTGTGCTGCGCATCGGCGGGACCCTGCCGGACGACATGGTGGCCGGCGCCGCCGATTACCATCCGATGTTCGAGGGATTGATCGACGAGCCGATGTTCTGGAACGTGGACATGCGTCAGGACCAGATCATGTCGCAGATGGATTACGGGCTGACGCGGCCCGATATCCAGGCCGGTTTGCAGACCATTTACCCGATTCCGCAGAGCGCGATCGATGACGGACGGCCGCATCACCGGCTGGTCAGCTACGTGATCTTTGACGGGATGCAGAACCTCCCGAACATCCGTGATCTGGTGCCGAAGCGCGAGCCTTACATCATCATGCCGCGCATGCTGGGCGGGGAACTGGTGCTGAACAGCATGCCGCCGATCGCGGTGGATCCGCTGCGCGCCTATGACGCCGAACTGCGGGGCTATTTCGCCTGCGACGACGGCGGGAACACGGTCGAGAACTATATCTTCCGCAACAACCAGTCCTACGCTGGCCTGCTGTATGGCGACTCGGCCTTTATGCACTTCGGCGATAAGTACAATCCGGTCGTCACGGACACAGACCGGGACGGCATTCCCGATACGTGGGAGACCCTGTACGGGTTCAATCCCGAGGATCCCCTGGACGCCTATGCGGACGATGACGGGGACGGGCTCGGGAACATGCATGAATACCTGGCCGGTTCGAACCCGCTGAATCCGATGTCGTTTAACGGGAAGACCAGTGATTTCTTCGCCCAGACGGGATCGGTTTTCCGGACGGTCGGCGAGGACGTGACGGATCTGGACTGGATGGACGATATTTGGGAGGTGGCATACGGACTCAATCCGGATGTCTTTGACGGTGTCGGAGCCGGTTCGGATCCGGATCAGGACGGCTGGAACAATCTGTCCGAGTTCCAGGATCTCGTGAACTGGACTCTGCTTGGCGGCGGCGGTGGAACGAACAACCCGTTCGGCGGCGGCGCAGCGGTCCCGGCTGAAATGCTGACCGAAAACCACCCGCTGGCCAACAGCGCCTTGTACGCCTCGCTCGAGGAACTGTTCCGGTCCGAACGGTTGCCTGTCCTTGAGAACGGCATGCAGTACCAGCAGCGGTGGAACAACCCGATGGACGACAAGCGGCATCCGTTGCCGGAACTGATCTTCCGGTTCCAGTACAGCGGAATTCGCCGCTGGGAGGCTAACGGCGCCTTCGTGGTGATGGCCTACAGCGATCGCGCGATGGACGCGCCGGACGCCGTCATCAGCGGTACGCCGGACCGACTGGGCGCCTATCCGTCCTTGATGGTGCTGAGCCCGTCCGCCACCAACAGCGCGACTGCTGAGGGTTACGTGCGGGAAGGCCAGAATTGGTTCTGGGGCTTCATGGACTTGAACGGCGACGGTACCTATCAGGATACCGAGCCGGCCGGATTTTCCGGACCCGTGAATGTCCGGATCGGCTCGGTGGGGCCGATCGATATCCCGTTGACGGACAGGCGCCCGATGGGCTTCGCGCGCTTCTCGTGGGATGACGAACTCACCCAGGGCGGCGGATCCGGGACGAATGCCTTCGATCCGTCCATGGTCGAAGCGTATCATGTCTACATTGTGGACAAGAACGTGCCGAGCGCACCTGCCATATTCTACCGTGTCTATTCGCCCTTCCGGACCTTCACCATGGAAGCCGACATCATGGCGGTCAAGAAACTGGTCAAGGGCTTCAAGCGCTCCGGCGGCTACCAGTGGTACGTCCGTGCCGAATACAACAACGTGCTGCATGACGTGAAGACAGGCATGGCCTATGCGAACTACAAGAACCCGATGCCCGCGCCGATACTGACCTGGCCGGTGGGGAATGTGCGCCTGCGGCAGTCGCTGGATACGTTCATCTGGAAGATGGACCCGTCCGTGACGTACTGCTCCCTTGTCGTGAGACGCCGCGATACGGGCGTGACGGTTCTGGCCAAGTCGTTTGCCCCGCCGGCATGCGATATTTTCGGGCGCAGCAAGATGGAGATGCCCATTTACATCGGGGACGGCGTGTTCCAGAACGGCGTGTATGACTATACCCTGACGGTCAAGACGCCGGTTTCGGTGGCCTCGGCGACGGCCTCGTTCACGGTGAAGACGGGTGATTATCCGGGGTACTCCTATTCGTTCACCGGTGAACTGCTCTACCCTGGAAAGGTCAACACCGGCACCTTCGTGGTGGAAGCCTTCACCTCGCCCGGATTCGGGGGCGTGCCCGCCGGACGGCGCCTCGTCGCCAACACGGTCACGGCGGCGGCGTGGCCGACCAACGTCCTGCCGTTCACGATCCGCGGCCTGCCGGTCGGTCAGTATTACATCCGGGCCTATCTGGACCAGAATAATTCCTATCCGAATTACACGGCGGATGACTTCGAGTCGCAGGGTTGGTTTGCGCGGAACTTCTACTGGCCCAAGTCGGTAGCGGTGATAAGCGAGAAAACAGCCAAACTGAACGATCGGATCAAGATCCTGATGCGGGATACGGACAATGACCGCCTGCCGGACGATTGGGAATACCGCTGGAACGGCAACTTGACCACCTTCGGCCCCGGTTCTCTCCGGGGGTATACGCCGGCCCTGACGGGTAGCTTGAATGTGTTCGAGTGTTACGGGTTCTCGCCCCTGGGCGCGACTCCCAATTAAGCAATGCGGCGCGGACGCAAGAAAAGCTTGCGTCCGCGCCTTAAATTCGGTTGAATTGCATTTTAAAACAAACTGGAGCGTTCGGCATGAATAAGATCAGGAAGACGGCCGTTCTGGCGTCAATGCTCGTTGCAATCGGAGTCGGGCTCGTCGGGTGCGAATGGGAAAGTCCCAGTTCGAGCGAAACCTGGTCGGATTCATATAATTGGGTCAACTTCAGCGGCGTCTACAAGAATCCAAGCGGCGGTTCGGTCGTGACCGACTTCACGAGCACGGTCATCCCCGGCTCAAATACGCCATCCACGGCTGTTCCCGTCGGCCCGGTCAATGTCGGCTCGGGAGACGGCGGAACCACGTACAGCGGAAACCTGCTCCCTAACGTTGTCCCGGGTTCGGTCCAGATTTCGGCCGGTTCCGGCGGCAGCGCCACCGTGTTTGTGGACAACGGAAGCGGGGGGCTCACGTCTATCGGTTCCATCACGATGAGCGGCTTTATCAGCTACAGCTCGGGCGCGTGGAGCATCGACCTGGCGGGAAACAACCTGGCTTCCGGAACGCCCATCACGGCCCGGTACAGCGTTTTCCAGTCGTCTGGAACGACGGTCATCTCAGGCTCCGGTTCCGGCACAGGGCATGGTTCAACGGGAACCAAGATCCTGTCGCTGACCCTCATGCAGGAGGGGAACCTGCTCACGATCATCG
>CAYOIT010000119.1:0-14455 GCA_964404035.1 uncultured Verrucomicrobiota bacterium | reverse complement strand
TCGTTTTCGCCATCGGCCGCGGCTTCTGCAAGTTGAACCCCGTGGATCCCATCGCGAAGGTGAACGTCGGCAGGAACAGGCCCGCCGTGTTCAGCGTGGAACAGGTCCGCAAACTCCTGCACGAGGCCGCTACGTTTGTCCCGGAACACTATATCGTCGAGACACGGAAACCGTTCAAGGGAGACCCCCAGCCTGTCACAAAAGCCGAGAAGATCGCGGAGGCTCGGGCTCAACTTGTGCCCTACATCGCCATCGGTTTGTTCTGCGGGTTGCGCCCTGAGAACGAACTGCGAAATCTGGACTGGCGCAACGTCATCTTCGACGGCGACCGCCCCTTCATCCGCGTGGATGCCGAAACGACCAAGACCCACGCGTGCCGGGACGTGTACATGCCGGCGAATCTGGTCGAATGGCTGGCGCCCTACCGCCGCGCAAGCGGGAAGATCGGTTATTCGCGCAAACGGCTGGCCGCCGTCGCCAAGGAAGCCAAGGTTAAGTGGAGCCCCGACGTGATGCGGCATTCCTTCGGCAGTTACCACCTGGCCCACGGTCGTAACGTCACCGAAACCGCCCACCAGATGGGAAGCAGTCCCCGCATGATTCGCCAACATTACGAGAACCTGAGAACCGCCAAGGAAGGCGCGGAGTTCTTCGAGACGGTGCCTGTGAAGGAAGCGATCAAGACTCCGGCTTTTGCGCGCGCGAGTTGATTGGATCGGAAGCCATCTGCCAGGGTCGCGTGCCCTACCCCGCCGGCCGGCCGGCCGGCGCGCCTGGCCAGGGTGCCGATTCAGCTGCAGATATCTCGAGGTTTTGGTGAGCGGATGGCCCAGAGTAGAGACTGAAAAGCGATGGTCAGACAGACAATCTTGCTCCATTCGTGAGGGCCTTCAGAATGGATGTCTTTGACGGTAAGGTGCTTGGGATCACGGCCTGCAGTCGTCAGTTCTCGGATAGTGGCGTTGACTCCCTGGATATTATCCTCCCCTTTCTCCCGGATGTTTAAGCGCGTGTAGTGGCTCCCTTCCTCAAGGAGCCCCTTGAGCACGGGTAGGGAGACGCCCTGCAGGTAAGACGCGACTTCGTCCGCGGTCCACATTGTCGGTCCGTCACGGAATCCGAGGATTTCGACGGCCTGACAGATCGTACGGAACTCCAAGCGGTCGTCGGCAATGGCAGTCTCGAGAAGCGAACGGGCTCGTGCCCTCTGTTGGTCATACCATTTTTCCTCGGACATGGTGGTCACTCACTTTCGCGGAATGGTCCGCTTGCCGGGAGCATATTGGTCATTTGACCGCCGGAGATCAAAGAGAAACCTGGGTGTCCCAATAACCTGGGGCCCCTTGGTGGTTGTCTTCAGGCGCTGACGATCGCGGTGAGTTCCGTCAGAGTCGCCTCGTGGTGGTCCTTCAGGTAGGTGGCGATGTCGGGCGTCGTGATGACTTTGCGGACGTACAGCGCCATCTTGAGGAGATCAGCAGAGTATTGACGGTACAGGCCGGTGTAGAAATCGTGTTGTTTCTCCGCCTCCTCCAGCCGGCGGACCAGATCTCTGCGTTTCGTCTTTTCCTCTGACCATGGTTTACGTGGGTTGCGATTGGGTTTCCGCAGTTCGGGGGGAGTTTTGAGGATCAGCGCCCGCACGAATGTAGGGCTGTAGTCGTTGACACGCTTCATCTCCGCCAACATCTCAGCCTGTCTTTCAGGCTTCACGCATGACATCTCGACGGCGGCGATCCGACCGAGGAGGTCGGCCTCAAAAGCCGCGGCCGTCTTCGGGTGAAGTTGCTCAAGGAGTTTCGGGGCCAGCCGGTGCCGGATGGTGCGCATGCCGAAAACATCGGCAATGGTCTGCTCGTCCAACGTCTCCAGAGACTTGCGAAGCATGCGCATCTCCTGGTAGCCGGAGAGTCTATTGACCATGCGGTTGAACGTGTAGGCCTCCTTGTCCTTGTAGACCATGCACGGAACGGTGGCAATCTGCAGTTCCTGACACGCCCGGAAGCGGAGGTACCCATCCAAGATGACGTAGGCATCGCCTTCGGGGTAGACGGACAAGGGTTCGATGAGGCCGAGGGCCTGGATGCTGGACCGGATACGGATGAACCCCTTGTGGGTCTTGGTGTTGAGGGCTTCCCTTTCCTTCAGCGGGGTGAGCGCGGATAGGGGGATGTCGAGGCCGTTGACCTGGAGGGACGTGTTCATGGTTGGGTCTCCTGTTGCGACTGATCCGATGGGGTTCGTGATCTCCTGTTGAGTTCGACCGCGTATTGGCCGGCGAGTTGAGGCGGCACGTCCAGGTCATGGAGTTTCAAAAGTGCCACCAGGTCGGCATCCGCCAGCAAAGCAGATGTACCCATCAGCAGCGAGAGAAGACGGTTTTCCTTCTGCGTGGTTTCGCGGACGAAGTCCTTCTTGTCTTTCGTGATCTTGGTGATCTCCTGAGTGAGGTCCCTGAGGGTGTAGGTTTCGGCTTCCGCGCGCGAGCGTTTCCGCGGGCTCTTGCCGCTGTTCAGCCGGAGTTCGAGCAGTTTCCGGACGCGGGTGACGGTGTTGCAGTTGACGAGGCCCCCGTCGAAGGCGTCCATGAGCACATTCTGGATTGTTGAGTCGTCCGACTGTGCAACTTGGATTGCGAATGCCATGGAAAAGAGATTCTGTTCAACCCCCTCAACCAGTCTGGTTTCGCCTTGTTCAACCAGTTGGATGTAATTGCTGACATAGGTGGGGTTCTTGCCAACGATGGACGCGATCTTGGTGAACTGGAAACCGGCGTCGTGCATGCGTTTCATCTCCCGGGCAAACCACATGGTTCCCGGCGGGACCCGCGCGATATTCTCGACCAGGGAATAGAGCAGTGCGGTCTTGCGGTCACAGTCGATGATTTCCGCTGCGATTGCGGGTTTTTGTAATCGTTGGTGGGCCAGGAGGCGCCCCTCTCCGCAGACAAGTTCATAGATCCCTGTCTTTTCCGCATTCCGTCCGTTGACCACAATGGGTTTGAGTTGGCCGACCTCCTCGATGCTGCGCACGTTCTCGGCAAACTGTTGTTTGTCGCGGTTGCGTGAGTTCAGAACAGTGATCTTGTCGACCGGGATCATTGCGTAACGGCGCTCACTCATGGGTACAATGGTCGCGTTCATGCGGGGTCTCCCATCCGATTAGGGTTTGCAGGGCTTCAGAGATGGTGTAGGCGTGGACGGCCAGGTTGTCAGGGACCGTGCTGAGGAGTCGGACCTGACGGCCGCCCGCCATGAGGCGCGGCAGGAAGAGGTACCCCAGGACCGCGAACGTGCCGCCGTTCGAGAGCGGGACGACCAGGGTGATGTCGATCTCCGGGCGGGCATCGGCGGTGAATGACCATGCCTCGTCGTAACCGTGGGGGAACGGCACGACCGGTTGAATGCGAATGCTGACGTAGTCCCGCAGGACAATGAACTCGCCGAAATCCGCAAGATCGGGGATGGCCGTCTTGATGGTCTCGACGACCTCAGAGCGACGGGTCGCGATGATTTCAGCGAACAGGCGTTGGTAGGCGGCGGTGACGGTTCCGAAGCGATGGGCGTAGGTGGCCGAGGACACCATACCCTCTTCATGGGCGATGAGGGAGCCCCGCAAGGTGCCATACCGTTCGTACAGTGCGAGAAGGCGGCGCAGCATTTCCTTCTCTGAATACCGGAGGCTGCGGTCTTCCTCCGTCTTGAGGATGATGCCTTGGGCCGTTTCGAAAACCTTCCGTTCGATGATGGCTGGAAATGCCTCCTCTGCCCGGACCCATTCCCCTGGAGGGTTGGCGCGACTGGGTGATTTCAGGCGTTGGGTGGTCTTGTTGTAGACCATCGTGCCGACGTAAAGTTCGTTGGACAGGATGTTCAGGACCGCCGTGATGGTCCAATTGGTGTCCCCTGGCGACGGAATGCCGTCCCCGTTCAGCATGCCGGCGATCTGTTTGGGGTTCTTCTTGTGTTGGACAAAGGCGCGGAAGATGCGTTTGACGACCGCGATCTGCTCGGGTTGGCCCGGAATGAGCGTGACCCGCTGGTTCTGGATGCTCTTGCGTTGGCCCGGCTCGAGAACCTGAACGGGGTTGCGTTGTTCATCGAGCAGAAGGCGGTGGAACGCGTAAGGGGGCATGCCGCCGGCGCGGAAGCCTTGGCTCGCGATCTTGGCGCAGCCCTTGAACACCTTGGAGCTGAGTTCGCGGCTGTAATTGGCGGCCTGGTAGCGTTCGATGTCGATCCGAAGGCCATGGATCAGGTCATTGTCCGGGGCGAAGCCGATTGTGGCGTAGATGACCTTTGCACCGTGCATGTCGCAGAGCGCCGAGTAGTAGGCGGCGATGTCTCGCTTCTGGTACCGCCCCCAGCGGCTGACATCGAGCACGAGTACGTAGTCGAAGTGGTGTTTCCCGGTTTCGACATCGCGAAGCATGCGTTTGAACGCTTCGCGACCTTCGGTGATGAGGCCAGTCTTGCCCCGGTCAATGTACTCCTCAATGATCTGGATGTCGTTGTCGACGGCGAACTTGCGGACCTGGTCCTGTTGGATCTCGACGGAGTTCTCCTGGCGCTCCTGTGCGGAATGGCGATAGTAGGCGGCGGCGCGTTTGACGAATGTCTTTTTGGGGCTGTACCAGTCCATGCGTACGGGCTCTCCGGGGGCGCGGACGCAACAGCCCCATACCTATAGAGCGGAATACAGGCACTTTTCGGGAAGGTCGGCGCAGATTTCTTCGACTCGGCACGAAAACCAGCCGCCGGATCGTCTTAAGAGCGTCGTTTCGGGGAGCGTTCCGGGCCGCCCGACAGTGATGCCCGGGGGCCGTTGCCCACCCTTCCCCATTCCTTTATATATAGGCAGCGGTTTGACAGTGGCAGGCATGGGTCCCACGAGCAGACCTTTCGGGGCCAGAACGGTTGCTATTCGTGGTTCTCGATCCTGGCTAGAGCATCCATGAGGGTCCTGGCGCGCCGGTGCGTAAGGGATTGGTCAAGAAGTTGGTCCATGGCCTGGAATATCTGGGCGGAACGCGTGTCCGGATGTTGCTGGCGGGCGGCCGCCTTGTGAATGGCTTTGCGAATCCTCCTGAAGGCGCCGCCGACCTGTGAAGTCCTGCGCCGTTTGCCGCTCAAGTGCTGTGAGACGGTGGCCTGTGTGAGGCCGAGGGCCTCGGCGATCTCGACCTGAGTGCGGTTCTCAAGGAAGTAGAGTTCCAGCACTTGGCGTTGGCGGGGCGTGAGGGCTGAGATCAGCACAGCCTGCAGGATGAGGATCATCTCCTCTGCAAGGCGGAGCCGGGCTTCGGCGGCATCATCCGGCGGATCCGGATGCCAGAGGCCGGCAGATTGTGGGATGCTGGCCCACTGATGGGGTTCGAATTGGACGTCACGCCAGTGGACTTCATCATGCTTGTTCATGCCCCCAGCGTAGGGGGGCACGAAGATCAAGGTCTTATTGAGTTGCGGGTTGGTGTTCCTACTGGTATTCGAAGCGTGTGGCTAACGTGTCTGAGCCCGCCTGGGAATTGCGGCGTTGCGTCGCACCACACTGTTGTGGCAATATGGGCACCTATTCCAAGGAATGGCGCGCTGCGATGATGCGTTACAAGACACACCTGGGCATGTGGACTTCAGCCGCTGGGCAATGAAAAATGTGAAGTTTTCTCTTGCAGAACGGCTGCATGATGCTAGGTTACTGCCAGCTTCAGGCTGGCCAGGAGCTTCATTATGGCCTTCCCTATGGCATGGGAAGTGCTTTACAATAGGTCAGCCTGAAAGGGGACTACCATGGCTGAGAAAAGCTACGCTATTGATCGGATTCCGTGGGATCAACCCGCCCGCCCGCCACGATTCCTAAAACAGATACCGAACGCCCCTTCTTTCGGGCAGAGGTCGTCTGCCGAGGGAATGTTGGCGGCTCTTGCGCAAGGATGCAAACGAGCTGCGATCCGGCGCAATGAGTTGCTCAAGGTGCAAGCCGCGAAATAGCGACCGAACGTGTTACGTTCGGGTCGCCCGAGCTGCCGCTGTTCTGTGCATTTCCCCCTTGGAAGACTTCTATGCCAATTTTCATGAAAGACTTCCCTGACGATATCGAGACGATCGGGGAGATCGCACAGACGGTCGCTTCTTATTGGAATGAGAACGGGGGGCCCGAACACGGAGTGTCGGTCTTGTGGTCCCGTGAAGCGGCAGATAAGATTTCCCACGAGGGCGACCAGATTTTGGCTGGGTTCTTCCCTGATCCGCCCGGCCCCTTCAAACGGTTAGCCACGTTCCTCGTGCTCTCCCGGCTGCAGCCTCTTTTTGCATTGGTCCCCCCGGCGGCGGGGATCGATAACCTCAAGCCGGTGCAACCTGGGTTTCATGACGAGTGGATCGCACGTGTTACCTATCTGTTGATTGAGCCGACGCTGCAGGTGCTGAAGGTTCACGGCAAAGGTGGCCAGGTGATCTCGCTCACGGAATGGGCTGATTTCCCCTCTTTGCACACCAAGACGGAGTTCCTGTTTTGGTTGGAATGGTTGCGCGACTATCCGCCGGGTTATCTTCGCCACGATGTTTCCGACGCCGAAGGACGAGAACGACGGGGTCGAATGGCGTTGGCGACGGCGTTGATATTGGAGCAGGCCTATTACTGCAAGGGTGGCAATACCGCGCTTTGTCGCATGTGCGACCGGAATCTCATCGACGCGATGGATCATCGGTTGCTGTTTTTTGACGCGTTCCTTGCGGACACCCAAGAGAAGAACGCCAAGGCTTAATCCTGGTCACCTGCCGCGGACCGATAGGATTTACGGGCTCTCTGGTCTTCTTGTCAGGCAAACGGCGGTTATCGTCTGCCGTGATGCGCGAACGACAAGTATTCTGCCACCTCTTGTCGTCGTTCCCGCCTCTCGTTACACTCCCGCCCGTGAGACAGGCTTCCATTTCGGACGCGGGCACGGTGGCACGGCTTTTCAAGGCCGAGATCGCCGACCGGCTACGGCGGATGCGGGAGGAGGCGCCATCACGAAAGACCTGGCCGGAAGGCTGCTATGGCTCCGCGTTGAGTTGGCTGCTGTTTGTCGGCCCAAGTCCTGGCGGTACACCTCGACGGAGTCACGACCCGGTCCGCCGGAAACGGTCAGGCGGGCAGTGCCTCTGGAATGAAGATTTCGATAGTCCCTACGCCCGGCGGCCCGAGGGCTGGGGCGGCAAGTATCGCGAGAATATCCCCGCGCTGGTGGAGACAATCATCGGCCTGCCGTTGAACAAGGGGAGTGCGAAGCTCTACGGGTTTGCGAACTTCGACTGGATCCCGAGTCCACAGGAGGGCCGCGTGCCGCGGAAGCGGCTCCTGCAGGGGGAGGCGGACGTGTTGAAGGTACTGAAGCTGACTCGCCCACGAATCATCGCCCCGACAACGGGTCTGGCGCATGACCGGTTGTTGCGATGCCTTCGCCGGCAGGGTTACCGGTTCTTCACGCCAGCCAAGCAAGCCGTGCGCATTCGGATCGACCCCGGTGGGGTTGCGTTCCATACGCACCTGGATGCGTTGAAACTCAAAGGCCGAGGGGTTCTTTCGGGGAGCGTCGTGGTCCGGCTGCCGCAACACCCGGCGCGCATGCTCTATCGGCAACACGGCCATCGGTGTGCCCGCGCGGTGAGACAGGCGCTGGTGCAGGTGTACGGCGAAGACAGCCAACTGGTGATCCAGGAGGTCTGAGGGGCCTGTTGTTACTGTTGGGAGCGCAGGCCGACAAGGGTTTCGTCGAGACTGTGGCGGAAGACTTCAAGGCGGGGGTTGGCCCTGAGCGTGGCCAGCGACAGGCCGGTCAGGTCGAAGGGGAAGAGGGCGCCGTGGGCCATGATCAGGGGAAGCGGGAGATTCGTCTGGTCCTGGGCATGGAGTAACGCCTCGACCAGCCAGGCTGTCTCCCTGTCGTCGCGCGGTTTCATGAGGCGCCCGCGCTGGTAGACCCCTTTGGTCGCCCCCTCTTTCAGGGCGCCGGCCTCCAGGAAGGTGCTGAGATTGTAGCGGACGGACCGGTGCACGAAATGCCTGTCCCCAAAGCGCTCGCGCAAGCGGACGTTGACCTGCAGCGCCTGCGCGCTCCCTTGAAGACGGAGGAGCCGGCCCGTGGCCTCGGCGACGTGCGCAATGAAGGGGTAGGCGGCGAGGCACATGCCCCAGTTCAGGAGAAACGCACTGCCTTCGTCAGGCCGGAGACGAAACATCGCGAGCGCGTCCTCTCGGAGTCCGGTGCAGTAGGCCGGCGGTTGGAGCCAGACACGATTGAGATAGATGAAAACCTTGCGGATCGTCTCCTTGCCCGGATTGTCGGTGCCGATCTGAGCCTTCAGCGTGGTCTCAATCTCCTCGACGGCAATGCCGGCGGCGGCCAAGCGCAGGGTCTCGTTGAGCCACGCGGTGCGGACCTTACGATTGAAGCCAATATCGACTTTCTTCCTGTCAGGCATACTCAGAAGACCGCCTTCTTGTACGCAATCTCGATGAAGGGGACGATGACCTCATCCAGGCTGATGCCACCGTGACACATGACGGTTTGGCCCTGCGCCACAAACGCCTTGGCGGGTGGCGCCAGGAGACAATGGTAGTCCTTCGGCAGTCCCTGATGATCCCAGGCGAGCGTGCCGGCAAACCCCGCTTGAACCGAAGCGCGAAGTTTCAGGTCGGAGAAGATCCGGCATCGTTCGCCCTTGGCTTCACTGAGGGCCCCCTCCTTGGGGGTGCCGAGGCCAACGGCTTCGATGTTGCCGTGGTCGGCGGACAGGACGATTGTGAAGTCGTCCTTCAAGAGACGTTGGACGAGCGCACAGAGAAAGCCGTCAGCGGCCCACGTCTTGATCTGGGCGGCCATGCCGGCTGTCCCGACCTGGACGCCGTGCATGATCTCGTCGACCTTGAAGATCGTGCAACCAAAGGCGCGGACGCTGGGGTCCAACACCGCCTCGATCTTGTCCAAGTCGCCCGCATCCCCCCGGACCGCGGCGAAGGCGACCTGATCCAGTTGGAGGTTCCGATCGGACCAGAACTGACGCCAGCCGTACTCGTCCCGGTCCGTACGGGAGACGGTGTCGGTGAAATAGACCGGGATCTTGCCCGAGAACGCTGCCTGGCGGGACACCGGCGTGATGGTTGGGATCCACGCCATGAGGGCGTTCTCACGGACCGTTACCGTCTTCAGCGCGGGAGCAAGGGAGTCCTTCAGGAGAAGCCATTGATCCATCGCCAGTCCGTCGATGAGGAGGAACGCGACTTTGAATGCCTCTTTCTGGGCCAGCCGATTGGCAAGAAACCCCGGAATGTGGTGCACCATGACCGGGTTGACGGCCGGGTGATTGAAGAGGCCGCGGTAGGCAGTGGTAGCCCAAGCCGCAAAGTTCTGGTTCAGCCGGGCCCGGAGGTCGGCATACCGGGAGCCGTGCTGCGACTTGAGGGCCTGGACGTTCTCGCTCAAGATGCGTTGCATCTGCCCATACTGGGAGGCGAAGGCAAGCCAGGCATTGGCACTCGCCTCCTTCGCGGGTTCGCTCTCTTCCACGGCTTTGCAGAGTTCATCGAACCGGAGGTCCTGTTGCGCTTCGGTGCCGCCTTTCAGGCCGACTTTGACCCACGGCAACGCCTTGACCGCTGCCGTAACCCACTCGATCGGCTTCAGAATGCCTTCGGTGAATAGGTTGTCGATGTAGACGCGGACATCATCGTGGTCGAAAGGCAGCGCGAGCAGGCCTGGGTATTTCAGCCTCGCCGTTTCGGCAATTGCGCTGCCACCTTCGCCAGCGTGCGCCAGGACAAACACCGGCCAGCGCTCCTGGAGAAAGCCCCAAAAGGCTTCACGGTCCACCGTAATTGCCCTGAGCGGCCAGTCTTTGAACCGCCCGCCCCTCTCCAGAACGGAGATGAAGTACTCATCCAGCGACGCAGGCACCTGTTGCTTGCGGTAATGGCGTTGAAGGAGCAAACGAAGCAGGTCGCTATCCTTCTTCATCAACTCCGGAACCGTCTCGAAGACGTGCTTCAGGATGAACTCCCGGGTCAACGCCTCGCCCAGCGGTTGTGTCGCGTAGTGGGATTGCGCCCGATACAGTGCGTCGAAGTGACCGCGGTCCAGTTTGGAGACCACCGCGTAAGACAGATTGGGGAAGATGTCCTTCAGGTAGAATGCCAAGCGGCGGGCCTTCTGCAGAACATCGGCAGGTAATCGCTCGGGTTCACGGGTATCGGGGCGGACCACGGCGATCAGTTCCCGATTCTCGCCCCGGTCCCAGGCTTCCCGAAACTCGGACTCGTAGGTGAAGCGGAACGAGATGGAGTCCTCGAAGTAGATGACCGTGAATCCCCGGTCCGTCAGTTCACGGAAGACTTTGTCGTCCCGGAACAGATCATCCGGATCGGCGACGACCGTCTTCCGGGCGATGCCGGGAACGAACGGCTTCAATAATGCTTCACGCCAATCGGTCATCTCAACTGATCCTCAGCACCACAAGGGGAACAAGGTCGGGCAAGGTCTGTTTCTGTTCTTCCAGATTCTGGCGCCAAGTGGCCTCTTCCGCAACCAATTGCCTCAATCTGTGCGTGCGTACTTCGGGCAGGCCGATCTCGCCAAGCAGTTTGCGGCGGGCGCGGAAGCTGTACTCGGTCTTTTCCCGCTCCAACTGGATGTGATTGAGGTGGCGTTGCCGCAGTTGCATGAACAGTTCGCGGCCCTGTTCGCGGGCGGCCCGTTCGCACTGGGGATAGATGCGCTCCGCATCGCCGGCAGTCAGGGCGCCGTGCAATCGCCAGTTCTTTGTGTTCAGTTCCTGCCAGATGAACCGGGCTGTGGGTTGCAGAACGCGCCCATCATCGTGAACGAACACGGGCAACACCTTCTGCCGGCGGCGGTCTGAGGTGAGCATGCCGATCTGCCACAGTGACCAGAGGCCCTTGATGGTGTCGGGCAGACCGTCCATGCGAATCCTGGGGACTGTCTGGCCTGGCGCATAGCGTGGCAGGCGGGTGAGCAGGCCGCGGATGCGGGGATGGTCCAGGTTGAGAACCTCCGCGCCGGGGGGTGTTTGCCCCTGTTTGCTCGCGAAGGCAACGCGCCGGGAGTCGGGTTCGTTCGGCCAGCGGATGTCGGCCCCCGGATCACGCCCCGCAAGGTGTTGCCAGGGGCCGTGGGCGGCGGCGACGGCGCCTTCGGCATCAACCAAAAGGACGTTGAAGGCACCGGGGTGTTGCTGGAGCGCCGTGAGGAAACGGTCGTAGGCCTGGTCCCGGCCGCCGCATACCGTGATGTTCCAATGAATGGACTTAGATCGTGCCTGCAGTCGGAGACCGCCGAGAAACATACTAAGGCCTTCGCGGAATCTCGCCTTGGTGTCCGCCTTGTTGCCTCCGCCTTCGGCGTAGATGCGAATCTCGCTTACCATCGATTTCCTCCGATCTCACCCATGCGCCAGACCTCGCCGAGGGAATAGTCTTTCAGCCACGTCTTCAATTTCTCCGGTTCCAGTCGCCGGAGGTGGGTTCCGTCCGCCTCTTTCTCGCAGACCACAACATCCTCAGGTTGATTGTTGAGCGCGGAGACGAGTGCGTCGGAATGCGTGGTTACGATGAGTTGAGTCCTCTCCGAGGCCTCGATAAGCATCTCACCGATTTTTGGAAGAATATCCGGATGGATGCCAAGTTCGGGCTCTTCGATACAGACCAAACTTGGCGGTTTTGGATGGCACAGGATGCAGATGAGGCACAGGTAGCGGAGTGTCCCGTCGGAAAGCCGCGTCGCTGGGATGGGGTGATCCATCCCAGTCTCATGCACAAACACCTGAATTGTGCCGCCCTGGACTTTGGTGGAGATATCGGCGATGCCGTCGTAGAACAGGGCCAGTTTTTCCAGGATGACTTTGCGGCAACCGCGATGAAGCAGGTCATTGAGAACCAAGCCGAGATTGCTGGCGTCTTCGAGTAAGAAGTCTTCCGGCAGGTCAACCTGTTGGGGTTTCCGGGGGGCGGTGTTGCGGCCAAAACTCCATTCCCTGTACAGTTTCATGGCGGCGAACTGGTCGCCTAACCATGTCATCTCGGGGTAGAGTTCCGCGTCCTTCTTCTGGGAAAGGATGGACTGCTCGGGACTGACAGTCTCCTTCTTAAGTGCGCGCCGGTAACCGTTCTTGCCTTGCGGGGTGGATCCCTCAACCTTGGACTGGGTATTCAGCGTTGGGCGGCCGTGCTGGTAGCGGTAATAGAAGTAGACGTCCTTCTCGTCGGGATCTGCCTTCGCCGAATTCTCGATACTCTCATCATCCAATTCGAACCGCTGTCCGCTTTGTGTGAATGAAAGGCGATAGCGTAACGGCAGTACGGCCAATGACTGCGCGGTGGTAACTTCGATGTGCGCAGTGCCCTTTGCGTTGGCGCCTTTCCACAACCATTCGGTGACGCCTCCACCGTCGCGGACCGGTTTCGTAAGGTCGCGCGGAGTGGCCTGGAGGACTGACAGGGCCTCGATCAGATTCGATTTTCCGGAACCGTTCGGCCCGATGATGACATTCAGTTTTCCGAGTGTCACGGCTTCCGAGGTGGGCCCGTATGACAGGAATTCGCCAAGCCGCAGGGACGTCAGTAACTGTTCGCTCTTCATTGTCGTTCTCCCTATTCCAACACGATTCTGATCTTGCCGGCGTCCTTGCCTTTCAGCAAGCCGGAGACGAAGGTCTCAAAACGGTCTTTGAGTTCGGCGGGCGTCGCAGGGCTGCCGTCAGGGAACAGGCTCGACTTCAGGTCGTCGAGGTGGACCGGTACTTTGGCCAGACCTGAAAGGGCTTCCTGAAGGGCCTGGAGCAGGTCGTTGGTAACTTCATCCGGCAGTTCCGCCTCTTTGACGAACGCCTCAATGAGTTTGCGCTGTTTCGGTTTGAGCAATCCGAAATTGCCCTGGACGACCGGATCGGCAAGATTCCCGAGCAGGGACTGGGTCCAGCTCTTCTGGATCTTGCCCAGGTCGGATTTCAAAGCGTCCATGCTGGCGTCATGGGCGGCTTCCGGGGATGATCGGAATTGGCAGTGTGTAGCCGTGAGTGCGGATGGCACGAGGGTGACAGCCGGTGTGAACAACGGATACCTGTATGTCTCAACCAACGCCGGTTTGACCTTCGCGGATACAGGAATTGGGGGGCTGTGTTGGAGTGTCTCGATGAGCGACGACGGTAAGCGTCAAGTCTGTGTGCTGAAGCAAGGGGTTGTCTACGTCTCGAACGACTACGGGGTGACGTGGACGGCGACGCAAAGTTCCGGAAATTGGCAGCACACTGCGGTGAGCGGGGATGGCGCCTATCAGCTTGTGACGGGATCCGGTTTGAACATGTGGGCGAACCGCGCGCGGTCGCGGGTGCGAGGAGATCTGACCGTTGACTGCTCGCTGAAGTTTGGGGTTCTGGGGCAACTGATGATTCAGGGCGGGACGCAACTGGTACTTGTGGCGGGGTCGGTGACGAACGTGATCGATAGCAACATCCTGGCGCCGTGACCGGGTTTGATAGGAGGACGAACATGAGACGCAGGGTCTTGACGATCGCGGCGATTCTGGTGGCGGCCGTGGCAGTATGCGCGGCCCCTTGGGCAAAGACCTACTCACTGGGGACGGCGACCGTCGCTGTCACCAATGGGCAGGCCAACAGTACCTGGATGCCTGTGGCGGTCTTGTGGAGTTTCCCGGGAGTGACCACGGCCACTGTGACAGTCGCGCGCACGAGTCAGGGCAATACGCATCTGCTCGGGCAGGTGGCGGTCTCCAACAGTAGTGGAGTCATCTGGGTTTCGGAGGCCGATTACCCCTTTGAGTACGGGGACGTGCTCACGGTGACGAGCACGGACACGAACGGCGTGGTGGAGATCATCCGGAAGGGCAACTGAACTGAGAAGCCAGGCCCTGGGCGGGAGGTGGATGTGAGTGGCGGGAACTACGTGACGCACGAGGAATGCGGCGAGATCAGCCGGCGCGTGCTGGAGAAGTTGGAGTCCATGGAGAAGCGGTTGTTCAAGGACAACGGCACGTTGTCCATTCAGACCCGGATCGAGCGGCACGAGCAGATTCTGCGCGTGCTGTTGTGGGCGCTCTCGATCATCGTGGGCACGGTCCTCACCTCTTCCGTCATGGGGTTGATCCTGCTTTTC
Organism: uncultured Verrucomicrobiota bacterium; assembly: GCA_964404035.1. Lineage (GTDB taxonomy): Bacteria > Verrucomicrobiota > Kiritimatiellia > CAIKKV01 > CAITUY01 > CAMBRF01. The sequence goes on along the minus strand of CAYOIT010000119.1, from coordinate 292 downwards.
AAGTGGGCCGTGGGGCACGGGGCGGTGGTATGAGCCCCGGCACCAGAGCGAAGCGCACGGTGCTGGGCGGGGGGCGATGTGGCATCCTGGGGTGCGGCAAGGGCACCAGCGTGGGCCTGGACCGCAAGACCGAGTACCAGCGGATTGTGGCCTCCTTCGCCGTGCTGGACGTGCCCGCGGACGTACAAGCCCTGATCCGGGAGGCCCTGGACTCCGACAAGTGGGACTGGTTCACGAACTGCGACGGATGCACATGCGTGTCGGAATTGTACTGGCCGACGATCTACTTCCC
>CAYOIT010000118.1:0-14476 GCA_964404035.1 uncultured Verrucomicrobiota bacterium | reverse complement strand
CCTCTGGCAGACCATGGTCGCCAGGGATATCGAGGCCGCCCGGATGGCCGCCGAGGCGGACTATGATTACTTCATTACCTGGGAGGATTCCAGCACCCAGAACTACTCCCCACAGATATACGACCGCTACATTGGCACCGAAATATCGCAGTGGTGTGACATTCTGAAAACCCACGGCAAACAGTATGTGCAGCATGCCTGCGGACATGTTCGGGCCTTGATCAAGCCCATGAAGGTGTCGGGCGTCATGGCGGTGGAAAGCCTGTCGCCCTGTCCCACCGGCAATCTGACTTTGGCGGAGGCCAGGGCCATCGCTGGCCCCGCACTCGGGATCATCGGGGGTATCGAGCCGACGCAGTTTCTCCGGCTGCCCATGAGCGAACTGGGCGCGTATGTGGAACAGGTCATCGCGGATGGGCAAGGTGGGCCGTTTGTGCTCGCCAACTCCGACTCCTGCCCGCCCGGAGTGACAGTGGAGAAATTCAAGCGGGTGGCGGACATCGCCAGAGGTGTAAAACGATGATGCAACCTTGGTTCAATGAAGCGAACATGGCCCTGGCCAAGCGGTGGAGAAGAATTGAACCCAACGGGGTAAAGCGAAGCACCTATCGGGCCGGAATGGAAAATGAAATATGAGTAACGAACAAGAGACTATTCGCGTCGGCAAGGCCGACATGCACCTGGATATCCGCGACGGTCAACTCCACAGCCTGGGGGCGATCACCATTAATGGCGCGGCGCTGCGCAACCCCGAAACCCGGTTTCTGCCGTGGTTCGACACCTTCGAGGGGGAGGTGTTCAGAACCTTTCGCTTTGAAGGCATTGAGCAACGCGGCTTGGTGACTGTAATCCGCACCACGGCGGTGAGCGACCCGGACACCCTGTTCCGCGAACGCCGCGACTGCTCCGGCGATCCCTGTTTCCGGAACGCGAGTTGGGATGCCCCCACGCGGGAAGCACGGTTCGACATCTGTCTCGAACCGGCCCAGGCCGAGCTGGATGGTCGTAAGTTCGCCGGTTTCCGCTACTGGTTTGAGTATACGGGCGAACTGCCAATCCACCGGCTGGTCGACCGCCAGACCTGGGAGGTCGGCGGCGACCTCGATGACCTCACGATCTGCCTGCGCAATTGGCTCACACCGCCGCGGATGAAGATCGGCAAAGACACCACCTATTCCACCGTCGGGCTGGACAAATGGGCGACGCTCCTGCCCGGCAATCTTTGGGGCCGCTGGTCGCTGCTGCCGGGGTTCGACCTGCAATACGGTAAGGCCGGGATCCTGGTCGGCTGGTTCGATCAGGTCTCGCTGATCCGCACCGTGGTCGAGACCAATGCCGGCGACGACAGCCTGCGGGTGCTCGACATGCACCTCTTCACCCAAGCCAACAAGGTCGCGACCAATCCGAAGACCATCCTGCACTGTCCCGACCAGCTGGACGACGTGGATGCGCTCAACCTCTGGACGCGACTGCAGGACCGCGAACTGGAGCGCGGCCAGGCCCAGTTCGGCATTGCGAAGGAGGATCCGCCCGCCATCACCTTCTCGCTCAATGTCTGGCGGAACGTCAACTTCGACACCACCTACGAGGAGGTCATCGACGTGGCGTCGGAATTCGGCGGCGATTATGTCTTCATCGATGTCGTCTTCGAGCATGAACAGTCGCTGAACGAGGAGGTAGACAAGCTGATGCCGCCTGAGCAGCAGAAACAGCACGTCTTCGGAAAGAAGCGCCGGGACTCCATGTGCTCGATCATCGACTGGTCGGTCAATGAGACCTGGGGCGGGGAGGCCGGACTCAAACGGCTCTGCGACCGGGCCGCTACCAAGGGGGTCAAACTCCTTTCCTGGATGTCCACCCACGCCTCTCCCAACAGCTACCTCAACGATGGGAACCATCCCGTGACCAGAACCCTGGCCCGCGGCGGCAACGGCGTCTTCGCGGGGAAGGAGTCCGGGCGCCATCCGGACACCGGCTATGCCGCCAGTTGCTGGACGTTCAACCTTAACACGCCGGTGATGGAATGGCTGCGCGAGCGCCTTCTCGGCGTTTGCGAGCGCACCGGCCTGTCCGGCTACCTCTGGGACAGTTTCTCCAACCTCGGCTGGTGGCAGGTGGACTACTCGCAGGGCGACATGCGGCCGCAGTTCGACCGCATGGGACAACTCTATGCTGACCTCACAAAGGCCGGGCTTTACATCCAGCCGGAGGCTCTGGTGAACTTCAGCAACCACAGCTGCTGCGGCCTGCACGGGGGCAACGTTTATGCCGGTGACCTGCTGGGCTATTCGTATAACACGGTGATCGCACTCTGCTTCAATGACCACAAGGAAGGGGAGGAACCCTACTTCGAGAACCGCATCCTGCGGGGGCAGGCGCCGGTGGATCTCCTCTTCCAGTGCGTCGCCCACAAGCGGATCCCCGCGTTGGGCCTGCACTTGGTGCCGCGCGCCGAATGGCACGTGCCCAGCGTGGCGGAGATCAAGCGGGTTCTGGCCCTCTACAAGGCGCAGCGCCACCGCATGATCCGCCGCACCGTGCTCAAGGATGGGCTCGGCGTCCGCTGGGACGGCGGCGACCAGCCTGTGCTCTTCGCCTTCAAGGCCGCCCCGGCGACTAAGCGGGCGTGCGACGTGAGTGGCCAACCGGTGGACTCGTTTGAGGCAAACCATGCCTACCTGTTGAACTCAACACCGAAGCGGACAAGATCACCGCGCCATGGATGAACACTCACACCTTGTGGAACCCTTCACGCTTCAGCCGGAACACCCGGCCTGTCAGCTTGACGGCTGTATCGTCACGCCCGGCCCAGCCGGGCTTGTCACGTTTCAATTCCAACGTTCCGGGTCTGGGGTCATGGTGGTGAGAGCGGCGGCCCCGTTGCTCATTGCCGAGCAGGGGGGGGTGGCGGCCCGGCTGCGACCGGGTTGGGACGGCACGCTCGGTTACTCCCTCTACGCGCTTGAGTTCGAGGCCGCCACGGTTGGAACGGCGTGGGTTCGCCTTGTGGCCGAGGCCCCGCATGAGGGTGGGCGCCAGGATGCTGCTGCTTTTGCGGCGCGCCCGTCGCGGGTTCCTGAGGCGCCTGAGGCGTTGCCCCGCTGGCAGAAGGAGTACCGGCAGAGGTTGGCCTCGCGCTTGATGAATGGCGGCATTCCGGGGCGCGGGCCGCTGGATGCCGAAGAGCTGGTCTCCGAGGATCGGCCGGCCTATACGCTTCGGCGCGTGCGCTATGCGTCGCAGCCTGATCGCACCAACACACTCCTGCTGTCTTTGCCCCGCATGGCTGCCGGTCCCGTGCCCCTGCTGCTCGCCCTGCACGGCCACGAGGCGACCTGGGGCGAGGCGGATGCGGCCGCCTTCACGGCCGGCCACAGCGATGACTTCTGTGCCCATTTCGCGGAACATGGTTGGGCCGTACTGCAACCGGCCACCATGAATCATACGCTGCAGCATGCGGGTTGGACGCTGCAGGGCGAGTGGACCTGGGATGCCATGGTGGCGCTGGACTATGCCACGGTGCTGCCGGAGATTGACGTCAGGCGCGTGGCGGTGTGCGGCCTCTCCACCGGCGCGCATCTGGCGATGAATGTGCTGGCGCTTGATGCGCGGGTGCGAGCCGGCGTGGTCGGTTGCATCCTCAGTACCTGGCACCATTACCGTGAACGGATGCGAATCCCGCCGCACTGCGACTGTGGCATCCTAGGCCAACTGGGCGACTGGCTTGAGCCATGCGACTGGGCCGCACTGGCGGCCCCGAAGCCGGTACAGTTCCAGCATGGCCACAAGGATGCGGCCTTTTGTCCCGGCGCCGACTCCGCCGGATTGCAGCCTGGATGGAACACGGCCGTCCTGCCCGAAGCCGAGTTCGAGATGCTGTTCTCGGAAGTCCGGCGAACTTGGCGGCTGGCGGGCGCCGCCGAAGCTGTCAAACTGCACATTCACACCGAGGGGCATCGGATCGATGCCGCAGCGGCCCTGACATTTCTGAACGACAAGGCGAATGACGATGCCATTAGGATGGTGCCGCCGAGTGTGGCAGGAACAGCCTGAACAGATGAGAGAAACGCATGAAAACAATTTACGTATCACCGCGGGGAAATGATCAGTGGAGCGGTTTGTTGGCTGACCCGACGACGGACGGGCAGGATGGCCCGTTTGCCAGGCCGGAGCGCGCGGTGCAGGTGTTGCGGGCGGCGCGCCGCACGGGCGAACCGGCGGAGGTGCGCCTCCGCGGCGGCGCCTATTATCTTTCGGAACCGCTGGTCTTTGGTCCGGAACTCGCCGGTACGGAATCGGCCCCCGTCCGGTTCTCGGCCTATCCCGGAGAACAGCCGGTACTCAGCGGCGGCAGCAAGATCACGAACTGGCAAGTCGGCGAGCATCAGGGGCGGTGTCTCTGGATGGCGGATCTACCCGACGTGGCCACCGGCGGCTGGAATTTCCTGCAACTGTTCGTGAACGGGCAGCGTCGGTTCCGCCCGCGACTGCCCCGGACCGGTTTCCACCGGTTTGCAGCGCTAACCGGTAAGGACTCCGGGATGAACTGGCATCAGGGGCCGGACGACGTGCAGTTCGAGCCCGGCCAGATCCGGAATTGGAGGAATATCCAGGACGTGGACTTGGTGGTTTATCAGCTCTGGTTCGATACACACCACCGCATCAAGAGCATCGACGAGGATAGGCACATCGTTCATTTCCAGGCGCGCAGTCTTGGCAGTCTGAAGGATGAGCAGAACCTGCATTTCCAGCATGCCGAATGGCTGCCCCCGGCCGACTGGACCGGTTCGATCCAGGCCTGTTTCGACATTCCTGGCGCGATCGTCTTCAGCCATGCGGAACACTGCGCACTCTACGGGTGCGAGGTCCGCCGCATTGCCCAATACGCGGTGCAACTTGGCGCCGGCAGCCACGACTGCCGGGTCGTGGCCTGCGCCATGTCGGATATGGGGGCCGGTGGGGTGCGCGTGGATCATGAATGGTGCACCAACTCGTGGGCAACCAATCGCGAGGTGTGCCAGCCCAACGCGAACAGCAAACCGCGCGCCGCGCTGGTCTCCGACTGCGTGATCCATGACGGCAGCGTTCTTTACCCGAGCGCCATCGGGATCTGGATTGGCAATGCCGGCCACAACCGCATCCTGCACAATCACATCTTCAACATGAACTATACCGGCATTTCCTGTGGTTGGACCTGGGGCTATGCCGACACCGCCACGGTGGGCAACCGGATCGAGTACAATCACATTCACCACACGCGCCATGCCGCCTACAGTTGCCACTACGGCCGAGACATGCTGGTTCGCAATAACATCTTCGCCTATTCCGGGGCGCCGCATGTCTTGCCCGCAGGCCGGCACGAAGGACACCGCGTCGGGGTGTTTGAACAAAATATCATCGTCTTTCGCGAGGGCCGGATGGATGGCTCCGGTTATGCCGCCCAGGGTTGGCCCCGGAAGATCTGCCAGTTCAGTGACAACCTGATCTGGTCCCACTCCAAGGCATTGGATCTGGGGGAGCCCCTGGGCGAGTTGCAGGAACAAGGCCAATTTCTCAACACCGTCGTTGCCGATCCGCTCTTCCTGGATCCCGACGGCGGGGACTTCTCGTTGCGTTCCGATTCGCCCGCTTTGGCAATGGGATTCAAGCCGTTTGCGCCGGAACAAGCCGGCCCGCGGCGGGGAGGCTGTCGGCCGGGATCCTACCGCGACTGGCCGCGCGAGAGCGTGGCCCCGCGGCCGATCGTCACCTCGAGGCTGGAAATTGACGAGAATCATGAAGTGCGACTGCGCATGACGAATCTTGGCGATGCGAGGGCGACCGGCAGGGTGACCTTGAAGCCGCTCGAAATCGGTACGGTGACTCTCGATGGCATCGCCACGGTGGAAGTCGCTGGACTCGCCCCCGGGGCTACGCTTGAGCATCGCTGGCGCCTTCAGGTGGGCGCGACGGTTGAGGGGTTTGGTATCGAGACCGAGGTGGAGGGCGTTGGATTCCTGTCAACGCTGGCATACCACCGACTAAACGCTGCCTGGCGTGTGCCGACCGTGGCCGGTGTCAACGAGGCAGTGGGGGTGCCGGCGGCGCTGGCCGCCATGGTGCCACGGCAGTTGAGAAAGGGGAAGAAGTTTCATGCCGCCGTGCGCCTGGGGCGTACGGCGACCCATCTCCTGCTGGCTTTGGACATTGCCGATGTTGAAATCAAGCCCAACCCGGGACAGCCTTGGGCTGGATCCTGCGTGGAAGTCTCTGTCGCGTCGGCCCAGCCCGCCGAACCGAACCTCCAGTTTTTTCTTGTACCGGATCCGGCGTCCTGCGCGTTAAGCATTTTGCGGATCGCAAAGGGTGAGATTGTGCCGATGGCGGAAACCGACGGGGTGTTGCGGTTGGAGGCGCGTGGCTATTCCTGTGCAGCGCGCATTCACCTGGATCAGTTCCCGCCCCAGGCTGAAGAGATGCGCTTTGAACTGAGAGTCATCGGCAGGCCGGTAGCTGGCCAGCCGCAGACCGCTTCGTCGCTTTTTGGCTGCGCCTTCCCCGCCATCGGTACCGCGGATTATGGAGTGATTAAGTTTGATGCCTGAATTCCAAGTACAAACAGCCATGAATGACAAGTCAGGAGATGTACATGAATATTGATTTCAATGTGAAACGCTGGGAAACCGTAAAAGAAAACTACCGCCGTTGTTTGGGTAAAAGGAGTCATAAGTCGTTATGATATCAAAGCATTCCATTGTGAGGGATCGTCCCGCGCCTGATTTTTTTGCCGGCGCGTTGTTGGGGAACGGTGGGTTGGGGGTCGTGGTCTGCACCCGGCCGGATGCCGTTGTGTTGCGGTTCGGTCATAATGATGTCTGGGACATCCGCGTGGCCGAGCGGCACCGTGAAAAGATTGGCAAGTTCCGCGAAGTATTTGGCCGCGTCGAGGAACTCAGCCGGCAGGGAAAGAAGCCCAGCGAGGATCCCTGGTTCTCGGAGTATTGTCGCCTGATGGGTGATAACTATGCCCGGCTCTACCCCCGTCCGTTCCCCTGCGGCTCGTTGGTGTTGAGCTTTGATCGTCGTCAGGCGGAGCTATTGGGGCACCGGCTGGACATTGCCACCGGCGTTTGTGAGGTCTATTTCCTTTGTGGGCAGGACAGGGTAACGCTACGGGTCTTTGTGGACATGAACGAAGACCGGGTTTGGATGCGGATGGAGGATGAGAGGGGCCAGCCTGCGGAGTCACTGTTTGACCGTGTCCATCTGATCCCTGAGAATGGGGGGGATTCAGGTGCCTCCTCCGTCAACGGGGCGGCGGCGACGGAGATCGCAGTGCCACCGCTACCAGCCTGGACTGTTCTATCCGTTCCCGAGGGCTGCGGCCTGGCGTATCACCAGCGGCTGCCGTTTGAGGAGATCCCCGCGCAGCCGGAGAGTTCGCACCCCGGGGATCGCGCCTTGCGTGTAACCTTCGCCAGCAATGCGGGGCTCGGCCTTGAGTCCCGCCCCGGCTTCTGGGGCGAGCCCGTCCAGTCGGGAGTACTTGACTGGCACATGGATGCCGCGGAAGCGTTTCTCGCGTGTGTACAGGTGGATCAGGGGCTGTTGTCCGCGGTGCCTTCGGAAGCGGTGGTCATGACGCCTGATGACTCGGCGTTGGCACAGGCTGCAACTCGGTCGAGGCAGGTGTGGGACGAGTATTGGTCCCGCTCGGAAGTCAGTCTGGCGGACGACGAGCTCGAGCGGCTCTGGTATCACAACCTTTATTTTCTTCGCTGTGCCGTGCGGCCGGGAGTTACCTGTCCGGGGCTATTCGCCAACTGGAGCCTTGGCGGCATCGGTACCGCCTGGCATGGCGATTACCACATGAACTACAACACGCAGCAGCCCTTCTGGGTGACATTTTCCTCCAACCACTGCGATCTCAACCTGCCCTATGTTGACCTGGTTGATCAGCTCCTTCCCGTTTCGCGGGCCTGGGCCACGGAGTTTTACGAGATGGCCGGCGCCTGCTTCCCTCACTCGGCCTATCCGACGCAAATGAACATGATGCCCTATCCTGTGCCTTCCTGGGGGTGGGAGATCTGTGAGACACCCTGGACGGTGCAGGGACTGTGGTGGCACTATCTTTATACCAAGGATACGGAGTTGCTTCGCACGCGGCTTTTGGGGCCGATTGAGGCGGCGACGACGTTTCTCGTCGACTACATCTCGCGTCCTGAAGCCCGTGGGCCGACTGCGGGCGGCAATAACTCGCGCTTCACTGATGATCGGTGGCATATCTATCCCACCGTGCCGCCCGAACTTTTCGGGTTGCGCGACAAATTGGATCGGAATGCCGACTGCCTGGTGACCCTGACTCTGACCCGTTTTGTGCTGCGCGCCTACCAGCGGGCCTGTGTGGATCTGGGTATCGAGGGCGAGAAACAGGAACTTCTAGTCCGCATCCGCCAGGTGCTGGAGCATCTGCCCAAATATCCGACCGCGCCGACTCCGGTGGGGGAGGTTTTTGTGAGCGTTCCCGGCGCCGACCCTTCAATCGTGTACAACACGCCCAACTCCACCATGACCGTATTTCCCGGCGAGGATCATGGCCTGCACGCGCCGGGGGCGGGGCTTGAAGTTGCCCGCAATTCCTACCGCTGGCAGCAGAACGAGGGGGGGAATGAACTGGTGTTCCTGAACCTGCAGGCGGCGCGGATGGGGATCCTGGATCTGGAGAAATTCAAGCGGCAGGTCCGCTACTGCCTGATGCCCAACGGGACCTGTACCGACATGGCGCTTCAGGTCCATGGACGATACGGCGATGGCCTGCCGTTCGACTTCATGGCCCGCATGGGCGTGTGGTTCGAGAACTTTGCCTTGCCCGTGGTGGTCAATGAATGCCTGATGCAAAGCTACTCGGGTGCCATTCGCCTGTTTCCCAATTGGCCGATGGGAAAGGATGCCGCATTCCGTACGCTGCGCGCCGTCGGGGCGTTTCTGGTCAGCGCCAGTTTGCGGAAAGGCGTGGTCGAGTGGGTCGAGATCACCAGCGAGCGGGGCGGCCTATTGACGCTCGAACTGCCCTGGAGCAGGGCACACATGGAACGAACCAGCCAGGCGGCGATGAGTGTGGTGGGGCCGGAACTGAGTTTGGAAACAGGTATAGGTGAAGTGGTGCGGTTGGAGAATGTGAAAGGGAATGAATGAAACGCGTACGCGTATCACCTGATAGATGGAACTTCGAGACCTCCGACGGCGCCTTGATCACCCCGCTTGGCGGCAACATGCTGAATGACCAACATCCGGTTCGGCATCATGGCCGCGCTGGGGTTGAACTGTGTCCGCCAGGCCATCGGCGTGAACCAGATCTTTGATCCCGATACCGGTCTCAAGGCTGCAGGGATGAGGAACTGGGATACTTTCATCGGCCTGGCCGAGAAGCACGCGATCTACCTCATGCCCGTGGGGGCTATATTCGCGGGAACGACTGGTTCGATGTCGAGCGGCTGGCCGACAACGGGCGCCAGTTGGACTGGGATTGCGCCTTTTGGCAGGCGTTTCCCGGCCACTACAAGGGGCACCCGGCCATCTGGGCGTGGGACCTGCGCAACGAGTTGCTGTACTGGGAGCAGGAGCACATGACCGTGGGCGGCGACACGGATGCGCAGCGGGTTGGCAACCGGATCCGCGACGCCTGGCCAAAATGGCTCGAAACACGCTACGGGACGGTCGAGGCCATGGACCGGGTCTATGGCGCCAATCATGCCTCCTTCGCCGCGGTCCCGGGTGCCGTCAAGTTCGTGGAAAAGCCCTACGACCTGTGCGCTTACGACTTCAGGAACTACCTGAACGACCGAGGCTATGACTGGTGCAAACGGCAATGCGACGTCATTCGCGCCGTGGCGCCGGGTCACATGATCGTCTCCGGCAACAACGCCTGGGTCTCACCCGATCAGGACCTGTTCCTGGCCAATGGGTTCCATAATCGCGCCCTGCACGATCTGTTCGACTTTGTCACCTTCCACCCATACCCGGCGTGGGAGTGCGTGCCCGGCGGCCGTGGCGACCCGCTGGACGGCGGCGACTTCGAGTTGTGGCATCGCTTCGACCGCACGTATAACCACGCCCAGTTCAGCCCGACCGATCCCGACGAGGCGCTCTTTGCCGAAGAGTTCCACGCTGACCCGATCACCGGGCTGACCTTCCCCATCACCAACCGGATGTGGGTGATCCGGCGCGGGCAGAAGCCGCGCCCGATTCTGCGCGAACCGAAGTGGGTGACCCACGAATGGTGGGATGCCGACGGTAAGCACGTCTGGTGTGTCTGGGGCAACGACACCTGGCGGGTGCGCGTGGCCGACGGCGAGGTCGAGCAGATTCCCTTCCCGCGCCACTGCTGGCACTCGCACAGCAGCCGCGACGGCCGACTGATCGTCGGCGACTCGAACAACGGCTTCTACCGCGGCTGCGCCTCGACCGTGCATTTCATGAACCGCGACACCGGCAAGGTCATCGTCCTGGCCGAACATGCCGAACGCACCGACTACGCCGGCCGCAACTACCATATCGATCCACACCCGCGCTTCTGCTACAATGACCAATACGTCGTCTTCACCACCACGGTGCGTGGCGAGATCGACGTGGCCATCGTGCCGACGGCTGAACTGGTGCAGGCAACAACTTGATGATGACCGCAAAAAAGCGCAAGAAGAAGGTGGCCGGAGCTTCCAGCTCTGACAAGAACAAGGAAGTATGAGAAAGACACGGAAATGACAGCGAAACGTTATGGTTGTTATGTCGAGGAATGCCTCGATACGTTAATGGAACACGGAACCGACCGGTACGGAAAGGTCCACGCGCCCGTCCTCGTCAGCATCCTGGACGTGGACACAAGAACCTGCCCGACCGAACCGGCCGCGCTGGACGAGTATGTCCGCGTCACGCGGCGCGCGCGGCGAGCGCCGGGCGGCTCGAATCTGCTGGCCGACCAGCCGCTGCTGAAGACGATGTACGCATTGTCCGCCGCGACGGGTAAAAACCGATACCGTGAGTTCGCGGATCGTTATGCCGGCTACGTGATGACGAACCTGGTGGACGACAAGGGCTTCTTCTGGTGGGGCTGGCACCGGTATTACGATGTTCACCGCGATGCCATGCTGGGTGCGGACTACCATCTCGCCTCCGACGGCACCCATGAGATCCACGCCAACCATGCCATCGCCTGGGACCGGCTTTGGGCGGTGAATCCCGATGCCGTGAAGAAGGAGATCGAGGCCATCTGGCAATGGCATGTGGCCGACAAGACGACCGGGGAGGTCAACCGGCACGGGGACGGTGCCCGCGGCTGCGACTTCAGCATGAGCGCCGGGGCCTTCATCGAGGCGTTCTGTTTCCTGCACGGCAAGACCGGGCAGCAAAACTGGCTGGACCGGGCGCGGCTGCTGGCGGACTACTATTGGACACGCCGTAACAAGGACTCGAACCTCATCCCGGAACGGCCGAACGCGGGGCAGGACCGCTTCGATGGCGGCTGTTTCACAACCTCCGTAACGGGACTGCATTGCCATTCGCTGCTGCTGGCCTGGGAGATGACGGGCGAAGCGGTCTTCCGCGACTACGCGCTCGCCTACCTGAAGGCCTATGCTCGGTACGGCTACGACGAGCAGACGGGGCGTTTTCGGGGCGCGCTGAAACTCGACGGCACCCCGATTCCCGGTCCCCGCGTCTTCGCGGCGAATGTGGATTCGGAAGCCGGCTACGAAGCCGTCCAGCCGCGCGGAGACCTCGACCTGTGGCAACCGTATCTGCTCGGCTACGAGCATCCGCTCAGCACGGCCCAGATCTATCCGTATGCCTGCCAACTGACGGGAGACACCGAGATGCTGGCGACCGCGAAGCGCTTCGCCGACTGGATTCGCCAGACGCCGCCAGACGCGCCGCCGCCCGAGGGCGCCTGGTACCGGGACTACTCGAACGGGCCGGGAAAGAAAGGCACCTATGCCGAGCACTACGGTCGCGCCATCGCGTTCTTCCTTCACCTCTATGCGCTCACCGCCGACGAGGCGTATTTGCAGGACGCCCGCGCCATGGCCGCCGCCGCCATCGAGGCACTCTGGAGCAACGGCTTGTTCCGCGGACATCCGGCCAAGCCGTACTACGAGGCGGCGGACGGGGTCGGCTACCTGTTGCATGCACTCCTGGAACTTGACTTGACGCTGAGGGATCCGCACGAAATCACGAAGCGGAGGCGCCAGGACCTGCCGGGCGGCGAGACGCTGCGGCTGGACAACTGGTGAGAACTGAATGACACCAGAACCGGAGCAGATGCTACGGCCACTTCTCAAGGACCAAAGCAAAATGAAACAAACACCCGACTTCGCCATTCCCACGACATCCGACTATGCGGTCTTCGTCGGCGGGCATTCCGCCACCGTCTACGCAATGCCGACGCGTTATGGACAGACGCTGGAGAACAACAAACCGGTCTCGGTGTATGACGGCGCGCCGCTTCGGCAGCCGATGTATTTTGCCTGCGCCGACATCGGCGGCCCGACGTTGGTGACGGTCGAGATCGGCTTCCTGAACGCCGACGACATCCGTTCGGTCACGGCCCACCCGCTCTCGCGCGGCATCGAGGTCCGGCGCGAGGGCGCGCGCGTGACCTTCGACGTGGATCGTCCGGGCACAGTGACGCTGCTCGTCAACGGCGACCACCGGGATCGCCCGCTGCACCTGTTCTTCAGTCCGCCGGTCGAAGCGCCGCCGGAGGGCGCGATCGTCTTCGGGCCGGGCTACCACGACCTGGGCTACGACAACCCCATCACCCTGACTGACGGGCAGACGCTCTATCTCGCCCCCGGTGCCTGGGTCGAGGGAATCGTTCGCGCAACGGGCGCCTGCAACATCCGCATCATGGGCCGCGGCGTGCTGAGCCAGCGCCGACCGGGCACGCAGGACTATGTCGGCGGCGTCACCGCGCCCCATGGGATCGCGCTGTCCAACTGCCAGGATGTCCTGATCGAGGGCATTGTCGAAACCCGCGGCATCGGCGGCTGGTGCAGCCTGGTTACGACCTGCGACCGGGTCGACGTGCGCGATTACCATGTGCTCGCCTCGGTGGTCTGGTCGGCCGACGGATTCAATCCCTGCAACAGCCGCGATGTGACCGTCGAGCGCTGTTTCATCCGCTCTGGCGACGACTGCATCGCCATCAAGGGCAACACCGGCGGCAGTGTCTTGTCCCAGCCGCATATCCCGCCGGAGACGCAACCGCCGGTCGAGAATATCCACGTGCGGCAGAGCGTCTTCTGGTGCGACCACAACGAGGTCTTCGTCATTGGTTGCGAGACGCGGGCACGGCATATCCGCAACGTGTCGATTCGCGACTGCGACGTGCTCTTCCACTGGAGCAGCATGGACATGGGCGTATTCGGCATCATTCCACTGCACGGCACGGAGATCCGCGACATCGTCTATGACGACATCCGCGTCGAACACTGCGAGGAGCACCTGTTTTTCTTCCGCTTCTGCGAGTCCATCTGGAGCATTCCCGGCGATCTGACCTTCCCGGGCACAGTCGCCGACATTACCATACGGAATGTGTCCGTGCTTCACGCGGCAACCGGCCCCCGCAGCGAAATCTCCGGCTACGCGCCCGACAAGCGCTTCGAGCACATCACCATCGAGAATCTGCGCTACGGCGGCAAGCCGGTCAGCGACGCCGCCGGCATGGGGTTGCGGGTCAACGAACATGTGGCCGAAATTCGTTTCGTACCGGCCACCGCCTGCACAGGGACCTACATCGAGGAGCTGGTCACTCCCGGCCCGTCAGCGGTGCCGGAATGGCGGTTTGCGGAAGACACCCCGCTGATCGGTCAGACCATGCCCGAAACCATCGCCCGTGTGGACGCGGCCGTGCGCGCCGCCGAACCGGTGGCGGCGACCGACCCACTCCGGCCGGTGTTCCATTTCCGGCCGCCGGCGCAGTGGATGAACGACATCTGCGGGGCGCTGTGGCACGAGGGGTGGTGTCACATCTTCTACCAGTTCAACCCCTTCGCTGACCGCTGCGACTGGAGCGGCGTCAACGCCTGCTGGGGCCACGCCCGCAGCCGCGATCTGGTCCACTGGGAACACCTGCCGATCGCCGTGGCACCGTCGGTGGAGGAGGGCAACTACCAATGCGCCAGCGGCTGTGCCACGCACCGGGCCGACGGCACGCCGATGCTCTTCTATGGGCACACGCCGCTGCCGCATCCGGACGGGACGCGCCCGCCGCGTCAGCAGTGGGCGGCGTTGCCGCTCGACCCGGAGTTGCGCGCCTGGCGAACGCTCGACATCGGCCTTGCACCGGGCCGGAGCGGCGTGCCCGCCGACATCGCCGGTTGCTGGACCGACATGTTCGTTTTCCGCGAGGCCGGCCGCACCTTCGCCATCTTCAAGGAGGCCGGCGGCCTGGTGGTCGAGGCGCAGAACCCGGAGTTGACCCGCTGGCAGGCGGTCGGCCGTA
>CAYOIT010000117.1:13678-14717 GCA_964404035.1 uncultured Verrucomicrobiota bacterium | reverse complement strand
CCTAATTTTCAATGCTCTCTTGAAAAGAGGTTCGGCTAGAGCATACTGCTTTTGAGCTCTGTACAAGACTGCGAGATCATCGAGGCTTGAGGCAACAGCGGGATCATTTTGCCCAAGTGCCTTCTCTTGAATCGTCAATGCCCGCTTTACAAGCGGCTCGGCTCTTGCATACTGTTTTTGATTAAAGTACAGCATTGCAAGACTGTCGAGAGGCGCGACGATGTCAAGATGCTCGGGACCAAGCGCCTTCTCCATAATCGCTAGCGCGCGCCTAATAAGCGGCTCGGCAAACGCATATTCCTCTAGGTTGTCGTACTGTCTTGCAAGCATGATGAGGCAATTCGCCGTAATGGTATTATCCAGGCCAAAAAGCTTTTCACTAATCGACAGGGCTCGCCTTAAAAGGGTCTTCGCCAAATCGTACTGACCATTGCCTTCGTACTGTAAAGCGAGCTGAACGAGGCTACTCATTTCGATGTCATCGCCTAGGTCGGTCGATTGCTCTGCGATCTGCAATGCCTTTTTTGCAACTACTATCGCACGATCAAAGTTGCCTTGCTCCGACAGAGCAACGACTTCGTCGTTAAGCGTCTCCCATTCTATACGCTGGGCATGGACTACCGCCCCCAACGTTAATAATACCGACAATGCCGAAACGCAAATCCTCAGTCCCGTTATCTTTGCTGATGGCATATTCGTGGTCCCATGGTTGTGCATCTGGCGAACCCTTGCCCATGCCGGAACCTTACGCCCTACCCATGACCGGGACAAGCGAAAAAAACCTACGCAATTCGACATCGGAGAGCGTTTGAACAGGCCAAAAAAATATAACGGGGTGCCCGTTTCTCATGGAGCATTTTGCTGGGTCGGTGCCCATACCCAGGTCGTCTATCCCGTTCGGGTAATCTCCTACCACGGAGGAGACGGGGGGGTCAATTCGCGGCGGGGTCCGTGCCGGGTGCCGGGGGGGGGCCATACTGCCGCCTTGCCGTCCGACCTTTCCAGTCCTTGCCGTCCGTTTGCCTGCACGGCGTTAAGT
>CAYOIT010000117.1:11343-13668 GCA_964404035.1 uncultured Verrucomicrobiota bacterium | reverse complement strand
CCAGCAACCCCGACACGCTCGAAGGGCGTCAAAGTCGGTGGGTGGGCCTTTTTAAAGGCTACTGCGTGACAGCCCTTGCCAGTATGGCTGAATTGCGCTTTTCCGGCTTTGACAGAATGTTGACAGTTTTTTTGGCATAAAACGGCCTATTCTTGCATGAATAGGGTTTTAGGTGAAAGACGGGTTTTTGCTGGCGAATCCTCGAAAACCTACTGGAAACCCCAATAAATAAGGGGAATTGGCGGAGAGGGAGGGATTCGAACCCTCGGTACAGTGTTACCCGTACGGCGGTTTAGCAAACCACTGCTTTCGGCCACTCAGCCACCTCTCCAGGAGACATTTTGCCGGGTCTTACCAAGCCGCAAAGCAACCTTCGCGGTTAAGCAGCCGATACCTTATCACTTCACCCGGCCGCCGGACAAGCACTATCTGGAACTTACAAAGAAAGTGGACAGCGTGTAAACTTTGGCCTAGTGTAAGGCGCGTTTTCACGATAGGAGCAAGCTATGGGCATGTTGAGGATCATGGCAAAGGCGGGGCTGGTTTGCTGGACGGCCGGAATGGCCGGCGTTGTCTTGGCCGGCTCGGACAATTCAGGATCGGTCGATTCCGGCGGCCAGCGCGTGACGAGCGCCAACTACGCCGCCGAGGGCAGTCTGGGAGGAATAGTTGGCGCGGCAAGCAACGCCAGCGGGGCGGTAACGGCCAAATCGGGATACATCGGCCAGTTGACCGTGGTGACCCAGTTGATCCTCCGCGTATCGCCGGCCACGATAAATGAGGGCGCCTCCGCCCAGGCGGCCGGCGTGGCCGCGCTCGACGACGGCACCTTCTCGGTGCTGGCCGGGAGCAACATCCAGTGGCTGGCGCCGGCATTTCCCCTCACGGCGGTCTCTTCCGGCGGGCAGGCAACGGCCGCGGCGGTCTGGTCGAACACGACGGGTTGGGTTACGGGCCGCTATTTCGGGGTCACCGGAGCCGGCGAGGTGCGGGTGGCCGACAGCGAACCGGATAACTTCGGCATCTACGGGGCCGACGGCATCCCCGACGGCTGGCAGGTTCGCTGGTTCGGCACCAACAACCCCCTCGGCCTGGCCGCCACCACCAATAGTGCCGGTCAAGGCAACCGTTACGCCTATGTGGCTGACTTGAACCCGACCAATCCGGCTTCTGTTTTCAAGATTGTCGGCTTATCCAACGGGGTTTCAGAAAGCATTGTGTTCTTTACCTCATCCTCCAATCGGTCTTATTTGATTGAATGGACAACCAATTTGCAGGGCGGCGTTTGGGAGAGAATTCCGGGAGCCATTCCTGAAAAAGGAAACGGCGGCATTTTTCCCCTTCGCAACACCTATTCCGTACCATCCCTGTTTTATCGCATTCAAGTGCTTGCGCCGTAGGCGGTTAGAATAGATTGTGGCATCTATTTCTCCAAAATGTTCCGCAAAAAGAAATATTTAGTTGATACGGCCTGCCCGTATTAGGTATAAAGTCATACTTAAGTAGCAATCGATATTTTTCCCGGGGGGGAAGCATTAATTTTTTTGAAAAAAAAGTGATTTTCCGCCTTTTCTCTGCTGCTATTATTTATTGTTCAATGGTTTTCGATGTTTGCGCGGAGGTGCCTGGCGTCATCAGTTACCAGGGCAAAATGGCCGTCAACGGCACCAATTGCAACGGGGCTGTTTCATTTAAGTTTGCCCTGATCGCCCCTCCGCTTGGCGCTCCGGTCACGCTTTGGAGTCATAACGGGACCAGCACCGCCGGGAGTGAACCTTCTGGCACGGCCGTTTCGCTGACCGTTAACCAGGGGCTATATTCAGTGAATCTGGGGGATACGAATATTGCCTTTATAACCCAGCCGATACCGGCCGCTGCCTTTTCGAATGTGGAAGTTTATCTTCGCATCTGGGCGAACGATGGGGTGACCGGGTTTCAAAAGTTGGCTCCCGACCTGCGCATTACAGCCGTCGGCTATGCCATGGTGGCCCGCAGTTTGTCGGCGGCCCCCGCCAGTTCGACTAATTTCAGTGGATCCCTGACAGGCGATGTGTCCGGCCCGCAAGGCGCCACCGTTGTCAGCAGGGTGAGCGGCGTCAGCGCGGCCGACGTGTCCAATGGTGTCAATGCCGCCAATGCTGCGACCAACTTGAACACGCTGGGTAAAATCGTGCGGCGCGACTCCGTGAATGGCGGGTTTGCCGCAGGAACCATTACCGCCACCAGCTTCGCAGGGAATGGGGCCGGCCTGACCAATCTGCCAGCCATAACCCTGACAGGCGATGTGTCCGGCCCGCAAGGCGCCACCGTTGTCAGCAGGGTGAG
>CAYOIT010000117.1:0-11243 GCA_964404035.1 uncultured Verrucomicrobiota bacterium | reverse complement strand
GTAAAATCGTGCGGCGCGACTCCGTGAATGGCGGGTTTGCCGCAGGAACCATTACGGCAAAATTCGTGGGTGATGGCTCGGGGTTGACCAATCTTCCCATTTCGGCCTATGTTCCGCCCGCAGGCACCTTGCTGGCTTCGATGGATGCCCAGGACGCGGGCCTGATCACAAGCGGCTACCAGCGCATTATGACGCTCGCCTCTCCTTCCTGGACAACGGGTTCCGCGAGTAATGAGCTTTCGGCGCGCTCGGGCCATACGGCCGTCTGGGATGGTCAGGCAATGCTGATCTGGGGCGGCAGCCTGGGAGGGGTCACCTATTCGGCAGCGGGCGGATTGTACAGCCCGGATGCGGACACCTGGAGCGCCATGTCCACCATCGGGGCCCCTGCCGCGCGCAGCCGTCACACGGCGGTTTGGAGCGGCAGCGAAATGATCGTCTGGGGCGGCTGCGGGGATGGCGACAATTTCCTGGGCACCGGCGGCAAGTTCGCTTCGGGCACTCAAATCTGGAGCCCGGTTTCGACCGTCGGAGCGCCGGCCGGCCGTTATGGCCATGTGGCGGTGTGGACAGGCAGCCGGATGCTGGTCTGGGGCGGCTTGAACGGCGCCGGCCTGCTCAATTCCGGCGCGCTTTATGACCCTGTCTCCAACACGTGGAGCGCGATCACCGTGCCCAATCCTCCGGAAGAGCGCATGGGCGCCACCGCGGTCTGGGCCGGCGACCGGTTTGTGGTGTGGGGTGGGGAAGGGGCCGGTGGCGATCTTAACAACGGCGCTCAGCTTGTTTTCTCCAACGGTGTGCCGAACGTGTGGGTATCCCTGAACAGTGTCGGGGCGCCTTCTTCGCGCCGCGACCATTCGGCCGTCTGGACGGGCGACCGCCTGATCGTCTGGGGCGGCCGGTCCGGGGACACGCCTCTTAACGACGGGGCGGCCTACAACGTGAGCTCCAACGCCTGGCAGGCGCTGTCCGCCGGCAATGCCCCCTCCGCCCGTTACGACCATGCCGCCATCTGGAGCGGTTCGGAGATGCTGATTGTGGGCGGGGCCAATGCCTCGGGCGCACTCTCCACCGGGGCGGCTTACGATCCCGCCACCGATTCGTGGCGGGCCTTGAGCAATGGGGGCAATCCGCTGGCCCGCAGCCAGCCGGCGATCGTATGGTCCGGCACGGAGCTCGTCGTTTTTGGAGGTTGGTCCGGCACCCAGCCCGTCGCAACGCTGCAGAAGCTTTTACCGCAACCGGCCTGGAGTTTCTATCGAAAATTATGAATAAGAAACTGTTCCCGTTTTCGCTCACGATCCTGGCGCTGCTGGCCTCCGTTCTGCCCGCGCGCGCCCAATGGATCACCCAATCCATCAGCCTGAAAGCCGGCTGGAACGCCGTCTACCTCCACGTGGATCCTTCGCATGTCAGCCTGGCGAACCTGGTCGGGTCGGACGTCAACAACCCCATCATGGAGGTCTGGTTGTGGGCTCCGGCTCCGTCCGCGATGCAATTTGTGCAGTCGCCGCTGGAGCCGATCACGGCCAACAGCCAGTGGCGGAACTGGATTCGCGAGGACAACGCCTCCTCGCCGCTGCAGAGTCTCGTGGGCAACGCCGCGTACCTGGTCAAGGTGGGCACGAACGTCACCACGACCTACACGTGGACGGTCAAAGGCAAACCGCTGCCGCCGTCCTACGAGTGGACCAGCACGGGCGTGAATTTCCTGGGATTTCCCACCGTGCCGGCCACTCCGCCCTCGTTTGAGGATTTTCTGGCCAAATGCCCGGAATTGCAGCAAAACGCCGAAATTTACTATTATCCCGGCGGAGAGCTGGGAGCGGGAAATCCGGCCCGGCTTTACGCCCTGCGCACGACGAAAGTCAATCGCGGCCAAGCGTATTGGATCCGTTCGGGCACCTATTTCAATCGCTATTTCGCGCCGTTCGAGTGTGTGTTGTCCGACAGCGAAGGCGTGAATTTCGGCGACACGCTGAACGCCCGCAGCTTCCGGTTGCGCAATTTGACGAGCACCAATCTGACCGTCACGCTGCGGATGGTGGCTTCGGAAACGCCCCCGGGCGGACAGACGAGCATCGCGGGGACGCCGCCCCTGCTGGTTCGGGGAAGCCTGAACCCGACGAATCTGACCTATGTCTACACCAACCTGCCTTTGGGCGGAACCCGCACGTGGACGCTGGCCGCCAAGGGGAAGGCGGGCTCCGAAGTGGAAGTGGTGTTGGGGCTCAACCGCGCGGCGATGGCCGACCCTGTGGGGGCCTTCCGGGCCGGCGTGTTGCGGCTGACGGATTCTCTCGGCTATTCGCAGGTGGAGTTTCCTGTTTCGGCCACGATGGCGTCGAGCGCCGGCCTCTGGATCGGCGCGGCCGCGGTCACGCAGGTGGGGCAGTATATCAAGTCCTATGAGCTTGCTTCGACGAACAGCCTGCAGGTTGGCACCAATGGCCAGTATGTGGCGTCGGGCATCAACACCAGCCTGGGCGTTGTTCCCAGCACGTTCCCGCTGCGGTTGATCGTGCATAACCCGGAGTCGGGCAACGCCGCCCTGCTTCAGCGCATTTATGTGGGCGTGGATGCGGCAACCAATGCCGTCGTGGCCAGCCGGGAATCCGCCCTGAACAGCGCGTATATCGGCGCCTCCCGCCGCATCAGCGCCTCCCATCTGCCGTGGACGAAAGACAACACGCCGTGGTCCTTCGACGGTTCGCTGACCGGGTCCACCCCGCTCACCACCATCGTGACGCTGGACTATGCGGACCAGGAGTCGAATCCCTTCCTGCACACCTACCACCCCGACCACGACAACCTCGACGCCTCGTTTGAGACTGTGTTGGCCCGGGGCAAGGAATCGTTCACTGTGGAACGCCTGATGACGTTGACCGTCACGCCGCCTGCCGTCGATGGCTCGGACTTCGAGGCCGGCGATCGCGCCATCAAGGGCACGTACGCCGAGTCGATCACGGTGCTGGGCCTGGCCCGCGCGGCGCAGGCGGGCGAAGTGCTGACGGCCGCCGAGTACACCAATCAGCTGACGCAATACAATGCGTATGTGGCCTACACCAACTATCAGGCCTACACCAATCAGCTGACGCAATACGTCGCCTACACCAATTACATGGCCACACGGAGCCGTGGGGTCAACGGAACCTGGAAGTTATATGTAGCGGATGACTCGGCCACGTATGGCGGAGGTTCGATTTCCAACTGGTCCCTGCTGGTTGACACGGTCGATCCGCTCCTTCCTTCCATTACGAATACGGTAACATTTGACGGTCCGGCGATCACGATCCCGACGGGTGTGGCGAACGCAACGCCTTATCCGTCTTCCGTTACCGTAAGCGGAATCACGAATGCGGTTACAGGCATTCGCGTCCGGTTGAACAACCTCATTCATCCCTACCCGCAGGACCTGGACATTTTCCTGGTGGGGGGCAGTAAAACTAATTTCACCTACGTGATGTCGGATGTGGGCGCCGCCAATTCCTTTACGACCACGTTGACGTTTGCCGATTCGGCCGCCACCGCCATGTCTACAGGTCATAGCATCACCAGTTATGGCGGAATCTGGCGTCCCAGCAACTACCTCACGGAAACCATTTTCCCCCCTGGCGCCGTGGGGCCGGTGTTCACCAATCTCAACGCGCTGTTGAGCTCGGCCCCTGTTGCGGCTCCCTTCGCCTCCGCGCCGGCGGTCGTTGTTCCCATTGCGGGATACGCCCCGGTTGCGGTAAAACCCTGGCGCAGCGAGCGCACCCTGGAGGTGCGCGGCATTTTCAGTCTCACCCGCATTTCGGATGTTCCCGTTTTAATAACAACCCCATAAGGCCAAAAAACCCGGTAAACACACTATGAAAAACATGAAAACAAGCACGTTCGTCGCCCGAGCCCTCCTGCTGGCCCTGCCCGCCATCCTGTTGTGCGGCACCGTCAAAAACGCCGCCGCGGCGGACTATCCGCCCGAGCGCATGTCCTACCAGGGCTACCTGACGGACAGCGCCGGCGTTCCACTCGGCAACATCGGCCCCAAGAATTACGACGTGGTCTTCCGCATCTGGGCCGATCAGTTCGGCACGGGCAATCGCATGTGGGCGGAACAGCAGACCATCACCGTGGACAAGGGCTACTTCAGCGTCCTGCTGGGCGAAGGCGTGGCCTACAGCAGCGAGGCCCGGCCGCTGCTGTCGAGTGTGTTCGCTCCGTGGGTGATCAGCAACGACCGCTTCATTGACATCACCGTGAAGGGAATCGGAGTCGGCGGCGCGGATGCCACCATCGCCCCGCGCGTCCGGTTTTTGTCGTCGCCATTCGCCTTCTTCGCGGGGAGCGCCCTGAACGCCACGAATTCGCTCTTCGCCTCCTACGCCTACAATCTGGTCAACGGCCTCAACGCGCAGGTCATAACGATTCCCACCAACGGCACGGCCGTCAGCATGTCCGGCGATCTGAATGTGGCCGGCAACGTAGCGGTCGCCCAGAAGCTCACGGTCACCGGCCGGACCATTCTGAATGGCACCGTCAGTGCCATCGATATTAATGCCTCCAGTGTGACGGCGGGCGGTAATATCTCGGCCGGCAACGCGTTCATTGGTCGCGGGACTATTCCGATCGGCGGCATCATTATGTTTTCGGGCGCGACGGCGCCGTCCGGGTGGGCGCTCTGCGACGGGACCCAGGGCACGCCGGACCTGCGCGGGCGATTTGTTCTGGCATCGGGCTCCGGCATCGGGCTGACGAGCCGCACGCTCGGCCAGACGGCCGGCACGGAAACCCACACGTTGAGCATCGCCGAGATGCCGGCCCACACTCACAAGGAAAACTTCAACTTCACGGGCGGCGAGGATGGGGACAACAATTATCAGCACGAGCTGTATCAGAATACTGAAGCCCTGGCACAACAGTCGACATACAGCACGGGCGGGAACGGCGCTCACAACAACATGCCGCCCTATTACGTCCTGGCGTTCATTATGCGGGTTCAGTAACGCTCCGATGTGCCCGTTGGATGTGCCCGTATAACGAAAGGCATCGGCCATGAATACAATTTTTAGACACGGTGGGGCCAAGCGGGCCTCGGGATGGCGCCTTCTGGGGGCCATGGCGGGGCTGGCGCTGTTCGCCGGCCTCAGGGCGGAAGCCGCCTATGTGTTGCCGCTGGACCTGGCGCAGACCAACGGGATGTGGAATTACCAGTCCCTTCGCGGGATGCCCCTTTCCAATGTGGCCAGCAATCCGGCGGGATCGGACGGGCGCGCGCCCGTCGCGCTCTCGGTCAACGAATCCGGCACGCAGAATCTGACGACTTCGAACCAATTCCAAGGACATCTCTCTTTTGGCGGTCTGGCGGCGCGCGCCGATTGGGTGGCTGTGAGCAATGCCATTTCTCTCAATGGT
Source organism: uncultured Verrucomicrobiota bacterium (assembly GCA_964404035.1). Classification (GTDB taxonomy): domain Bacteria; phylum Verrucomicrobiota; class Kiritimatiellia; order CAIKKV01; family CAITUY01; genus CAMBRF01. The sequence continues at coordinate 5,843 of CAYOIT010000117.1, read as the reverse complement.
TCCAATGCTTTCTCGGCCGCCGTGGCCGTGGATATGCAGTTGCCGCGGGCCTATTCCGGGTCCACGATCGTGATGGTGATGCGCCGGGGCCAGGTGGGCGCCCCCTTTATGGTGCGGAAGATCGATTATCCCTTCGGCAGCGAGATTCCCGTGCCCGCGAAGGATGAAAGCGGCTTGTCGCTGACCAATGTGACCAAGGAATCGTATTGGTTCGCCGAACCCTATTCGACCAATGCGCACGCCAATACCGGGTACTACTGGACCCCCCACGCGAAGAGGGTCCATGTCATCCAGGCGGGCAACATCCAGATTACCTGGCGCAAGCAGGCTCCCTATCAGATTGGCTCCGCGCCGACCAACTATGTGAATCTCCTGGGCAAGCAGAATTTGGTCACCAACGGCAGCAGTGTCTATCTGCTCTATACGGTCAACTACATCGGCTCGGGCAGTTCGGTCAAGACGCCCGAGAAAATGTATTGGACGGAGCAAAGCTTCCGCAATTACGGCAAGGCTATTTCGGTGCCGGTGGGCCGCGTGGGCGCGGTGAACATCGTCTACAACAACAATTTCCCGAAGACGGTGACGAGCGAATATCGGGGTCCGGGCTATACCAGCCCCGCCGATGGCAGCAGCAACGCCGTGCTGTCCGAATTGCGCACGCTCTGGTACGACCAGTCGCTGGGCGGCATCTATGCCTACAATCAGGAGGGGCGCGTCTTTATGGAACTGCTGGGCGACCTCAGTTCCGACGGCCAGACCCGCGCGCCACTGGGCTATGAAGTCGTGGATGTCATGAAGCAGGCCATTCCTTCGGACGAAATGGTCGATCTGGGCGAGAAACTCGCCCCCCCTTCGACGGAAACGGAGCTTTTTCCTGAAGAGCTGACCGGGCTCGGGGATTCATTCCTCTATACGCATCAGATCGGCGCCCAAGTCCAGCTTTACGCCACGCGTAAAACCGAAAACCTGAACGACTGCCTGGTGTACTGGATGGAGGAGGGTGTGGCGGGCTTGCGGTGGCCGTCCGAATTCGTCCGTTACACGCTGCAATGGCCTGAGGATGTTGCGAAGTACAGCCAGTACATCCGGTCCGTGGTGGCCACGGAAGACCAGGCCAAGGAAACCGCCATCCAGTTGCCGACCTTGAACATGCCGGTAATCGCCTATCAGGATCCCCTGGATCAGCCGCGAGGCAAGTTAACCGACACGCAGAAGTTCTATACGTATCTGACGCCCGCCTATCCGGCTCACCGCACGCTGTTGCGGTATACATCCAACGCGAATGTGGCATTTGAGCGGGTGTTCTCCTGGCTGGATGTGAACCTCAAGACCACGAACTTCACGGGAAGCGTGGCGACGAATCTGGCGGTTGTCACGGATTACAAGGACAACGTTATCGCCTACACCAACTATGTGGCCACCTATCCCATCTATACGAACAAGCTGGCCAAATACATCGCCTACACCAACTGGGTTGCGCTGAATGCCGCCTACACCAATTACCTGGCTTTGGCCGCGAACCGGGGCGTGAACGGGACGTGGACGCTATATTTGACGGATGACATGCCGACCAATGGCAACTCGGGAAACCTGGGCGGGTGGTACCTGAAACTTCTGAGCTATGAGACAGTCAATGTCTTTTATAATTCAGTAGGCAGCATACCCGCCGACGGGCAACAGCTTAAGTCTACGATCACCGTGAGCGGAATAACCAGCCACGTGTATGGCGTGCAGATCTCGTTGTCAGGGTTGAATGTCGCGAAATTGGATGAAATGGATTTCCTGCTTTCCGGCCCAATGAGCAATGTCACCTATGTTGTTTCGGATGTGACGAACTCGGTGTATACGACCGCGGTCAGCTTCGAAATTTTTGACGACTGGTCGTCTTACCCGCTGGTTTCCGGGACTTATAGTCCCGCTCAGAGCTATTCCAAGGGCCCCTATAATTACGACAATACCGAGACGGTGCCGGCCGGTTGCACGGGGCCGATCCGCACCAATTTAACGTCGCTGTTGTATACGCCTCCCGTGGTGGCCAACCCGGGGACGTCTCCGGGGTATGTCGCTGATCCGGGCGCCGCACCGATTCCTGTTGAGAAACCGATTTACTGGAAGGATGAATTGCGCTCCCCGCGCGTGGTGAGCCAGACCGCCATGGTCGGCGATCGCATTGGCGCCCCGACTGACGAGCCCGGGACCGACGGCTACTGGGCCGGCCACATTCATGTGCCCGCGGGCAACCTGTTTCATTCGGGCGCCTACGCGGACCCGCTTGTCGCCGGATTTGACGCCGCCAACAAGGGCGCCATCATCCCTGTCAATGCCATCCCCGGCGCGAATCAGCTGGAAGTTTGGTGGTTCCGCGCCAACGCGAGCGGTTCGGGTCCGAACACGGGGAATAATCTTCTCGGATTCCAGACGGTGTATTGGCCTTCCGTGATTGGCAAGTATACCCTGGCGTGGCCGGACAGTCCGCGCGAAATCGTGCTGGCCAGCAAACTGGGCAGCGGAACGCTCGACACCTTCGAGGCGATGGGAACCATTTACCGGCAGAACGATCGCCTGCTGCCGGGCTACAATCCCAACGAAGAACACGCCATCATGTCGGGGGGCACGGCATTCGCCACCCGTGACGACCTGAACTGCACGAACGACGCGACCTTCTCCTCGCGGCCGTTCGTTCTGGTGAGCTATACGGCGCAGGACGGCCGGCCGGCGGTCAGCGCGTTCAAGGTGCTGCGCGAAAAGCCGGAACTGGGCCACGTCTTCGACTATGTGGTCCCGGCCGGGAAACCGCTCCAGGCGCCCATGCCCCTGCCGCTGCTGGAAAAACCCGTGGAGGGCAGCGGGGATAACGCGGTCAACTACAACACCGAGCCTTTGCATGCGGGCGGCGACCTGCCGGCCGGGTGGAACAGCAGTTTTGCCACAAATGCGGTGTATGGTTTCTACCCCCGATTCACCTGGTTCGATCGCAAGCATGCGTGCTGGGTCTACCGCGGTCAGCATGCCGGGTTGCCCGCCTTGAAGGTGGGCAGCTACGTGGCTTCCAACCAGACCTTCCGCGCGTTCACCAACGCCACGGCTGTTGCCGACGCCCAGTTCAGTTGCACGCTGCACGCTTCGCGCCAGCCGGAATACCTGACGATGACCGCCGTGGGAACCCTGCCGAGCTGGATTGCCATCTCCGGCCTGACCCTGAGCGGAAAGCCGGCCCCGAATAATGCGGGCACCAACCTGCTGACGCTGGTGGTGGAAGATGTCAACGACCACACCGTGGCCACGAACCTGCTGACGCTGGTGGTGCGGACCAACGGCGCGGCGGTGGCTCAGGCGCCCCTGGGCATCACCTGCACCAACCTCTACACGGGAACGGTTATCGTTTACAGCAACCGCGCGCCCTTCCTGGCGGTCTCGCCGACAACCTCGAACAGCTTCACGATGCGGTATTACTACAAGACGGAAGCCAGTTTCGATTGGCCGGGCCTGGCCAGTCCGCCGGATGCCGGAAGCATTGTCCCGTACCTGCGTCCGCTGACAAACGGGACTTACCTGGGGACGGGTGCGGCAATGACCGACACGGCGCTTGAGATCGTCTATCGTCCGGTGTGGCCGGAGTCGGTACCCCCGCTGCCTTTCGGTGCCACCTTGACCAAGGCGGCGTTTGAGTTGACGGGTGTGCGTGGTATGAAGACCGCGCGGGTCCTGTATCAGCAGTCGATCGCGACGCTTGGGATCACGAACCCGGTCCACAAGGTCTGTAGCGTGGTCTTGCATGATGCTACGCGCGCCAAGTATTCCGACTTGAGCCGGCAGGGCCTGGCCGCCTTGCCGGGGGGAATCGCCAGAGATTATTACCAGGGCAAGTATTACTTCCCGAACCTGCCCCCGCATCTGGCACAGCGTCTGTACTTCGATCCGACACGCGGGACCAAAGGGAGTGTGGTGTTGGAGGGGACGTTTGTGGACGAGGCGTTTGGGGAAAGCTACACCCTGCTCAACGTCCTGCGCGGTTCGGAATTGACCGACGCCAAGGCGCTATGCCCGGAGGGCGACGACAAGAAGGCCTGGGACAGCGTCATCGACGCCCTGGCCACCACCCTTGAAACCTTCTACGAGAATCCTGCTGTGCCGGGCACGTACATTCCCAATCCGAACCTGACGGTGACGACCGGGGTGGGCGATCTGGCTGAAATCACCAGCGACAACACGGCGGTGGACTCCTACGCACTGAGCGCCACGGGGCCGGGCAGCGGGTATGTCACGTTGATCGAGGCGAACGGGGCGGCCTTTACTGCGGATAGCGATCCCGTGGTCATGCACCTCTTCCGCGTGGATGGCACCGCGCTGTACAAAGGTGAAGTCAAGGTCATCGCCTCCGCCAACCCGCTGAGCGAGCAGGTGACCTTCCAACATACCGCCGATCTGGCCGGTCGCTTCGATGAGTTCGAATACGAATGGAAGATAGCCGCTCCCGTGGAAGGCCTACCGCCGGTGTCCGACGCGGAAAGGACCCGGTACCGTGCCCTGGCTGGCGGCTCGAACATGCCCCGGCGCGTCCTGGGCGGGGCGGGCATCGATGCACTGTGCGACAACTATGTGGTCATGCGTTACAAACCGCTTTCGTCCAGCCACCCGCTGTTCGGCCAGTGGTCGGATTGGACTGAGCCCGCGCTGGCCGAGGGCTGGATCAAGCGCGTGCTGGCGGGCATCAACCCGTTCAACCAGCGCATGAGCGACCTGTTCAACAACAAGGCCAACACCTCCGTCAGCATGCTCACCCAGGCGGGCAAGCGCTGGGAGGGCGATGTGGCCCTGAACATCGACAACATGGACAACTACGGGCTGATCGAGATCTACGAGACGATCCTGCGCCGCGGCCGCATGTTGAGCGTCGACGCCGGGTACAACTACGGTCCGGCCAACGATGCGCTCCTGCTGGCGGCCGGCTACCTGAACGATCTCTACATGCTGGTCGGCGGGGAAGCCTGGGCGGATGCCGCCAACCCGACCATCGGGATCGGCACCAAGGACGCGACCTACGGCGACATCGCCACCTCCTTGTTCGCCTTCAAGGGGCAGGAAGCTAACTTGCTGGAAGAGGAGCTGGCGCTGCTGCGCGGCCGCGACGACTTCCTGATGCCGGGAGTTGAAGTTGCCCCGGTTTACAACAGGCTGGTCTGGAATTACACGCGCGGCATTGACGCGGGCGAGGTGATCTACGCCCTGAACTACAACATTCAGGAGAACCCCGATGCCACGCCGGACGGCGTGATCAACGCCGCGGACGCCGCCGTCATGTTCCCGCAGGGCCATGGCGATGCCTATGGCCATTACCTGACGGCGCTGAAGGGCTATTACTCGCTGATGAACAACGTCAATTTCGACTGGGTCCCGCGCGCCGAGGCGGTGAATGTTCTCGGCCAGGCCGTGTCGGTGGATTACCAGGATGAACGCAAGTTCGCCGCCGCCGCCGTGGCCGTCGCCCGGACAGGCCGCCAGATCTTCGACCTGACGTTCCGCCGGGACTACCAGCAGGTTTTCAAGGCGGGCTGGGAGCATTTCGGCGCCACCCGCACCAACGCGACGCGCGGCGTTTCGCGCTTCTGGAGCATGGATCACTGGGCCAGCCGCACCGGCCAGGGCGCCTACCTGAACTGGGTGATGGGCAACGCCATCCTGCCGGCCGTGGATCCGAATCCGCTGCATGAAGGCATCCAGAAGATCGATCGCACCACGGTGCCGGAACTCCAGGAGTTGGCCACGCTTGTGGCGGGCATCCAAACCGCGCTGGACAATGCCGAAGGCGGCCTGAACCCGCTGGGCATTCCCGAAGGCGGCCT
>CAYOIT010000116.1:0-14758 GCA_964404035.1 uncultured Verrucomicrobiota bacterium | reverse complement strand
CTGCGACCAGTCTCCCGCGTACATGTGGAAGCCCGTCAGTTTGGCCCGGATGTCCCGGCACCAGAAGGACGTGTTTGGAACGAATACGGCCGAAGCCCAGTTGCCGGTTGTATTGCTGAACAGCGCCAGGTCGGTGGCCGCATTCCTGCCTGCAAGCCGCGAATCCACAGCAGAGATCATCGCCTGGCCGAGTCGAAGGATGCGGCTCCTGGCATCGTCCGAAGACGCTTGATCGGGATCCGTGGCAAACGCGAGCCTGGCCGTCAGGGGGACGAGTACGAGCAGAGCGGATAGGAAACCTCTTTTCGGGCGGGACAGGCACGCGCCCGGACGAAGCCGTTGAAGGAGAGTGTGCATGGCGGGAGAAGGTGCCAAAACAGAGGCGGAAACGCAAACACCACGTGAACGCCATGAGTGTTTATTGGGGGTGGAGGACAATCTGGTCTACTGGAGGACCGCGCCCATGATGGGGCTACTTGACAAGTCTGTCATGCATGCAGGACAATTTGACAAGCTGTGGTGACAGCCGTTCTACGAGAGGAGGCAGAATGCATGCCATGAATCTTCGTTCGGGAATTAGGACCACCCTCGCTGCGACGCTGGTAACGATCCGGAGCCGGCCTGCTGTGTCGGCGTGCGGCATCGGCGGCGCCGTTCTTGTTGCGCTATTGTTGTTTGCACACGCCAGACAACCTCCCGTTCCCGGCGCCGACGGAGAGATGGCGTCGAACCAGCCGGAGCCGGCGCAAGTGCGCAACATTGCCAAAGACCCCGCGGGCGGCGAAGCATTCCGCGTGACGGCGACCCAGGCCGTTACCCAAAGTGGAGAGGCGAGACTCCTGGTTGTTGGGCCGAGTCCGGCGACGCCCGAGCCGCCCGAGGATCGGCGGCCGCCGGCAAAGGAGGGGCACCGTGCCGCGCGTTTCGCGGGCTTTGCTCAGGCCGGCGATGGATATCTGCACGAGGGGGCGACGATTCCGCTTCTCCGCTCGGTGAAGCGCGTCTCCGTGTCGGTTGACAACGGCGACAGCCAGGCGATGCAGGCCTTGGAAACGAGCGCCCGGGCGGCGGGCTTCACGGTTGTGCAATGCGGCGATCGGCGCGGATACATCGTGCTCGAGGCGGGCGAGGCGATGGGAACCGACGAGGTGCTTCCGCGGGCGGCGGGGCTGCCGGGAGTCGCTTATGCGGATTGGGTTTACGCAACGGCAGACCGGGCTTCGCCGGTGATCGTCACTCCGAATCTCGTCGTGAAATTCCGCCAGCCGGCCACGGAGGAAGACGCGCGGCAGTACTGCGTCGCGCACGGACTGGATTACGTGCGCGGCGTTCGGGGTCTGCCGCAATGGTTTATCGTGCGCGTGACGAACCCGCCCGCAGGCCTCTCTGTCCTCAAGATAGCGGCGCAACGCGGGGCCGATCCGGAGGTGACGTGGGTGCAGCCGGACTTTCTCGTGCAGGCCGAACCGCATTTCACGCCGAACGATCCGTTCTATCCCCAGCAATGGCATCTGGCGCAGGGGGCGAACGTGGGGGGGGATACGAACGCCAGTGTCCATGCGGATGCGGCCTGGGACATCACGCGCGGTTCCAACACGGTGGTGATTGCCATTATCGACCAAGGCGTGGATTGGCGGCATCCGGATCTGACCAACAACATTTTTGTTAACCTCGGAGAATATGGGGGCGGAAAGGAAACCAACAGTGTGGATGATGACGGCAATGGGTATACCAACGACTGGCACGGGTGGGATTTTGGCAGTAACGACAATGATCCGTACCCGACATCTTATCAACTGCATGGCACGACCTGTGCCGGGCTGGCGGCCGGCGCAGGAAACAACGGAATCGGGATCTCCGGTGTGGCGCCGGGCTGTCGACTGCTGCCGGTCCAGATTGCCATCGGGGGTGGTGGCCTTGATGCAGACCATGCTGCGGCTGAAGCGATAGCCGGCCTGCTCCCCCCCAGCATTCCGGCGAACCTTGAGGCAAACAGTGATTTTGCCGCAGCGATAGCCTATGCCGCAACCATCGCTCGTGTAATCAGTTGCAGTTGGGAGGCGGGCACGCCGAGCGAAATTCTGAGCGATTCCATTCGGAACGCCATAGCCAATGGGTGCGGCGGCCAGGGAAGCGTGGTGCTTTTCTCGTCGGGGAACTCGGGCTATGATGATGTGGGATATCCCGCCAGCCTGCCTGAATCGATCGCCGTGGGCGGTTCCAGCCTCTATGACCGGCGCGTTTACTATTCGAGCTTCGGTCCCGAACTGGATGTGGTGGCGCCCACGATGGGCGAACATGCCGCAATGTGGACGACCGACAACATGGGTGCCGCCAACGGCTACAACGTGCTGCTGGGTTGGAGCAATTACGTCTATTCAATGGTTAGTGGCGTCCACACGGTGGAGTGGCGGTATGTCAAAAACAGTGCAGAAGACCGCGGGTGGGATTCCGCCTGGCTCGACAACATCGTGCTGCCGGGAATGGGAACCGAGACATTTGAATCGGGCGGGTTGTCCGGATTCCCCTGGCAGACCGGTGGCAACACCCCCCCCTCCGTGAACACGTTGAAGCCCTTTGCCGGCCAGTATTCCGTCCGGTTTGGCGACATCTTGAACAGTCAAACCAGCTTCTTGCGGCTGGTCGGGGTCTTTTCGGCCGGCAATCTGTCCTTTGAGCATTATGTAAGCTCCGAGGCCGGTGGCGACAAGTTGAGTTTGTACATCGACGGTGTCGCCGTCACTGAAATGTCCGGATTGAACGGCGATGAAAACGGCGACTACACGGACGGCTTTGCCGGCACGTCAGCGTCTTGTCCCGTTGCGGCCGGCGTGGCAGCGCTGGTGCTGTCCAAGTACCCGACTCTCACGACCGCCCAGGTGCGCCAAGCGCTACAGGGATCGGCGGACAAGATTGGCACCAACCTTTATGTAAATGGAAGAAACGATCACTACGGCTTCGGACGGGTCAATGCGTACAGGGCTCTGGGCGGCGCCGGCCCCGTGGTGGTCTCCACCCCGTCGCGGCTCGCCGCGCCATCGGTTCCTTACCATTACGATGGCAATGATGCGGCGGAAGCCATCGGATCCGGGAGTTTTACCTGGTCGGTGGTTAGCGCTCCCCCGGGGTTCAGCATCGGGGCCGCCAACGGCATTGTGGCTTGGACGCCGGCGAGCTGGGCCGCGACGACGATCACCATCCGGGTATCCAACTCCCGGGGGACCAATGATCACGTCTGGACGGTCAACGACATCCCCGACCTCCAGATGACCACGGTTTCCGGTCCGGCGATTGCCGGCCTGGGAGCTTCCGTATCCATCACCAACGCGGTGACGAACGCGAGCGCCTTTGCGGCCGGGACCTTTTCGGTGGGTGTGTACCTTTCCCTCGACGCCACCATCACCACCGGGGATGCGCGCATCGCCACCCGTTCCGTGAGCAGTCTGGCAGGAAAGGCCGGCTCGCGGGTTGCGACGTCTTGCGCCGTACCGACAAACCTGCCCCCGAACACGTACTATCTGGGCGTGATTGCGGATTACGACGGGCAGCAGGTGGAAAGCAACGAGAACAACAACGCGCTGGCGGGCGGCACCATCCAAGTGGGGATTGCCGATCTGCGGATGACGGAAGTGGCCGGACCTTCGCTGGCCGGCATCAAGGCGATCATCGGCGTCACCAACACGGTGACCAACTCGACCGTGTATGGCGCGGGGCCATTCCAAGTCGGGATCTATCTTTCCCCCGATGCCACCATCACCACCGGGGATACGCGCATTGCCACCCGTTCCGTGAGCAGTCTGGCCGGGAATGCCGGTTCGCGCATCACGACGGGTTGCACCGTGCCCACCAACGTGAACCAGGGCTCATACTATCTTGGCGCCATCGCCGACTTCACCAACCAGCAGCCGGAATCCAACGAGAACAACAACGCGCTGGCGGGCGGCGCCATCCAAGTGGGGGTGCCCGACCTGCAGATGACGGAAGTGGCCGGCCCGGCTACGGCCGGAATCGGGACGGGCATCCGCGTCACCAACACGGTGAGCAACCCGAGTGCGTATGGCTCGGGGCCCTTCAACATCGGGATCTATCTTTCACTCGATTCCACCATCACCACCGCGGATACGATACTCGTCACCTGGTTCGTGAGCAATCTGGCCGGCAACGGGAGTTTACGGGATGCGACCTACTGCCCGATCACCAACGGCCATGCGCCCAACCGATATTACCTCGGTGTGATTGCCGACAATAGCGATCAACAGGTGGAAATCAACGAGGGGAACAACAGTCTGGCGGGGAACCAGATCCAGCTGGAACTACTGCTGGATCACTTTGACTGGGCCGCCATTCCCAATCCGCAACGGCCCAACACGCCGTTTACGGTGAGCCTCACCGCCAAAGACGCCGGCGGGGTCACCGTGGCCGGGTTTGCCGGGAACGTCGCGCTTTCCTCGATTAGGGAACTCATGTTCGACGATGTCGAAGGCGGCACAAACGGATGGACGCACAGCGGTACAGGCGACTTGTGGCATGTTTCCACGACCCGCAGTCTCTCTCCGACCCATGCCTGGTACTGTGGCAGCGAGTTGACCCATCGGTACGAGAATGGCATGGACTGTGCCCTGATCAGTCCAACGGTGGTGCCGGGCCCGGGGGCCAAACTCGCGTTCCAAAACTGGTACTACACCGAGAGTCCCGGCGACCATGGCGACGTGGACGTGTCCACCAACAACTGGGCCACATACACTACGCTGGCCACGTTCAAAGGCTACGGCGCCTCGTGGCAGGGGCAAACGAACGATCTTTCGGCGTACGCGGGCCAATCGGTCCAGGTTCGGTTCCGGTTCGTCTCGAATGGCTCCGGTACATATGAAGGCTGGTATGTGGACGATATCCTCCTCACCACCCGCGGGCCAGCTTTCCTGCCCACCAACGGCACCCCCTTCGTTGGTGGAGTCTGGACCGGGTCGGTCACGGTGTTGGAGGAGGCCCGTCACATCTCCTTGCACGCCGATGATGGTGCCGGGCATGGTGGGTTGAGCGGCGTCTTTGACGTTTGGCCTGCTTCGGCAGGCGAACGTCCCGAGGTGCTGGCCGACGGCAGTTTCGGCTTTATCTCGAATCGGTTCGGATTCAATATGAACTGGACCAGCGGCAAGGTTGTCGTTGTGGACGCCTGTACGAATCTGATCAATCCCATCTGGCTTCCCCTGCAAACCAACACTCTCACAGGGACGCCGACCTACTTTAGCGATCCCTGGTGGAGCAACTACATCGGCCGGTTCTATCGCATCCGCGCGCCGTGATGCGTGAAGACCTTTCATTGTGGAGAGCCAGCGGGGCCCGGGGCTGTTAGCCGCCCGTTGAAAATCAACAATGTCCACACGTCAGCGCGCCTGATAAGGCGTGGCTGTTAGATGTGGTGAAACTGGCTGGATGGGGCATGTTCATCATGTCCTTGGTCTCGGAGTCTTCCGAACACGTTTGATGAAAATCATTACCCTGACTTTCACGACTCGGATCGGTTGGAACAATCGCCGTCGGCAGTAGGGTTACACCCCATAGCAGCGCGTCAGCCCACAGCCTATCCTAACGCTTGAAGATAGGTAGGAGTTTCTATCCGTTGTGAGATTAACAAAAGGGGTACACAAATGAAGAAGAACACGTTGGGGTTCACGTTGGTTGAGATCATGATTGTGGTGGCGATCATCGGTTTATTGGCGGCCATCGCCATCCCGTCGTTCATGAAGGCCAGAACGACATCGCAGAAGAATGCCTGTATTAACAACCTGCGCCAGATGGAGGCGGCAAAGGAGCAGTGGGCGCTGGAGACGAGGCAGATACAGGGTGCGACAGTCGACACGACACTCTGCAATGAGTACCTGAAGGCTTCGCCCACGTGTCCGGCTGGCGGCACCTATGCCTACTTGAATGTCGGCACAAACGCGAGTTGCACGGTCACGAACCACGCTTTGGCCCAATAGGACCTGATCGGGAGTAAGGAGTGAGAGCAGCGAAACGGCCCCCCTGGCGGGGCCGTTTCCTTTTCTGGGTTTACTTGATTGTCAGTTGTGGGCGTCGTTCCGATCCCGTATGCCCAAAGAACTCGCCGCCCGCGGGGTCGCATCTCGACAAACGACAAATGAATACCTGCGATCTGCGCAGAGGAGACAAGGGTGTGTGAGCGGAGAGCGTAAATGTCGCTTGTCGAGACGCGACCCCGCTCACCCGCCGGGATGGGGCGGACCGGAGGCCCCAAGGTTCTCCGACCGCTCATCGCTAACGGGAATTCCGTTCGTAACAAGTTCTGCCTGGAAGAGAAACCAAGATGCCGATTGACGCGTCAGCATCATGTTGTACAATTGTCTATGTTGGATTGGGGAGGTGCTCATGGACATTGTGATAGATACTTCGGCGCTGCTGGCAGTCATTCTGGGTGAGCCGGAACGCGACCGGATCGTAGAACTCACGTCAGGGCACACCCTCATCGGTCCGGGGGCCATCCCGTGGGAAATTGGGAATGCGTTTTCCGCAATGCTCAAGCAGAGGCGGGTGACACGGGCTGGAGCCCAAGAGGGGTTGCGGATATTTCAGACGATTCCCCTTCGGTTCGCCAAGGTTGACATGGCAAATGCGATCGCCTTGGCACACCAAGCCGGAATGTACGCCTATGACGCCTACTTCCTCGACTGCGCCGCCCGTCACGCGGCCCCTCTGTTGACACTGGACCATGCGCTGAAACGCGCAGCCAAAGACACGGGAATCAGATTACTGGAGGTATGACATGCAGGTCTATACGTACTCGGAGGCGCGTCAGAAACTGGCGGCTGTCCTGGACAAAGCGGAAGCGACTGGGAGTGTCGTCATTCGACGGAGAGATGGGCGGAGTTTCACTCTGGTTCCTCAAGAGACACCAGCCTCACCGTTGGATGTTCCCTCCGTTCAGGCGAGACTCTCAACGAAGGATCTTGTGGGCCTGGTCCGCGATGAAAGAGGCAGAACCAGAGGGTGGAAGTTACGGCACTAACCGCGCCAACCTAACCCGTGCCGCTCAGCCGCGTGACCGCCAAAAAAAAACCGCGGCCGAAGCCGCGGTGGCGTTTCGAGGAATCGCCTCCCCTAGGCTCCCCAGTCGGCCAGTAGTTCGAATCCTGTATGCGCCCGTGAGCGCGATTCCTTAATCCTACCACCCTCAGGTCAGGTGACGTGATAAGCAGGGTGCATGCCGGGGCGGCATCGTCCAGAAGCTTTGACAAACACCTCACACCCGTGACAAACGCTTCACACGCACACGCCCAAATACCGGGAAAATGTCCGTATGGGGGCTGACGGAGTGCGGATCGGTATGAAGCATCTGTCCAGTATTCTCACGCATGGAACAGGTGTCTCAGAAGTGGGACCGAACGTCGGGGGGAGGCCCGGACTGTGCCCTCACGTGGGTGGGACAAAGGGCTCACACCAGGTGTCATCCTCGCGGACCACGGGCCCCTTCACACCGTTACGGCATCTGGGGCCGCCGTCGCACGATGAACCTGGCAGGTCACCGCTACGCCACCACCATTGCGGGGGCGGATCGTCAACGTCCCGCCGATTTGTCGGGCGCGGTATTGCATACTCCCTAAACCGATTCCATTCTGCTTCGCCTGCGCTGGAAGTCCGACTCCGTTGTCGCTGACGCTGAGGGTCAGGCAATTACTCCTTTGACGGAGGGTGATCCAAATGCAGGTGCAACGGGCATGCTTCGTCGCGTTCTGAACGGCCTCCTGGGCGATACGATACAGGTGCGTGGCGACGTCCGGGTCGTGCACTCGTACCGGCGTGGGACAAAGCACACGGCAGTCGATCTTGAAACAGTCCTTCACAAATGCGCCCAGGTTGGCAAGAGCACAACCCAGCCCTTCAGGTTCAGCCCCCACCGGGTGCAGCGTCGTGGACAGATGACGGATCTGCTGGACAGCGCTGCGCAAGTACTCCGCAATCTTCACCGCCTGCCCCGCCTCCGGGTGCTTTTCCACCGCCAACGCCTCGGCGAGACCATCAGCCCGGTACGATACGGCCGCGAATACCTGGGCCAGACCATCGTGCAGGTCGTTCCCAATCCGTCCCCGTTCGCGTTCCTCCCCCTGGAGTACCTGACTTTCGAGCCGTTTGCGCTCGGTGATGTCGGTCACGAGCCCGCTCACACGTACGGCCCGACCCGCTCGATTGCGGGCGTTCACCGTTGCCCTTACCTGAACCCACACCGTGCGGCCGTCAGGCTGCATATGACGTTGCTCCAACTCGTAATGGTCGCTTTGTGCGCCCTTCCTGATACACCGTTCAACCGTTGCCGCCGTCCTCTGTCTATCATCGGGATGCACCGTCGACCGCATGTCCGCTCTCGTGGTGTACCCACCACGGTATTCCACGCCAAGCATCTCGCTAAGCCGTTTCGAGATGAAGACTTCGTTGGTGTCAACCCGCCACTCCCAGTAGCCATCGTTGCCGCCGTCCAATATACGCTGCAGGCGCGCCTCGCTCTCACGTAACGCCACTGTGCCTTCCTGGAGGCGGCGCTCCAGGCACTCTTCCTGCGCCTTCTGATCCTGAATCTCCGCCGCGGCGCCGAACCACCCCGTGATCTGCCCCGCGGCATCTCGCACAGGCAGCGCCCGCGCCACATGCCAGTAGTACTTGCCGTCTGAAACCCGGCGGATCCGATACTCCGTCTGGTAGATCTCTCCGCCCATCACGTCGTCTGTGCACTTCTTGGCGACACGCTTCACGTCATCCGGATGCAGGGCCTTCATCCAGCCATTACCCCGTGCCTGGGCAACCGTCTGCCCCGTAAAGGTGTACCACCGCGTGTTCGCTTCAATGAGCGCTCCATCGGCGCTGCACTGCCAGGCCATCATGGGAATCGCCTCGGTCATCAACCGGCAGCGCTCCTCGCTCTTGCGCAAGGCGCGAAGGGCCTCGTCGCGCGCTGTGACGTCAATCAGGAAGCCCAGGATCGCCACAATACGCCGCTTTATCCGGAGCGGGGAGACGATGTTTATGAACGCGCGCGGCTTGCCCCGAATCTGGAAGACAACCTCGCTTTGCACGGGTTGACCCGCCAACGCACGCCGGTTCACTTTCTTCCATTCGGCAATGTCCTCGGTCGCAGCGCCACTATCCTCCGGTCGTTTGCCTGCTTGATCGCCACACCACGACGCGATCATGGGATTCTGCAAAATCACACGCCCACTTCGATCCCGAACCCAGACACCGAAGGGCGCGGCCTTGAATGCGGTCTCCAGGGTTGAAAGGTGATCCTTCAACGCCTGTGCGCCTCCTGTGGAACTCTTCCTGGTGTGTAGTGGCACTCGCATGCTGCGTTGATAATGAATAGGGCCTAACTAATCAAGCACAACCCGACACCCATCTCGGAGGGCGCACCCACTGTGAATCACCACCCCCCGCACCACGGCGGCCGGGGTGGTATGGGCGCCGGGTCAGGTCTTCTATGGGCGCAGGGGTCAGGTCTTCATTCTCCACTTTGGAATTCCCCATGCTCACGACGCCACAATACCACCGCTTGCTTGAACAGGTACTGAAGGTCGCACAGCGGGAGGCGAACACCCTCCTGAAATCCCTGCCCAAGGACTTCAATGAACGCCTGGCCGCCGTCCCCAAGGTCACTATCCGCTTTGAGGAAGGGCAGGCCCGCGACAAGAGCGATCGCCGCGCCCGTGTCGAATCCCTGAGCCTCACCAGGCGAGACACCCGAGTAAAGGCCCGTGTGTGCTTTTATGTATGCTTTTTCCTTGTCCAGGAGCCACTCCGGTTGCATAAGGGTGGAGGACGCGGTGGAACAGTACCGCCGTGACTGCGACCCGCGCGAGACGCTCTTCGGCTTCGGCCGCTGCGTGGTCCATTTCGCGGTGGACGACAGCGAGGTGATGATGTGCACCGCGCTCAAAGGCAGGGCATCATGGTTCCTGCCCTTCAATAAGGGCTACAATGACGGCACCGGAAACCCGCCCAACCCGGATGGCATCAAGACCGCGTACCTCTGGAAAGAGGTGCTCACGCCGGCGGGGCTGACCGACATCCTCGAGGACTACGCCCAGATCGTTGAAACCAAGAATTCCAAACCAGGCACGAAGAAGCGCACTCAGGTCTTCCCGCGCTACCATCAATTGGGTGTGGTGCGTAAGGCCCTGGCCGATGTGCGCGCCCATGGCGCCGGCCTTTGATAAAACCGCCGGATTGAGCGAGCGTCAACGTGAGTGCGTCGCAACGATCCGGCGCATCGCCTCCGAAGCAAAACTACCCTGTGTTGACATCGACCAGGCTCTGGCGCCACACCCCGATCGGTTTCCAGACGGTTGCCATCCCAATCAGGCAGGCGCCGCCGCCATCGCTCAAACAGTAGGATTTCATCAACAAAATGAAGGATATGCACATGACCGAGGTACCCACACGAGATGAATCGTCGGTCCGGGCGCGTGAGGACATCCTCCGTATCTATCCGATGCCGGTCGAAGAGGACGCTGCCGCCGACTATCTGCTGACGGTGGGCGGGCAGCCGGCGCCTGCTTGCCCGGCCCGCGTCTCGGCCCATCCACTGAACCAGGTGTGGCCGGGCTATCAGCGTCCGAAGTCGCAGACGGAGATCGCCTCGTTTGCCTCCTGGGACATGGACGCGCCTGTCGAGGTGGTGGTCAAGAGCGAGCGCCCGGTGCAGACCGTCCGGGTGCGGCCTCAGGCCGCAGGGATTGTGCCCCAGGTCGAGGGTGACACCATCCGCTTTACCGTCGCCAAGCCGGGGCAGTACACGGTGGAAGTCAATGGCGCGCATCGGGCGCTGCACCTGTTCGCCAACCCGCTGGAGGAAGCCTCGCCCGATCCGCGGGATCCGAACGTGCTGTACTTCGGCCCCGGCGTGCAGTGCCCCGGCCTTATGCGCGTGAAGAGCGGGCAGACGGTCTACATCGCCGGCGGCGCCGTGGTCTATGGCGCCATCCTGGCCGAAAAGGCGGAGAACATCTGCATCCGCGGGCGCGGCATCCTGGACGGGAGCAGGATTGACCGCCTCGACGGCCTGACGGCACTCGTCTGCCTCTACGATTGCGGGAACGTCCGAATCGAGGGCGTCACGCTCCGCGATTCGCCCGTCTTCACGGTGGTGCCGCTCGCCAGCCGCCAGGTGAACATCCGCAACGTCAAAGTGATCGGCAACTGGCGCTACAACAGCGACGGCCTCAATTTCATCAGTTGCCGCGACGGTCGGGTGGAGGACTGCTTCATCCGCTCCTTCGACGATTGCGTCTGCATCAAGGGGTACGAGATGTTCGGGTCACTGGTCTACCGTCTGCAGTTGGTGAACGGCCAATGGGACGGCTTCTTCACTGTGGACGGCGGCGTCACGCGCCGGTCGTTCGCCGACCTGGTGCGGAGCTATGGCGTCTATCCCTGCCAGGCGGACTCCATCCACGACATCCAGATCCGGCGTTGCGTGCTCTGGAACGATTGGGGGCGGGCGCTCGAAGTCGGCGCGGAAACCGCAGCGGACGAAATCCGCGACATCGTCTTCGAGGACTGTGACGTGATCCATGCCTCCGATGTGGCCATGGACGTGCAGAACTGTGACCGCGCCTTGGTCCGGAACGTCGTCTTCCGCGGCATCCGCGTGGAGATGGACGATGCGCCCATGCGCCCGGTCGGGCAGCAACACCAGGACCAGGTTTATGCCGAGCCGGCGAATGGCTATCTGCCGACGCTCCTCGCGCTGGGGATCCAGAAGGGCTACTGCTCCTTCGATGCGGAGCGCGGCCGCATCGAAGGCATCCGCTTTGAGAGTATCGACGTGACGGCTCCCCGCATGCCGCCGTCCCGCCTGAGCGGCCACGACGCCGGGCACCTGGTGCAAGGCGTGTCCATCGCGAACCTTCGGCTCAATGGCCGGGCGGCGACCGATCCGGCGGCCGGCGGAATCGCGATGAATGAGTTCACGCGCGATGTGACCCTCCGGGCCGGCGCCCCGCGCATTCTCTTCCTCGGCAACAGCATCACGTTTCATCCGCCCAAGCCGGAAATCGGCTGGGCCGGGAACTGGGGCATGGCCGCCAGCGCCCAGGACAAGGACTACGTCCACCTGCTGCTCCAGCGCTTCGCCGCCGCGAGCGGAGGCGTGGCGCCGGAGGCGCGGGCCGAGAACATCGCCGCCTTCGAACGGGAGTATGGCACGTACGATTTCGGGGCGAGGCTTGAGGAGTTCATTCAGTTCAAGGCGGACATCCTTGTGCTGGCGATCGGCGAGAATGTGCCGTCGCTGGCCGCGGCGGCGGATCAGACCAGGTTTCGCAACGCCGTCGTCGCACTGCTGGCGCGCATCACCCAGGACCATAGGCCCGCGCTCTTCGTGCGCGGCCCCTTCTGGCCCGATCCGGTCAAGGAATCCGTGCTGCGGCAGATTTGTCAGGAGACGGGCGGGACGTATGTCGATATCAGCGCCCTCGGGGCGGTCGAAGCAAACTACGCCCGCTCCAAGCGACCGTTTCAGGATGGCGGGGTGGCCATCCATCCCGGTGACCGCGGCATGGCGGCCATCCATCCCGGTGACCGCGGCATGGCGGCCATCGCCGAGGCGATCTGGCGTGCCATGGCCAGAAGCAGTATAACCAACTGAAGGCGGAAACATAACAATGGGCAACTCACTCGATCACCATTTTCGCGGCGAGATCCGCGGCCTTAGGGTTTACCAGCAAGACCCGGTTCCGGCGGCGGACGATCTCGACCTGCGCGCCATGGCGACGGCGGCCTTGAATTACCTGCGCGGCAATCCCGACCCGGCGCGGAATTACGAATGTAAGTTCTCACTCGGCCCGCTGGGCATTCCCGCCCATGTGCCGTTGCTGGCGTCAAACCCGTACGGTTTCGACCCGATTGCATTGGGTGATACCGATTGCCGGATGGACTGGCAATACGCGCACATGCGGGAAATGGCCGGGGACGCGCAACCGGAGGCGGTGGAACGCGGTGTGCGGCGGCGGATACGGAACTACCGTCATGCCGACGGACTGGTGTGGATGAATCCCGCGGCGTGGGTCGGTACGCTGCGGTCGGAAAGCGCCATCGAGGCGCTGAAGCACGAATGGGCCTTCACCTGGGCCAGCGGCAAGCTGCTGGTCAGTCTTTCCGAAGAATACCAGCGGATACAGGAGGCGGCGCTCAAGGACGAATGCCGCGCCATCTTCCTGGCGCTGGCGGGCTTGGCGAGCCGCGACGAGCAGGGGCGGGCCTTTCTCCCGCATGGCGCGTCCCCCTGGCGGAACGGCGAATGGCTGCACCTGAGCGACGCCGGCACGAACCAGGGTTGGGGTGGCGAACTTTCGCATGGGTACCCCTTTGTCACCGAACCCCTCGTCCGTTACTGGGAGTGCACCGGCGATGCCGTGGCGCTGGCGTTGGCCAGGGCGTTCGCCGAAGGGCATCTGGCGGGCGTGCAGCCGGACATGGGGGAACAACGGATCGACCCTGAAAACGGGGCGTTTCGCAAGCATGTCCATCTCCACACCCACGAGATCTGGGGCGTGGCGCACCTCGGAGCCGTGACGGGCGAACCGCGGTACCTCGACTGGGCCGAACGCGCCTATCGCTTTGTCCTGAGTCAGGGCACCGATTACGGCTGGTATCCCGAATACATTCCGCAGCATGACTACCGCACCGAGATTTGCGTGGTGGGCGACATGACCAGCATCGCCGCCTCTCTCGCGCGCGGCGGCCGACCGGAGTTCTGGGATCACGTCGAACGGACCGTGCGCAACGAACTGCGCCGGGCACAGTTTGCCCTGACCTCGGCGTTCATCGCCTTGTTTCGCGGCATTCACGCGGACAAACCGGCGGCGGTCGAGGCCGCGCTGGCGGAATTGCGCAAGCTGGAAGGCGGGTTCGTGTCGCAACCGACGTTCAATGACTGGGTGGCTTATCCCGCCACTCCCAAACTAGGCACGCCGGGCATGTATAACAATGGCATCCAGATGATGGGGTGTTGTCCGCCGGAAGGGATGCGCGGATTGTGGGAAGCGTGGCAAGGGATTGTCGAGGAACGACCGGAAGGCGTGTTCGTCAACTTGCCGTTCTCGCGCGAGCATGCGGCGGCCACGGTGACCGCCTTCCGGCCCGCGGACGGGGGCTTCGCGGTCGCGGCGCGGAAAGGTGGCAGATATTTCCTGCGGCCGCCAGCCTGGGCCGATCCCGCCACCGTGACACTCTGTCGCGACGACGCGCGAACGGATGTTAAATGGGGCGGACCCGCCAACGCCTACGCCGTCTGCGAGGCGGTGCGGCCAGGGGAGCGATTGACCTTGCGGTGGCCTGTCCCCCGCTTCACGCAGGTCTTCCTGCCGCAGAGCGTGCCGGATCGGAATCAACCGGTCACCGTCGAGTGGCTCGGCAACACCGTGCTCGCCGTGAGCCCCCAGGGCCGTTTTCTTCCCATGTTCGATGGTAACGACTGAAAGAAAGGTGACGATCATGAACAGAAACTACGATGTGGCGGCCTACATCTGCCTGGGGTGCCGGGGTCAGGTCTTCATTCTTCACTTTGGAATTCCCCATGCTCACGACACCCCAATACCACCGCTTGCTCGAACAGGTACTGAAGGAGGCGCAGCGGAAGACGAACACCCTCCTGAAATCCCTGCCCAAGGACTTCAAGGAACGCCTGGCCGCCGTCCCCAAGGTTACCATTCGCTTCGAGGAACGCCACGCCCGCGAAAAGACCGACCGCCGC
>CAYOIT010000115.1:0-15110 GCA_964404035.1 uncultured Verrucomicrobiota bacterium | reverse complement strand
AAGTGTGCCATGGCCTCATGTTGAAGTTGACAGGCATCGGGTGGGCAGGTCAGAGTGACGCGCGTTTCTGGTAACGGATAAGAGCGAAATAATAAGGAGGCCCGCGGATGACCCGTCAACCACGTTATGTGTTTCATATTCTGCCGAACGCCCATCTTGATCCCGTCTGGTTGTGGGACTGGCGGGAAGGATTGAACGAAGGGATTGTGACCACCCGGACGATCCTCGACCTGATGGACGAGGACCCCGACCTGACGTTCATGCGCGGCGAAGCGGCGCTTTACCAGCACATCGAACGGACCGATCCGGTCACGTTCGCCCGTCTCAAGAAACAGATCGCCGCCGGCCGCTGGGAGGTTGTCGGGGGCACGATGATTCAGCCGGACACCAATCTTCCGGCCACCGAGACGTTCGCCCGGCATCTGCTGCTGGGACAACGTTACTTCATGCAGCGGTTTGGTAAACGCGTCCGGGTGGCCTGGGCCGCGGATTCGTTCGGCCATTCGGCGGGGCTGCCGGAAATTCTGGCGGCGGCGGGGATCGAAGGGTTTTCCTTCAGCCGGCCTGACAACGGGCGGCTTCCCCTGGCCAAGCCTGCGTTCTGGTGGGAGGCGGCCAGCGGGGCGAGGGTGCTGGCCTACCGTGTGCCCACAGGCTGGTATGGCACCGAGCGCGACGAGATGATGCGCCGGCTCGATGCGACGCTCGAACTGGCCTCGAAAGGCGATCTCCTCAACGTGGGCGTGTATGTCGGCCTTGGCAACCATGGGGGTGGTCCCACACGGCGCCATATAGATGACGTCCGTAAGTGGGCGGCGGCCCATCCCGAGGTGAAGGTGATGTTCTCCGGGCTGCACCGGTTGATCGGCGCGCTGCGCAAGGAGGCGGATCAGAAGGGGTCGGACTTCCTGCCCGTTCACCGCGGGGAAATGAATTTCTGTCTGCGGGGCTGTTACGCGAGTATGGCCCGGTTCAAGTTTGCCTATCGCCGGGCCGAGGCGTCGCTGGCTCGCGCCGAGACCGTGGATACCGCGGTGAACGCGAAACTGGGGCTGAAGGGGGCGCGGTTGAACGCGGCCTGGGAAGGACTGCTCTTCAACTCCTTCCACGACATTCTTCCCGGCAGCAGCATTGAGCGGGCGTATACCGAGCAGTTGGACTGGCTCGGCGGGGCCGTGCATACGGCTCGCGGGGCCGAGTTTGATGCCCTGAATGCCCTCGCGGCGCGCGTGGATACCCGATTGCCTCGTCCGCCATCGAACCATCCATCCTCGGTCTCGTGGCTGGTGTTCAATCCGCATCCGCATGAATACCGCGGCCCTGTGGAACTGGAAGCCTCCCTGGACTACCGCCCGATCTGGCCGTACCGGAGTCGATCGGGAGAGGTGCCGGTTGAAGTCCGCGGGCCGGACCACAAACCTGTGCCGCACCAGATCCTGGCCACCGAGCATTCGTCGATGCCGGATCTCCCCTGGCGCAAGCGTGTGGTGGTGTCGGCGACGCTGCCTCCGCTGGGGTGGGGCGTCTACGAGATGGGGTGGGTGGAAGGGGCTCGCGTGCCGAAGGCCATCGCGCCGGTGCGTGCGACGTCCAACTCGATCAGCAACGGGTCCTACCGTGTGTCGGCTAAAGCGGGGGGCACGGGCGTTCAAGTCTTTCTGAAAGGAAAGGCGGTTCTAGGCGCCCCCGGTCTGCATTGCGTTACCGTTGCCGATCCGTGGGGCTCGTGGGGTAATATGCAGGAGGAGCCCGAGGCGATGAACCTTTCCGAGGTGATCCACCACTGGAAGGTTACGGCCGTCGAAACGCTGGAACGGGGCCCCGAACGGGCCATGCTCTGGGTGCGCCTGGAAGGCGGCGCGTCACGATTGGAGCTGAGCTTCAGTCTTTGCAGCGGGCGTGAGGCGGTGGATGTCCAGGCGCGGCTCTTCTGGAATGAGCGGTCGGCACGCCTGAAGATGGTCCTGCCGGCAGGCGAACAGGCGGAGTATGAAGTTCCCGGCGGAGTGATCCACCGCGGGTCGCTCGGGGAAGTGCCGGGCGGGCGCTGGGTGCGCGTGAGCGGGAAACGCGGCACGCTCGGGTTTGCGAGCGATGCCCTGTATTGCTTCGACGGCACGGACGGGGCCTTGCGTGTCACGTTGGTGCGCGCCACGCGCTATGCGAACGACGTGAAGACGGAAGCCACGGCGGAGCTGTGGCGACCGGCCACGGACCAGGGGGAACATACCTTCCGGTTCCTGATCTCGCCGGGCGGGGACGAACTCCAGCGCCTGGCCGACGAACTCGAACGGGCCCCGACGGCGGTACTGGCGGCTCCGCACAAGGGCGACCTGGCGCGATCCGGTTCACTGATGACCCTGGAGCCCGCGACGGTCAGGCTGCTCGCGCTGAAACCGGCCGAGGATGGACGCGGGTGGGTGCTGCGCGCCCAGGAGGCGACGGGCAGGAAGACTGAGGCAGGATTACACTGGCTGGGCAAGCGGATCAAGCTCGGGCGGCTGGCCCCGCGTGAGATCGCCACCTGGCGGATCCTGCGGGCCGGCACAGGTTGGCAGGTGGAGCGGTCTGATATTGCGGAACGATGAAGGATTTTTCCCTACTGCTGAAGCCGACGGGTGCCGACTGTAACTTGAGATGCGGGTACTGCTTCTATCTCAAGAAGGGCGCGCTCTATCCGGAGGTGGCCCGGCATCGCATGACCGGGGAACTCCTTGAGCGGGTGATCGGTTCATTTCTCGCGGTCGAGCAGGCCCACCATGCTTTTGCCTGGCAGGGCGGGGAACCGACCCTGATGGGCCTTGATTTTTTCAAGCGGGTGATTGAGTTGCAGAAGCACTACGGGCGGCATGGGGCCTCCGTATCCAATGGGCTGCAGACCAATGGCACGCTGATCGATGACGAGTGGGCGCGGCATTTTGCCGAGTACCGCTTCCTGCTCGGGGTCAGCCTCGATGGACCCGCGGCCCTTCACGATCGGTATCGGCGGTATGGCGACGGCCGTGGCTCTCACCGTGAGGTGCTCAAGGGGATTGATGCCCTGAAGCGGCATCAGGTCGAGTTCAACATTCTCACGCTGGTCAGTCAGTCCAATGTCCGGACCCCCGCTGAGGTGTACGCCTATCTGGTGGAGCAGGGGTTCCTGTATCACCAGTACATTGAGTGCGTGGAGTTCGGGAAAGAAGGCGACCTGCTGCCGTTCTCCGTGTCCGCGGGAGACTGGGGCGAATTTCTCTGCTCGATTTTCGATCTCTGGTATGCCGCCGACACCCGCCGGGTTTCCATCCGTTTGTTTGATTCGATTCTGGCGCGGCTGGTGGATGGCGTGGCGAATGTCTGCACGCTCGGACGCGATTGCCGGAATTATCTCGTGGTTGAACACAACGGCGACATTTACCCCTGCGACTTCTTTGTGGAGCCGGACTTGAGGCTGGGAAACATCGTGCGCGATGACTGGGCGACGCTGTGGTCGCAGGAGCGGTTTGCGGCCTTCGGGATGGACAAAGCCCGGTGGAACGCGTCGTGTGAGACGTGTTCCTACCTGGCCCTCTGCGGGGGTGATTGTCAGAAACACCGGCACAGTCAGGGGGTGGAGCGTGACCCGCGCGCCCTCAGCGTCCTGTGCGAAGGCTGGAAGCTTTTCTATGCGCACACCTTGGAGCGGTTCAACCAACTTGCGGCCGGCATCCGGCAGGACCGGGCCAAAGCGGAAGCCGTGACCCGGAAGGCCATGTCCCTGGCTGGCCTCGATGCCGTTCCGGCCGGCCGTAATGATCCCTGTCCGTGCGGGAGTGGGAAGAAGTTCAAGAAATGCTGTGGAGGAATCAAGCGATGACAGGTTCATGTTCCCGTTCGATCCCATGGGCAGGGACCACCGATCTGTGGCAGGGGTTCACGCGTCATCGGTTTGCCGTGGGCGATCGGACCGTGTGGGTGGTGGAACCCCGGCGGGCGTTGCCGGGAAATCCCTGGGCCTGGTGCCTGGAGTTCCCTGACGCTTTTACCGATCGCTGTGCCGCACCCCTGCTGCTGGATAAGGGCTTTCACTATGTCCATATCGAGATGTTCAACAACTTCGGGTCGCCTTCGGCCCTGAGGCGGTTCAACGAGTTCTACCAGTTGTTGACGGGGAAGGGCCTGGCCGCGAAAGCGGTGTTGATCGGAATCAGTCGGGGAGGGTTATCCGCCTATCGCTGGGCTTCTGAGAATCCCGAAAAAGTGGCCGTCATCTACGGCGACGCACCGGTATGTGATTTCAAGAGCTGGCCGGCCGGCAAAGGAAGCGGGCCGGGCAGTGCCGCCGACTGGGGCGAGTGTCTGCGGGCCTATGACTTCAACGATGAGACGGAAGCGCTCGCTTACGCGGGCAATCCCGTTGACACTCTGGCGCCACTGGCCAGAGCCGGCATTGCCCTGATCCATGTGGTGGGCGACATCGATGAAGTGGTTCCGGTCGCTGAGAATACGGCCGTCGTTGAGGAGCGCTTTCGGAAAGCCGGCGGGACCATCGAGGTAATTCACAAACCCGGAGTCGGCCATCATCCTCACGGGCTGGAGGATCCCTCGCCAGTGGTCGGGTTTATCATGCGCGCCTTACATCCGGTGTGATGACGTGCCTGAAAAATCACTAGATACGCGATTCGCCGGTGTGGTATAAGTCCCGTGCTTGGAGGATACCCCTATGGCCAAGGAAAATGCCGACCCGAACGAGATCAGAAACTCCGATATCGTTTTCGATTGCCCCTTCTGCGCCAAGAGTCTGGCCATCGACTGCCGGGGGGCCGGTCTGACCATCACCTGTCCCGACTGCGCCAACAAGATCCAGATTCCGATCCCGGAGGGGATGGAGATCTTCGACATCGATAGTTCCGACCAGGATAAGGAAGTCAGGATCATTCACATGCGCGAGGTGCTTGCCGCCTCGCAGGACCGGATCCTGGAACTTGAGGTTGAGGTCAAGGATCTCCTGTCGCGCCGCGACAGCCTTGAAAAGCTGCGCTCGGAGAACGCCGTGCGCTTCGAGGTGATCGCCAAGGAGCTCGAGACTGCCGGCCGTGCGCTGGCGCGCATCTCCGAGGTGCTTGTCAGCGCCGCAGAGTCAGCCAAGAAAGCATAAGGGCTGTCCGCAAAGCCTGCACGTTCTTGAGTACGGCGGGCACTACGCTGCCCGCCGATGCCGGGCGACGTGGCGCCCGGCCTACTGGAATCGTGGGCGTTACACCGTCTTCGTGTGCTTTGCTCTTTCGTCCTGGATGGCCTGTTTTCCGGCTTCCACCGCGGCGGTGATCTCCGCCTTCTTTTCGCGGACCATTTCCCTGACGTCGCTGACGGCATCGTTGGCCTTGTCCTTCAAGTCGCAGGCCTTCTTGGTCAACAGGTCGCGAGTCTCCTTGCCCGAACGGGGTGCAAAGAGCAGCGCCAGTCCAGCGCCTACCGCTGCGCCCATTACCGCCGCCGCGAGATATCCACCCATCCGACATCCATTTTCCTCAGACATGGCTTTCCTCCTCGTTGGTGTGTTGGTGTTGCCTCGAATGAAACAAATACTGAAAGAATGCGCCGGCGCCGGATCGCAGCATGTTCACGGTCCGAACCAGCGACAGAACGGGCGGCTCGATGATGGAGCTGACCTCGTTGGCGATCAGATCGGCCCTGTCCGCCCACTTTCGGGCGAGGCCGGTGATACGGCTGACATCAGCCATCTGCCGGCTGGCCTGGGTCGAGAGCTCGTTGACGCTCTGAACCAGCTCTCGGATATCATGGACGAGAACGTCCAGATTGTTCTTGAGCTGGTCAGCGGTGACCATCAGGTGGTCCAACTGACGTCGCGCTTGAAGGACAAAGGGGATGACCACGGCCACCAGCACAATAAAGGCCACGGCCGCCAACAACAACGCCACCTCAAGTGCAACAGACATCTTCAGGACTCCTTCTTAACTCCTCCCGGCACGCGCCCGGGAAGACGGCCAAGTCAACGTATGAACGGCTTCACGGTGAAACATTACGGAATTGCGGCGAGGAAGACAAGCTCTGGATGACGGGGGTAGGTTCGGAGCTGGACATTCGCGGGGATAAAGCGTAAATAAAGACCATACATGCACGACAAAACCAGTTCACATCAGCACAAACCTGCGACCTCTCACCCTATACCGGCTCAACACCCTCCTGTCACGAAGGAAGCCCCCCCTGTGGCGGCTATTGCCGCTGACAGCGTCTTCAGCCTGCTCATTCCGGCTCTTCAACGGGCCGTTGCCGAGGAAGGGTATGCCACGCCCACCCCTATTCAGGAGGAATCCATTCCGTATCTGTTGGACGGACGTGACATTCTGGCCTGTGCGCAAACGGGAACGGGAAAGACGGCCGCCTTCACTCTGCCCTTGTTGCAGCATCTCGCCCGCGAAAAACGATCCACGGCCCGCGGCCGCCCGCGTGCGCTGATCCTGGCCCCGACACGGGAACTGGCGGCACAGATTGGCGAAAGCATCCGGACCTACGGCCGGCATCTGCAGGTGACGCATACGGTTATCTTTGGCGGCGCTGGCCAGCATCCCCAGGTCACGGCGCTGACACGCGGCGTGGATATCGTGGTCGCCACGCCCGGCCGGTTGCTTGACCTCATGCATCAGCGGCACGCGCATCTGGATGGCATTGAGATCTTTGTTCTGGATGAGGCGGACCGCATGCTGGACATGGGGTTCATCAATGACATCCGCAAGGTCCTCGCGGTTCTGCCGAAGAAACGGCAATCCCTGTTTTTCTCGGCCACGCTGGCCCCCGAGGTGATCGCACTGGCCCGGACCATGGTTCACGACCCGGTGCACGTCACGGTGACTCCCGAGCAGCCGACGATCGAACGGATCGTGCAGAAAGTGCTGTTCATGGAGAAGAAGGACAAGGATATGGCGCTGATCACGCTGTTGAGCGATCCTCGCATCAACCGGACGATCGTCTTTGTGCAGATGAAGCATGCGGCCGACAAAGTGGTCCGCAAACTGGTCAGTTCCGGCATTTCGGCGCAAGCCATTCACGGCAACAAGAGCCAGAGCGCCCGGACGCAGGCGATGGCCGGGTTCAAGACCGGCAAGGTACGGGTCCTTGTCGCCACCGATATTGCGGCCCGGGGAATCGATGTGGACGGCATCACGCACGTGATCAACTACGATCTGCCCATCGAGCCCGAGACCTATGTTCATCGGATCGGCCGTACGGCACGAGCGGGTGCCGAGGGGGATGCGGTGTCCTTCTGCTGCGCCGAGGAGCGGGATTTCCTCCGCGCCATCGAACGATTGCTCCGCAAGGCCGTGCCGGTCGTGACCGAGCATCATTATCACTCTGATCAGGCCCGGAACGCCACAGGGGCGGCGGCCCGGCCCCTGCCGAGAATGCAGCGTGGCGAGGGGCGGGGTGCTCCCCGGACGCATCGTCCCCCCGGGTCGCATTCGGGGCGGTTTTCGAGGCGGTAGCCCGGGAAAGTCCGATCCGATGGAAAGAAAAACCGGAGGATGGCGATGGGGTTGCGAGGACGACTGCTGATTCTGGTGTTGCTCGCGGTGTTGCCTGCGCTGGCGATCATCCTGTATTCCACCGCCAGCGAACGACAGATCCATGCCTCTCTGATCCAGAAGGACGCGCTGGTGTTGGCCGATACCACCGCCACGCGGCTCGGGCAGAATGTAGAGGGCATCCGGCAGGTGCTGCTGGCGATCGGCACGCTGCCGGAATTGCGCGGTGACGATGCCCAGGCCTGCAACCGGCTGCTGGCCGGACTCCTCGCCCAATATCCCCAATATGACAATTTTGGCGTGGTGAGCGCCGATGGCATCCACTTTGCGAGCGCCCTGCCGTTTCCTCCTGGCCTGAGCGCCGCCGACCGGGTTTGGTTCACCCAAGTCATCACCACCGGCGACTTCTCCGCCGGCGAGTTCCAGATCGGGCGGTTGACGAAGAAGCCGACGCTCAACTTCGGCTTTCCGCTGAAGGATGCCCAGGGCCGTCTGCAACGCGTGCTCTATGGCGCGCTGGATCTGGAATGGCTCAACCGGCAACTGGTTCAGGACGCTTTGCCGGCCGGGGCGGTGCTCACCGTGTTTGATCGGAAGGGAGCGGTGCTGGCCCGGAGCTTCGAGCCGGAGCGATGGATCGGCCAAAGCTTCCCGGATGCCCCACTGGTGCAACGCGTCCAGAGCACGCCGCACGGGACGACTGAACTGAGCGGCCTGGATGGGGTCTCGCGGCTCTATGCCTTTTCCGTGGCGGGCGGGCCGGCCAAGGCCTTTCATGTGGCGGTGGGCATTCCGCGCCTGATAGCCACCGCCCATGTCCGTGCCCGTTTGTGGATCGACCTGGCCGTGCTGCTCGGTGTGACGCTGCTGGCTGTCGCGGCCGCCTGGTTCGGAGGCCTTGTGTTCGTGGTGCGGCCCATCCGAACCCTGATTCAGGCGACCGATCAACTGTCGGGAGGCAACCTGGGGGCACGGGTGACGGAGAGCGGCCACGGCGACGAACTGGCGCGCGTGAACCAGGCCTTCAATGTGATGGCCGAGTCCCTGCAGAAACAGATCACCGAACGCAGACGGGCCGAGGAGGCCCTGCGCATGTTTAGCGTCGAGTTGGAGGAACGTGTCCGGGAACGCACCTCGCAACTCGAGACGGCCAACAAGGAACTGGAGGCGTTCAGCTATTCCGTCTCGCACGATCTGCGCGCCCCGCTGCGGGCGGTCGATGGCTTCAGCCATGCCCTGGTGCAGGACTGCGGGGACCGGCTGACGGAGGAGGGGCGGGATCATCTGAAACGCATCCGGGCCGCGGCCAGCCGGATGGGGCAGTTGATCGACGACCTGCTGACGCTTTCGCGGCTCAGCCGGTCGGCCCTACGAAAGCAAACGGTGGACTTGAGCGCCTTGGCCCGCACGATCCTGGGTGAGTTTCAGAATCTTGAACCGCAACGGAAGGTCGAGGTGCGAATCGCCGAAAACCTGCGGGCCGAGGCGGACCCCAATCTCATTCGTGTTGCGCTCGAGAACCTGCTGGGCAACGCCTGGAAGTTCACCTCCAAGAGACCGGAGGCCAGCATCGAGTTCGGGCAACTTGAGGCGGCCGTTAAGCCGACGACTGAGGGCCGGCCGACCACGGGTCCCGTGACCTTCTTCATCCGCGACAATGGAGCCGGTTTCAATATGGCGTATGCCGACAAACTCTTCGGGGCCTTCCAGCGGATGCACCGGATGGACGAGTTCCCCGGTACCGGGATCGGACTGGCCACTGTGGCGCGGATCATTCGACGCCATGGCGGCGACATCCGGGCTGACGGGGCCGTGGACCACGGGGCGACGTTCTTCTTTTCCCTTGAACCCATGGTCGCTTCTGTGACAGACATTGGGAAGATCGTTGAGAAGGAGGCGCCGACGTGAAGATCGTGCCGAAGACGCTCTTGCTTGTGGAAGACAACCCGGATGACGAAATCCTGACGGTGCGCGGTCTCCGCCAGGGCCATCTCGCCAACGACATCGTCGTGGCCCGGGATGGCCAGGAAGCACTCGACTACCTGTTCGGTACCGGGGGGCGTGAACCGGTGGTTCCCTCCGTCGTTCTTCTTGATCTCAAACTGCCCAAAGTCGACGGCTTGGAGGTGCTGCACCGCATTCGAGCCGATGAGCGCACCAGGACCCTGCCGGTGGTGATCCTGACATCCTCGACACAGGAGCGGGACATGGTGGAGAGTTACCGGTTGGGGTGCAACAGTTATATCCGCAAACCGGTGGACTTTGAGCAGTTTATCGAAGCCGCGCGCCAACTGAAGCTCTATTGGCTCGTGTTGAATGAGCTTCCGCCGAGGAGTCTGTGAGCACCGGCAGCATTGAGGGGTTGGCCTTGAAAATGCGACAGGTGCTGGACGGCACGGCCGCCTCAGAGCGTCAGAAGCTCCTGGATATCGTCCCAGTTCATGGCATTGAGAACGCCTTCCCCTGAGGTCAGGGTGGCATCGATCACCGCCTTCTTCTGGCGCTGAAGGGCCAGCACCTTCTCCTCGACCGTTCCCTTGGTGATGAGCTTGACGCTGTAGACGGTGCGTTTCTGCCCGATACGGTGGGCGCGGTCGGTGGCCTGGTTCTCGACCGCCGGATTCCACCAGGGATCGAAGTGAATGACCATGTCGGCGCCGGTGAGATTGAGGCCCGTTCCGCCCGCCTTGAGGCTGATCAGAAAGACGGGAATCTTCCGGTCGGTATTGAACTTGTGGACCACGCTCATGCGGTCCTGAGTGGCGCCGTCCAGGTAGCAGTACGGGATCTGGCGCTGATCCATCTGCTTGCGCAGAATGGTCAGCATCGAGACAAACTGACTGAAGACCAGCACGCGGTGACCGCCGTCGAGCGCCTCGTCGAGGAGTTCGAAGAACAGCTCCATCTTGGCGGACGGTGCCTCGCTCTTCAGTCCTTCCATCCGCAGCAGGTCCAGATGGCAACAGACTTGGCGCAGACGCAGGAGGGTCTTGAGCACTTCCATGCGCGAGCGTTGGAGCCCCTGCTTGGCGACCAGGTTGCTGAGGCGGTTGCGCGAGGAATCCAGCAACTGCTTGTAGACCGCTTTCTGATCCGCGCTGAGCGAACAGGAGGCGATGCGTTCGATGCGAGGCGGCAGGTCGCGGGCGACCTCGACTTTGAGGCGGCGCAACAGGAACGGCTGAAGTTTGCGGCGGAGACGCCATTGGGCCTGCTCGGCCTCGGGGCCGCCGCCGGCGATCGGAAGCTCGCAGTTACGGCGGAAACTCTCATGCGAGCCGAGATAGTGCGGCATCAGGAAATCCATGATGGACCACAGATCCGACACGCTGTTCTCGATGGGGGTGCCGGTCAGCACCAGCTTGTGGCAGGCGCGTACTTCCTTGGCGACGATGGCATTCTGGGTGGAGCGGTTCTTGATGTGCTGGGCCTCATCCAGCACCAGCACGCTGAACTCGTGCTCGAGGTAATGCGCCACGTCGCGCCGCAGCAGCGCGTAGGAGGTCACGACCAGGTCGGACTGGGGCAGGTCGCCCCACTTGGAGTGCCGGTCGCTGCCGGAGAGCGGCAGGACCTTCATGCCGGGGACAAACCGCTGGGCTTCCTCCGCCCAGTTGGTGACCAGGCTGGTGGGGCAGACAATCAGGGCGGGCTTGCCCCGGACGGTCGGGTGATGCCGTTCCATCTGCAGCCAGACGAGCGTCTGAAGGGTCTTCCCGAGGCCCATCTCATCCGCCAGGATTCCGCCGAACGTGTTGACCTCCAGGAAACGGAGCCAGGTCACCCCTTCCTTCTGGTAGGGCCGCAGGATGGTGTCCAACGACTCCGGCAGGGGCACCGGCTCAACGGCGACAATACGGGCCTGGCGTTCCGCGTTGTTTCTCCAGTCGGGCGGCGCTTCCACGTCCACGCCGTCGAGCGCATCGAGGGAGGCTTTGACGTAGGACGCATAGACCGATGGCATGCGGAATACGCCGGGCTGGCTGCCTTCGCCGCTTGAACAATCGCGAAACACTTCCATCATGGAGTCGATGGCCTTGGCGTCCAGCAGGACCCGGCCGGCGCCACGGTCGATGAAGGAGTCGCCCTTCAACAGGGCCCGCTGGATCTCCGCGGGCGTCAGGCGTTGCCCCCTGCCATCCTCGAAATCGAAGCCGACCTCAAACCAGCCGGCCTGCTCGTCGCGATAGTTGATCCGGACCACGGGCGTGGCGAAGTCCATGGACTCCATGAACCCGCCGATCCGACCCTCCAATTCCACGCGCCAGCCCAGGCGGCGGAGGGCGGGAACCTGGCTTCCAAGGAAATTCAGCACTTCGCGGCAACCGACAATCGCGGTCAGTTCGTCTCCCTTCCCTCCCGTGAAGCCGAAATGGGAAAGGGTCGTGAGTGCGGCCTGCTCCGCCGGCAGGTTGCGCACCAGATAGCGCAGCAGGTCGGTCGGGTCGGGAATGGCAAACTGCCCCGTCGGGTCATTCTTTCCCGCGACGAGATCGAACCCGTTGTATTGGGCGTGCAGGGTGGCGGCGAGGGACGCCGGACTGCCGCGGACCACGAGTCGGAACCGGGGCAGAGCGGGTTCAATCATGAACAAGTCGCTGGAGAGATCGCTTTCCAGGCGCATGAAACCGGCCAGGACGGGAAGCTCGGTTTGCATGAAGCGGGGCACGGCCGTTCGCGGAATGATCACGGGGGCTGAATAGATGGAACGGATGGGGTCGGGGAGGACCTGTTCCAGGGGCCAGAAGTGGCCTGCTCCAAACACCCAGCCGTGACGCCCGGCGACCAGATAAAGCGGCGTCTCCGAGGCTTTCAAGTTGGGGAGCTCGGTGTGCAGCATCAGGATCAGTTCGCCGTTCTCGCGGTCAAAATCGAGATTCAGGTACGAGAGCAGCTTGGTGGCCCCGACCACGAGAGGTTCAGGGTTTCCTTCCTCGAAGAAGGGCAGGCCGGGCAGAAGATGCAGCAACGAAACAAGATCCTGGGGCGTAAGGTTGAGCTTTCCCGGGGCAGGTCCTTCCGAAATATCCTCGAGAACGAAGAGGATGGCTTCATCCTTCTGGGTCAGGCCCAGGCACACGGTCGGGTCAACCCGATCCAGGGGAACGTTATGATCGTGAATGACGACCGAACACAGCAAGGGGATCGAGCCCTTCGCCAGGGAGGATCGCCAGTCTGACCCGAGGCTCAGGCGAAGGGTGGCGGGGACGCTTCCCGGGGCGCCGGTTCGCGCGCGTTTGAGATACACGCCCTCGCTTAATCCCTCGATGTGGGCGGCACGTCGCATCTCCTCCTGGCGTTTCGCCTCAATTTCGGGGTTGTTGCTGCGTCGGATCAGCTCAATACAGAGGGCGATCACGTGCGAACAGATAATGCCCCGCTCCTTGCTGTCCCGGCAAGGACAGTGGTTTTCCGCGGACCCGTCATGGAGGATGCGGACCGATGTTTTCAGCGGCCGGTTGCTCCAGAGGATGGTGCCGGTGACGAACGGCGGTTCAAACGCCACATCCTGCACCAAACCGCGCCCCGACAGCGTTTGCGCATCCTGAAAGACGCGCTGGCCAGCCCAGTTGACAAGCACTTGGTGTGAGATGGGGGGGCGGGGGGGCATACGACGTCAGTTCCTCTTGAAGCAGAGTGTGGTCCATTCACCGATCTGGAGGTGTTCAGTGAGGACGAACCGGAGCGAGGTGAAGGCGGCGATCACGTCAGCCGCCTGAGTGTTCAAGATCCCCGAGAGGACGAGTCGGGCGGCAGGCTTATCGGAAACCATTGCCACGAGGGTGGTGGCCTGGGCGATCAGGACGTCGGCCAGGATATTTGCCACGACGACATCGAATCGACCTGGCAGCGGGGTACTGCCGAGGGCAGCAACCTGGAAATCGATCCGGTTCTGTTCGCCGTTAAGCGTCGCATTCTCGCCGGCAATGCGGACGGCATCGGGATCGTTATCCACGGCCAGAATATCGCGGTAGCCCAATTTGGAGGCGGCGATGGCCAGGATACCGGAACCGCAACCGATGTCGGCCAGCGTGAGGGCGTTCGGCTCGAGTGCCAGTTCATCCATAACCCGGAGGCAGCCGCGCGTGGTTCCATGTTGGCCGGTACCGAAACTCATGCCAGGATCAATTTCGAGGATAATATCGCCCGGCGCGGGGTCGCAGGTTTCCCATGAGGGCTTGATCCAGATGCGGGCGGACACTTTTTCCGTGTGGAAGAATTGCTTCCAGACTTCCGTCCAGTTTTCGACGGGCAGTTCACGGATGGAGGCATTGCAGGGTTCGTCCGGCAAGCGGTTCTGGAAGAAACCCTTGATGGCCGTCAGTCGGTGTTCAGCCTCGGGACGGTTGGGGAAGAAGCACTCGATCACGGCGACATTCTTGTCCACGTCCACCCAGGTGGTGCATTGATCATCGGCCTCGGCGATGCAGTCCTCGTCGTAAAGGTCGGCGGCCTGGGGTGAGGTCTCAACCCTGGCCGCGTAAAGCAGGGGTGGCGTCAGGGTTGGGGGGCGGGCAGGGGGGTCAGGAGTCTTTGTGTTCATGGGCGTGACGGCGGAAGGCGCCAGGCGCAACGGGGCGGGACGCCGTCATTCCGTCGGGGCCGAGCGCACTTCTGTCCAGTTGGAGTTTTCCGAGTACGGTCTCGGTGGTCTTGAAATGGCACTTGGCGGTCTGGACCAGGGTTGCGGGAGAGTGCTTCCCGATGAGGGCGACGGCGGCATCCTGGACCAGGTTGGAGGCGCCTTTGGGCAGTTTGAGGCCGTATTGCTCGCCCAGTTTGCGCAGCCCGAGGAGAAACCCTTCCCGGGCGAGGATGGAGGCGGCGGCGACGGCGATATCGGATTCAGCGCGGTGGCGCTGGACCAGTTCGATCTTCCGGCCTTTCTGGAGCAGGGCGCGTTTGACCTGTTCCTTGCTGCCGAACTGGTCCGAGACGGCGCGGGGACAGTTGGGAACCTTTTCGAGCAGGTTCTCGATGGCGCGGGCATGGCCCCAGGCCAGAAGAGAGTTCACGCTGCGGATACGCGTGTAAAGCTGGTTGTATTTCGCGGGGCCGATGCTGATCAGGCTGAAACGGTCCCCCAGGAGTTTCCGGATCTCCCGGGCGATTTCGAGCATTCTGGCATCGCTCGTGATCTTCTTGCTGTCGCGGACGCCCATCTCCTGCATGGCTTGGCTCAGGGTTTCATCGGTGTAGGCACTGGCGATGACCAACGGGCCGAAAAAGTCGCCTTTGCCGCTTTCATCGACGCCGATATGGGGGGAAATCGCCTCGGGATTGAGAATGGCTTCATAACCCAGTTGAGCGGCGAGCAGGATCCGGGGTTCGAGGACGAACGTGACAAACTCCTGTGCGCCCTTGCCCTGAACCACCAGTTTCCCTGAGGTATAGAGGACAATCCGGCATTTGTCGCCGTCCGCGGCAACGGTGGCATAGGGGACCACGGCGGGCCGATAATTGCCTTCGCGCAAGGTCTGGGCCAATTCGGCCTGTTGAGCTTCCGAGAGCTCAAACGTGAATGAATTACGAGGCTCCATAAACGTTCCCTTATATCACAGAATCGCCGGGCCGCAAAAAGATTTTGCGAAAGGAGGCCTGACGCCG
>CAYOIT010000114.1:0-15134 GCA_964404035.1 uncultured Verrucomicrobiota bacterium | reverse complement strand
GACTCTAGCCTCCAAAGGGCCGTGTGCTACCATTACACCATCGGGCAACACTTGTACGACGCGCGTCCATAACCATGGCCCCGCGTCGCATCGTACCTGTTCTTCGATCGCCAGGGCCTGGTCATAACCGGCGGCCACAGCAAAAACTGAAGCCCCACTGCCCGATAACAATACCCCGAGCGCCCCCACCGCCTTTAGCTTGTCAGCAACCATCTTGAGCAACGGATATTTCACAAACACCGTTGACTCAAGTGAGTTATGCAAACTGACGGACGCGAGGCCTATATCTCCTCTTTCCAGTGCAAAGGTTGCATTTCTAAAGGTTTCATCAGACGAAGTCAACCCTGTTCTGAACCGCGCATAAACATCGCGGGTGGGCACACTGAAACCGGGATTGACCACCACCAGCCACCAGGTCACCCCGGCCGGCCATCGGCAGGTCACGGCGCTGACCCGCTCCCCCCGCCCTTCCATGCAAACCGCCCGCCCGTACACCATGGCGGGGATATCACTGCCCAGATTGGCACCCAAATCCATCAGTTGGGCCGTCGTCAGCCCGGTTTTCCAGAGCCGGTTCGCCCCGACCAACGTGGCGGCCGCGTCAGCACTTCCGCCGCCCAGACCTCCGCCCACCGGGATGTGCTTGCGAATATGGATGTGCACACCGCCGCGAAACCCCGTGGTGATCGCCAGGAGACGCGCCGCCCGCACCGCGAGATTGTCCGAGGGTTCCGGCAGCCCTTCATGACTTCCCGCCGGCAACTCCCCGGCCGTGCAACACACCTCCACCCCGGTCTCCGCCGCCTCCAGCACCAATTCATCGCAAAGGGAGACGGGCACGACCAGACTGCGAAGGTCATGGTAACCATCCGGCCGCTTTCCAAGAACCTCCAAAAAGAGGTTGACCTTGGCCGGCGCCAGGAGAGAAATAGTCGAGTCGCCCGTTTGCATGGCGCGCGGAGTTATCAAACACCCCTCCCTGTGTCAAGCGCGGGCCAACGCAAGCCACACCGTTTGCCGCCCCCTGAATCGAATCGGCGCGAAACAATCCTGTTGTATTACCCCCCACCCTTTCATAAATTCCCTCCCTGTCCGAAGTGATGAAAGAGTGAGCTGATCAACAACGCTACAACCCTTGGTGCCACATGACCGCGCAAACAACCGAAGCCATCCTCGCCTACCATCTGGGAGGCAAGATCGGCATGCGAATGTCCAAACCCCTGGCCGGCCCCGCTGACTTGTCCCTCGCCTACACGCCGGGCGTTGCCGTACCCGTCAAGGAAATCGCGCGTGACCGGGCCAACCTCTACCGTTACACCGCGAAGGATAATCTCGTGGCCGTGGTTTCCGATGGCACCGCCATCCTCGGTCTGGGCGACCTTGGCGCCGAAGCCAGCATTCCGGTCATGGAAGGCAAGGCCGTGCTGTTCAAGGCGTTCGGCGATGTGGATGGCTGGCCCGTTCCCGTCAACGCCTGCCGCATCGACGGCGGCAACACCGGCAAGACGGACCCCCGCCGCGTCATTGATGCCGTCTGCGCCATCGCGCCCATGTATGGCGGCATCAACCTGGAGGATATCGCCGCGCCCGCCTGCTTCGAGATCGAGGACACGCTCGATGCCATGCTGGATATCCCGGTCTTCCACGACGACCAGTGGGGAACAGCGGTCATCACGCTGGCCTCGACCATGAATTACGGGCGCATCACCGGGCGCGCCTTGTCCGAGTTGCACATCGTCATCAATGGCGCCGGGGCGGCGGGCATTCGCATCTGCGAGATGCTCAAGGCGGCCGGGGCCCGCCAGGTCACCCTCTGCGACTCCAAAGGCGTCGTGCGCGATGACCGCAAGGATCTGACGGAAAAGAAGAGGGAACACGCCGTGCAGACCACCGCGGCCACGCTGGGCGAGGCGCTGCGCGGGGCGCATGTGTTCATCGGCGTGTCGGCGGCAAACTGCCTCAAGCCCGCCGAGGTGCTGGGCATGGCGACCTATCCGGCGATCTTCGCCATGGCGAATCCGGACCCTGAAATCAAGCCCGAGCTCGTGGCCCAGGCCCTGGGGAATAACCCCTATATCATGGCCACCGGCCGCTCCGACTATCCCAACCAGATCAACAATGTCCTCGGGTTTCCGTTCCTGTTCCGCGGGGCCCTGGATGTGCGCGCCCGCACGATCAACCTGCCGATGAAGGTGGCCGCCGCCGAGGCGCTCGCCGCGCTCGCCCGTGAACCCGTCCCGGCCGCCGTGCAGAAACTCTACAACAGCGACCTCGAATTCGGCCCGGGGTACATCATCCCGAAGCCGTTCGACCGCCGGTTGTTTGTCGAAATCCCCACCGCCGTGGCCCAGGGCGCGGTCAACTCCGGCGCCGCACCGCGATTTGACGTGAAGGCTTACCGTGCCGCATTGATGGAGCGGGACCGCACCCGTCCCTTTCTCCAAGCATGAGTATCCCATCGCGCCTCAACATCGCCGGCCTCGAATTCGAGTCACCGCTGCTCGTGGCCCCCATGGCCGGGTATTCCGACCTGGCCTTCCGCCTGAGCGTGCGCCCGCTGGGCGGCCTCGGTCTCGCCTATACTGAGATGCTTAGCCCGGCCAGCCTCCTTCAGGGCAAGGGAAAGCGAAGCCGGATCCTGCTCGCCACCTGCGAGGAAGACCGTCCCCTCGGCTACCAGATCTATGGCGCACATGCCTCCACGCTCTGCGATGCCGCGAAACTTCTCGAAACCGCTGGCGTGAAGCTGATCGATATCAACATGGGCTGTCCCCAGCGCAAGATCTCGGGCAATGGAGCCGGCGCCGGGCTGCTTCGCGATCCGGAGGAAGCCGTCCGCATTGCCGCGAGCGTCGTCAGTTCTGTGCGCGTGCCCGTCACCGTCAAACTCCGCCTCGGATGGGACATCGACCGGCTCGTCGCCCACGAAATGGTGCCGGGACTTGAAGCCGCCGGCGTCGCAGCCGTCACGATTCATGGGCGGACCCGCGGACAGGGTTACACCGGCAAGGCCGATCTGGAGGAAATCCGCAAGGTCGTCCAGGCGGCACGGCGCATGCCGGTGATTGGAAACGGGGATATCACCTCCCCCGAGGCCGCGCGTCGCATGTTCGAAGTCACCGGATGCGCCGCCATCATGATTGGACGCGGCGCCCTTTCGAACCCCTGGTTGATCCGGGATATCTGGAGGGACCTGCAGGGACTCCCGCCGGCCCCGCCGCCCGATCGCGCCGAACAACTGGCTTACATGCGGGCGCACTTCGAGCGCATGCTCCAGTTGTACGGGCCGACCGTCGGAACCATCCTCTATCGCAAATGGCTCCCCCAGTATGCGCGCAAGCTCCTCAAGGGACGTCGGCACATGGTCGAACTGCTGCAACTCACCGAGGCCGATGAAATGCGACGGGCGATGGACGCGCTGGCGAACGAGAACG
Source organism: uncultured Verrucomicrobiota bacterium (assembly GCA_964404035.1). Classification (GTDB taxonomy): domain Bacteria; phylum Verrucomicrobiota; class Kiritimatiellia; order CAIKKV01; family CAITUY01; genus CAMBRF01. Next base: position 11,700 of record CAYOIT010000114.1, on the reverse strand, counting down.
AACCAGAACCCGCCCCGTGAACTGAAGCCTCCGCTTCATGGGGCGACAGGACCTTCCGGCAAAAAAATAAGGCGTGAGGATCTCTCCCCACGCCCAAGACACTTCCCGTGAAGTGTTCGATAGCCGGAAACCGTCGGTTCAACACCAAACGGTTCCGCAGCTTCGTCAGCCCTTTTTCACCTTCTCGCTTCGAATACAGGCCGTGCAAACGGTGCGTCGGACAACGCCACCATTCTCCATCACCCTGATTCGTTGCAGGTTCGGCAAAAATTTCCGACGGGTGATTCCCGTGGTATGCAACCCGATCCCGCCCTTTGCCTTGGCCAAACCGTGTCGCACCACGCGGTTACCGGTGGAGGTCGACTTTCCGCAAACATCGCATGCCCTAGCCATCTCTCGTCTCCTTAGTGATAGGCGCGCAGGATAGTGATCAGAACCCTCGCACGCAAGCCAAAAACGTCAGATCGCCCAATTCGTCCCGCGACCACCCCCTACCGACGTGTTTCCAACACGGTTTCTTGAGCCCGTTGTTGTCCGTACTCAACAGCAATCTCGGCCATTGTGGTATCGGGTGACACATGCTATTCATGGACCATCTTGAACAGGAGTGAACTTCCAATGAAATACGTCCCATGGAAAAGTGCCCTGATAGCCGGCGCGATCACCCTGCAGACGATGATCGCGGTGGCGAATCCCGGAGCCGAACTGCCGCCGGCCGAGGCCGCCGCCCAAGGCGTGGCCCTGCTTAACGCCTTCAAGAACAAGGAGGCCATCCCGTTCCTCGAGCGGGCGTATGCCGCCAGCCCGACCAACGCCGCCGTGCTGACCCGCCTCACAGAGGCCTACTGCAATGCAGGTGAGGATCTCGACAATGCCGAGTCCGAGGCCTACTACAAAAAGGCGGTCGCCTACGCCGACACCCTCAAGACGCTGGCACCCGACAAGGCGGAGACCTATTTCCACATCTGCGTGGCCTATGGCGATCTCGCGCTCTTCAAGGACGGCAAGGAAAAGGTGACCCTCTCGCGCAATATCGAGGCCATGGCGCGCAAGGGGATCGAGTTGGACCCCACCTACTCGCGCCCGTACTCCGTGCTGGGCGTCTATTACCGAGAAATCGCCTCCCTGAATCCCGTGCTGCGGACGTTCGCCAAGTATCTGCTGGGCGGCCTTCCCGATGGCACACTCGCCGACTCCGAACGGATGTTCCTCAAATCCATCGAGCTCGAGGCCGGTAATGTCTACGGGCACTACCAGCTTGCCGTCACCTATGAGAAAATGGGCAAACCCGACCAGGCGGCAGCCATGTACCGCAAGGTCCTGGCGCTGCCCATGGTGGACCACCAGGATGCCAAGTGGCGGCGTCTGTCGACGGAACGCCTCAAGGCGCTCCAAAGGAGCTGACAGTCCCTCCATGGTCACCCGCGATTCCAGACTCCGCATCCTGCGGCGGCACACTGATCCCATCGGCGGCGCCCCCTACTGGATCGAGACCTTCCGGCGCCTAGACCTCACGGCCGCGCAGGTGGCCGACGCCCCCTCTGCCGCCGGATTCATGGATGCCGAGGCCCTACGACAGCGACCGATCGAGGACTTCATTCCCCGCCGTCTCCTCGACAGCGGGACCCGGTTGATCACCAGCGAGACCTCGGGCATGACCGGCAAACCCATCGTCACCGTCTTCACGGAAGCCGAGTTCCACTCTGGCTTTGTCGCCGGTTTCGTGTCGCGCGCCGAGCAAGTGGGCTTCCCGCTCCGCGCCAACTGGCTCTGGGCTGGGCCTTCGGGACCGCACGTGATCGGCAAGGCCGTCCGCGAGATCCTGCGCGCCGTCGGCGGACTCGACCCTTTCAGCATCGACTTCGATCCCCGGTGGTTCCGCAAACTGCCTGAAGACTCGATGGCGAGGGAGCGCTACATGGCGCACATCGAATCCCAGATCATGGACGTGCTCGACACACAGCGCATCGACGTGCTCTTTTCCACGCCTCCGGTCATCCGGTTGCTGGCCGCGCGTCTATCCCCCGCCCGGCGGGATGCCATCCGCGGCGTCCACTACGGCGGCATGTCCATCGGGCCCGACGAGTATGCCTCTTTGAAGATGGCCTTCCCCAAGGCCGTCCATCTGCACGGCTACGGTAACAGCATGTTCGGCATGTTCACCGAGACCGCCTGCGGCCCCGCAGGTATCGACTACGCCACGTCAACGTCCGAACGCGTGCAACTCGACCTCCTGGCCGGGGAAGAGGGCGCGCTCCGCCCCTGCGCCATCGGCGAGACGGGCCGCGTCATGCTCTCCCGCTATGACGAGAGCATGATGATCCTGAACCACCTCGAGCGCGACCTCGCGACCCGCACGCCGGAGGGCATCCGCGACCCGCACCCCCCGCATCCCTCCACCAACCGGAAGACAATCTACTGATGAACCCCCTCCCCCAACACCCCAAACCTGAGTTGCTGGCTCCTGCCGGCAAGGAGGAGGTCTACTACGCCGTCGTCGAGGCCGGGGCCGATGCCGTGTATCTGGCCGGCAAGGACTTCAACATGCGCCGGCACCGGAAGGACTTCAACTTCAGCCACGAGGAGTTGCGCCGGGTGTGTGATCATGCCCACTCCCTGGGCCGGCGGATCTACGTCACCGTCAACAGCCTCGTCGGCCACCGCGAACTGGCCGCCCTGAAAGCCTACCTCTTCCAGTTGGCCGATCTCGGGCCCGATGCCCTCATCGTGCAGGACTTCGCCGTGGTGCAACTCTGCCGCGAGCACCGCCTCCCGCTGGCCCTGCACGCCAGCACCATGATGAATGTGGGATCGGCCGAGGCCGCCTGTGTCCTCAGGGATCTCGGGTTCACAAGGGTCGTCACCTCGCGGGACATCACCGTCGACCAGGCTCGCCGGATCCGCGACGGCGCGGGCATCGAGGTGGAGTATTTCGTGCAGGGCGACCTGTGCTCGGTCCAGTCGGGCCAGTGCTACACCAGTGGCCTCCTCTTCGGCAAGAGCAGCAACCGCGGCCAGTGCCTCAAACCCTGCCGCTGGACCTACGAACTCCAGTCGGCCGCCACGGGACAGTCGCTGGGTTCCGGGCGCCTGCTGGCCTCCAAGGACCTGTGCCTGGTGCAGCACCTTCCCGAACTGGTCGAGGCCGGGATCGACTCGCTGAAGATCGAGGGCCGCATGAAACCGGCTGATGTTCTGGCCCGCATCGTGAGCACGTACCGGACCGCCCTCGACCGCCTGGGCGGCAATCCCCTGGCCCCGGCCAGGCAATCCTCCGAGACCGTCAGCCTCCACCAGAATCGCATCCGGAACCTGTCGACCGGCTTCGCCTTCCGCCAGCCGGGATCCGATTTCTTCGATGCCTCGGGCGAGCGTGAGGTCGTGATCCTTTCGACGGCGGGCACCCTCCCGGCCTTTTCCGTCACTGACGCGATGCCCCCGCAGACCGGCTCCGCGCCCACCCCCGAAATCACCTGTGTCGCCGGAACGGAGGCGGTGGCACGGGCCGCGATCGAGGCCGGCGCAAACAATGTCGTGCTGTCTTGGGAAGGCGACTTGCGCAGCGAGTCAGCCTGGTCGCTCGATGAACTCCGCGCCCTGGTGCAGGCCGGCACGGCCAGGGGTGTGCGGATCGTCCTCGCCGCGCCGCGCATCGTCACCGAACGTGAGCTGCGCGAGTGGCGCGCCGTCCTCGCCCTCCTTCCTTCATTCCACGCCGTCTGCCTCAGCCATTTCGCCCTCCTCGACCCCTCCGTGCCCCGCGCCGGGGAGACGTGGGTCGACAGCGGCTCCAATGTCTTGAACCCGTCAAGCGCGGCCCTGCTCACCAGCCGGGGAATAACCCGCCTCATGCCAGGCCTGGAAGCCGGCCTCGACGACGTGCTGGCCCTGGCGGACGCTCCCGGGGTTGCCCCGCTGGAGATTCTCGTTCACGGCCCCTTGACGGGCATGATTATCGAACACTGCCTCCTTGCCATGGCAACCCAGCACTCGTGCTCGAAGGATTTCTGCCAGATGCCCTGCGCCAGGGACGCCTACCGCCTCGTCGATGCGCGCGGGAACGCCCGGCGGCTTCGCTGCGACCGCTACTGCCGCAACCACCTTTTCATGGAGCGGGATCTGGGGCTGCTCCCTGCCCTGGAGTCCTTCCGCCTGCCCGGCATCGCCAGCTGGCGCATCGACGCCCGGCTGGACACCCCCGCGCGGGCGGCGGCCCTCATCGACCTTTACCGGCGCGCCTCCCTTCAGACCCCCATCGGTCGCCCGCTGATCGACGAATTCCTGCGGCTTTGTCCGGCGGACACCCTCACGTGGGGCGCCTATCCCCGCGGTATCATGAACGACCAGGCTATTTCCCTCGTGCAGATCAAACAGGCGGAGCACCATGAATCCCAACGCCCAGCGGCTCATTGACGGCAAGCGGGCGCACCTGCTCCCGTGCCTCTACCATTTCTATGCCGACCCGCCCGTGCTGGTCCGCGGCGAGATGCAGTATCTCTTTGATGACCGGGGCCGGCGCTATACCGACTTCTACGCCGGCGTCACCGTGATGAATGCGGGCCACTGCAATCCCGCCATCATCGGTCCCGCCCTGGACCAGGCGAAGGTCTTGCAGCACACGACCTCGATCTACCTGACCGAACCCATGGTGGAACTCGGACGCAAACTGGCCGCCTTTCTCGGGCATGACCTCAGCCATGCCTTCTTTGTCAACAGCGGCACCGAAGCCAACGAGGGCGCCTTGCTGCTGGCACGTCTTCACACGAAGCGGCGCGGCTTCCTGGCCCTGCGCGGCGGCCTGCACGGACGCTCGCACCTGACCATGAGCGTCACAGGCATCGACCTGTGGCGCACCGATCCCTTCCCCAACCCTGATGTCCGCCTGGCGCCCCGTCCCCACTGCGCGGCCTGCGAGCTGGGCAAGACCTTCGACTCCTGCGGCTTCGCCTGCCTGCAAGCGGTCGAACGCCTGCTGTCGGAGAACGAGGATGTGGCCGCCTTCATTACCGAGCCGATCCAGGGCAATGGCGGCATCGTCGCCCCGCCGCCCGGTTATCTGAAGGAGCTCAAGGCGCTGCTCGCCCGGCATGGCGTTCTGTTGATTCTGGACGAGATCCAGACCGGTTTCGGCCGGACAGGGTCGCCGTTCCGTTTTCAGGCGGAGGACGTCGCACCCGACATCATCTGCGTCGCCAAGGCCCTCGGCAACGGGTTCCCCATCGGCGCCTTCTGCACCAACAGCCGGGTAGCCGCCAGCTATACGCGCCCCGGGGCATCGACGCTGGGCGGCAACCCTGTATCGGCAACGGCGGCCCTGCAAGTCCTGGACTATCACCTCACCCACCGGCTCGCCGAACGGTCCGCCACCCTCGGCCGTCGTCTCCGGCAGCATCTGGCCTTGTCCCTGGCGCGGCACCCGGCCGAATGCAGCGAGCTTCGCGGCGATGGACTGATGCTCGGGCTCGAGTTACGCCGGAACGGCGTGGCCCTGGCACGCGAGACCGACGTGGTCCTGGAGGCCATGAAAGACGCCGGTTTCCTGATCGGAAAGACGGGCCTCGAACGCAACGTGCTCTCCTTTATGCCACCCCTCGTCATCGGCGAAGCCGATATCGATGCCTGCGCGGACGCGCTGGAACACGTCCTCACGACCTGCCTCGCGCCAGCGCCCCCCGCAACGGGAGCCCGCCCATGACGCGCACCTTGCTCCTCACCGGTGCCACGGGCCTGATCGGCGGCCATCTCCTGGCCGCCCTGGTCGACGACTCCGACACCGACCTGCATGTTCTCGTCCGGGCCGATACCCCTGCCGCCGCCGCCGAACGGCTCCGCCGGGTTCTGGCGTTCGTCGGGCGGGAGGAAGGCCTCAGCCGGCTGACCATCCACTGCGGCGACCTGGCGCAACCGGACGTCGGTCTCCCCCGCCCGACGGCGTGCCGGTTGCGAGACACCCTGACCGACATCTTTCATGCCGCCGCCGACATCGCCTTTGACGATGGACGGAACACCGGCCGTTCCGCCCGGACCAACGTGCTCGGGACCTCCCGTATTCTGAAGCTCGGTTCGCCGTCAACCCGCTTCTTTCATCTCAGCAGCGCCTACGTCGCGGGGCTCCACCCGAGTCTCTTCACCGAATCGGACCTCGATGTCAGGCAAGTCTTCCGCAACGACTATGAGCGCAGCAAGTTCGAAGCGGAACAGGTCGTGCGGGCCGCCTTCGTGGACCGGCCCGGACAACTCACCGTGCTCCGCCCCTCCATTGTGTTGGGCAACGGCGACACCGGGCGCACGTTCCAGTATTCGTCGCTGTATGCGATGCTGAAACTCCTCCATTACACAACCAGTCGGAAGCCCGGCTCCCGGCTCAGGTTTGACTACGACCCGGACGCCACGCAGAACTACGTGCCCGTTGACCTTCTGGTCCGCTGGCTGACCCATATCGTGCGGGATCCCGCTTGCTGGGGGCGCACCTATCACCTCGCCTCGGAACGCCCTGTTACCAACCGGGAGATGGGTCACCTGCTCGGGGACTTGCTGGGCGTGGTCTTCGAACCCCAGCCCGTTCCGCCAGACCGCCCCGACCCCGTCTCACGCAGGTTCGTCCAGCGGGCGGCGCCCTATCTGCCCTATCTGGCCTCCCACCCCAGATTTGCCTGCGACAGCCGCCGGCGGCTCCCGGAAGGCGGCACCGATTTCCGGCCCGACGCAAGGTTTCTGCGCGCCATGCTCGACTACTGTCTGGAAACCAAATGGGGAGGCACCCTTGATCTCGCCCGCTGACTATTTCCTGGGATTCCTCGCGCACCGGATGCACCGGCCTTTGCTGCCGGGCTACGACGGGCTCTCATCCGCCTTTACCATCCGCTTTCGCGACGGCACCGACTGCTGGTTCATCCGCGTCGAACGGGGATGCCTCGTCGAGATCCGGCCCGCGGCCACGCCGGTCGAGGCGCCCGTTCAGTATGATGTCGACGGTCCTGTATTCGAGGAAATGGTCACGGCTTGCCTGTCGCCGCAAAAGGCCTTCTTTGTCCGCCGGACCGATATCCGCGGCGACCTGTTCAACGGCATGAAAATGGCCCGTGTGCTGGGACTGTTCTTCGCCGCCAACCCCTACCGCACGGACGGGATCACGGCCGGCCCTGCCGGTCTGGCCGCCGCCGGGGAGCACTGAGATGGAAGTCTACGACGAGCTTATCCGGGTTCCCCTCGCCGGGGCCAACTCGGTCATCGCCCGGGTGACGTGCCGCGAAGGCACTCCGCCCGAGCGCCTCCTCGTGCTCTTCCCCCCGCACCCCAGCCTGGCAGGCGACACCGAGAATAACGTCATCGGCGCCCTGGCCCGGGCCGGCATTGAACGCGGCCGCCTCGTGCTGCGGCTCCGCTACCGCCACACCGATCCGGCCGAGGCCGGCAACGGCCCTTCGCTGACCTTCTGGGACGACCTGGACGCCCGCCAGGACTACGCCCTCGTCGTGGCCGACTGCCTTCACCTGATTGAGACGGTCCGCCAGTCCTTCCACCTGTCGGGCCCGATCGAGATGGTCGCCTATTCCTTTGGTGTGTATCCGGCCCTTCACGCTCTCGGCCGGTTGGATCAGGCGCGCCTGATCGGAATCTCACCCCCCCTCTCCGAACACGACTTTCGGGCGGCAATTCCCGCGACGGCAGGACCCGGTCACACGGTTTTCATCGGAACGGCCGGCGACCCATTCTGCCCGCCCGACACGTTACGGCAACTGGCTGAGACCGCGGGAGCGCCCTGCCGCCTCTTCGAGACCGGCGACCATTTTTACCGCGGCGAAGAAGATCGACTCGCGACCGCGGTGCTGGACGTCTTGGATGGAAAGTGAAGGGAACCGGGTATCGTGCGCCGGTTCCAGAAGCAAGGAGCACAAGTTATGTCAAAGCGAATTCTGGTGGTTTACGGGCACCCCCTGCGCGACAGTTTTAACACGGCGCTGGGGGCCGCCTACGTCGAGGGAGCCAGGTCAAGCGGAGCCGATATCCGCGAACTGCACGTCCACGACCTCACCTTCGATCCCGTGCTGCATCAGGCCTACCGGGCGATACAGACGCTCGAACCGGACCTTCTAAACGCCCAGGCGGACGTCCTGTGGGCGGAGCATCTCGTGTTTGTCTTCCCCATCTGGTGGGGCATGCCGCCGGCCAAGTTCAAGGCCATGATCGATCGGGCGTTTCACCCCACATGGGCCTTCAGATTCCACGGCACCGACGCGTTTCCCCAACGGCTGCTCACCGGCCGCTCGGCCCGTTTGATCGCGACCATGGACACGCCACCCTGGTACTTCCAGCTCTTCATTGGTAACCCGGGTATCCGGATGATGAGGGACTCCGTTCTCAAGTTCTGCGGCATCGCACCGGTGCAGGCGTCCCCCATCGGCTCGGTGCGTTTCTCCACGCTCGAAAAACGGAAGAAATGGTTACGGCAGATCCACCAGCTCGGTGTAAGCTGCGGGTGACCCGCGCCGCCGGTCAGGCCATCAGCGTCAGGCGCGAGGATTGGGGTCCACACAGTCCTCCGTCCCCCCAAACAGGCCTTTGAAAGACCCCGCCAGCGGGAATCGAAGGGGGCGGCCGACGAGAATCAGCCCGACCCCGACCGCCACATGAACCGTCACCAGCGGCGCCACCGAATTCACACCCCAGGGTGTCGCAGCAAACGGAATTGCCAGAGCCGCCAACCCCGCCACCTGTGCGGCGCGCCCCTCCTGCCGCAGCAGGAACAGAATCACCGGCAACAACGGCGCCACCGAGTAAATCCAGGCAATCGGCAGCAGCACCACGGTCAGGTAGAAACCCAGCATCCACAACTTCAGCGAAGGCTCCGACTCACGCCACGAGGCCAGGCAGTCCCGATTGGCCGAGATCACCAGACTCAAGAAAAGCAGCACCCCTATCACTCCGGGCCAGCCTGCGGCGCGAAACGCCGACGCCGGCAAGGAGGAGTTGTCCTGTCGCAGGATGGTCGCCAGCGAATTCGACTCATTCACCCCGGCATACTGCGATAGAAATGCCGGCGACAGCCACACCAGCACCAGCAGCGACACCACGCCGACCGCCACAAGGCCCAGGACGCCCCGCCACAGCCGATTCCGCAGGAACAGTATGATCAGCAATCCCGGAAATAGCTTGGTCATCGCCGCCAGCCCAAGGGCGATCCCGCTCGCAAACGGGCGTTCCCGTGCCCACGCATAGGCCGCCGTGATCCCGAACAACCACACCAGGGTCATCTGGCCAAGCGAGGTCGCCACGGGCGGCCACAGCACCGCCAGCGGCGTCAACCCGAGCGCTACGAGCGGGCGCAACCCGAGGGATCGGAAGGACAGGTAAAGCAACCCCAACATCAGCCAGGCCCAGAGGGCAGAAGCCCAACTCCAGGACAGATAGGCCACGGGGGCGACCAGCAGGTACGCCGTCGGCGGATGCGTGCTGGCATGCCGGACATTCCAGTCAATGCCGAGGCTACGCATGGCCGGGCCGAGGATCGGATACGCATCGCGCCGCTCAACCAGGGCTCTGAAGCCAACGACATCCTGCGCCAGATCGGAGAAGGGAACCTGGCCTCGTAGCGTCAAGGAGGCCTGCTGAAGCGTTCCCCGATAGGAGAGAATATCAAACGATCCGCGCGACGACAGGAGCAGCAGCAGGAACAGAAGTCCCAGCGCCAGAATCACATAGTCGCTTCTCGGAGTCACAGGTGAGGGACGTTCTGGCTCAGGTTGCAATATCAACCGCCTTTCCATTGACTGCATCGCGATCGCAATGGGGATATTCGTCAAGACTACTGCAAGGCACAGTGTTTCACAAGAAATCGGTTTCGGCCGCATGGTCTATTCAACCCGCTGCGCTGGAGGAAGAGGAGCCACGGATAAGGAGTTATGCTCCCTTACGAATAGGCCATGGGTTTCGGCCGTGTGGCGTACCGATGAGCCCCATTGCCGGAACGAGAGCGCTCGATGGCTGTGGGGAGACTCATCTGCCGAGAGGGCTCCGCAACGGCGGCCACATCTTCGCGCCACGTGTCCCGGTCAAACTCCGTGGCCGGAAAATGGCAGGTTTCGTTCAGAAGCATCGGATAGACACCACGACAACCTCGCGGCCGTCAAGTACGCGATGACTGCGGCCACTTGGCCTGCCTGCAGTAGTTGGAGCCGTGAAGCAGGGTTTTATGCGCGTGCTCAGTTCATCGGAACGACCGGAGCGGGCAAGACCACCGTCGTACGGCAGGTCATCGGCACCGACCCCGCGTCCGAGCGGTTCCCCTCCATCTCCGCAGCAAAGACGACGATCTGTGACATCGAGGTCATCCTTCGGCCGATGCCCCCCGATGACGCCAATTTCCTGCTGAAGAGGTGCGTGCTCATTGCAGAGGCGGTGCAATCCGGGGGCGGCGTGCTCAGAGGGTGGTCACAGTCGGCAGATACGAGCACATCCGAGTAGGTCAATGGGCTGGAGCGGGATGCCGGAACAGTGACGGCAATCTGCAAAACCCCTTGCAAACTGGCTGTTTTGACGATTATGGCGTTGGGATGGGGGCAAAAAAGAACCCGAACCTGCGGGATCGCAAGTTCGAGTTGATGGTTGTATGGCTCCGCAGGTGATGCCAGTTCACGAACTGTCTGGCACATACCCATCGTTCTCGGCGTCCCGGTCTACCGCATCGGAATTCGACTTCTGAACGAACGAAAACTGCGGATGATTGTCTCTCTGCCGGACCACCGAAGTCAGGTCAAGGCGTTTCAGGCACTCCGGCAAACAACCTTGACGGCAGCATCGGCGTAACGTGGTTCCGGTCACATATAAGGGCAAATAACAGGGAAGCGTCGCTTCCGGCAGAGACAAATATAGTGCATGGTTCACGCGGTTCACGTCATTCTATCCGTGCGGACCTCTCGTCAAGTCGTACCACCCGCGTCTTCCGGCAGTTGCACCAACAGCACGTTTCTTCATGATCACGCATCTCTCGCTGACTTATCGGTGGAACGGAGCGGGATGGTTCGCAACATATTGGGTTTTGCCCACCGCTTTGCCTTTTTCAGCAACCGGCGTGACAGGGCCGAAGCGTAGGATGGCGCAGGTGGGGGAGCGAATCTGGAAGAAGCGGCAATACCATTGGACTTCCGATCACGTCGCGATCCTCAGTTCTCCAAGGCAAGGCTGATGCGTTTGACGCGCTCCGCGTGGCAGGCCCCAGCCATCTGCATTCTTACCTGTGTCATTATCTACCTTATCGATTGCTCATCAATGTCTTACAAGGACTATCCCCGATCCTCGGCGGCGGTGAGCACCCGTTCGCCGTGCTGCCCCGGCTGCGTCTCAAGCAGCGGCGCCGGCTCGGTCCAGTGCTGGAAGTCCTCCGAACTGGCGATCAGCACCCGCTGCCCCGGCGCATCCTCGTCGCGGCGGCCGTTCGACCAGATGGCGTAGTAGCGTCCCTTGAAGAACGCCAGGGACGGGTGGTGCGAGTAGAACCACGCTGTCTGCGGGCGGTATATCCAGACGCGCTCGACGGAAAGGCGTCTAGCGGTTGTAGTATGGTATCCGTGATTGGCGATGATCATAGGGGCCTCGAATGTGGCCGGAGCATCCTGCTCCGGGTCTTTGTCTGGTACGTAATTCCATCCGGAGCTGGAAGCTCCGGCCACCATCTGTTCAGTACACCAGCCCCCGGAAATC
>CAYOIT010000113.1:0-15208 GCA_964404035.1 uncultured Verrucomicrobiota bacterium | reverse complement strand
TGGACTTGAATGACGTCTGCTTCCACGCCTCGTTCGACGAAGGGCTGAAGGCGGACATCGCCAAGGGGAAGGCGGAGCCGGTGGAGGTCATCGGCAAGCCGGAGATTGTCGAGGGGCGCGACGGCGGCAAAGCGCTCAAGCTGCGCAATGGCGTGGATGCGGTGGGGTTCGAACTGTCCGGCAACCTCAACCCGCAGGCAGGCGCGCTGTCGTTGTGGCTGGCGCCGGGAGCGAACTGGGGCTATGACGAGAAGGGCAACATCAAGGATGGAGGCTCGCAGGTGTTGTTCCACACCGGAGGCATTTCCACTGAGCCGCAGCGGATGGTGTTGCAGACCTACTGGCGAGGAAATCTCCTGGGAATGATCACCCATGACGGGGAGAACCTGGTGGGCGGCTGGTCTGACGGGATATTCGGGAATTTGTTCGGCTATCCGCAGAAAACGGAGGCGAAGGAAGGCGCGGGCGGCACATGGTGGAACCATCTTCTCTTCACCTGGCGCGATGGGCGGATGGACGCATATTGCAACGGAGTGCGGTTGCAGTCATTCCAGAATCCGGGCGTGACGTTCAGGAAGATGGGCGATCGGTTCTACATAGGCTGGAAGAAAGACCCGAATCCCAAAGTGAACATGAGCGACTCGATGTTGATGAAAAAAAGACTGGTGTTTTTCGATCCGGGCTGTTTGGTTTCGCATGGGATCGATAAGGGCATGGACACCCCGTGGGAGACCTTGCTGTCTGATGTGACACTGTTTGGGAAATTTGTCAATGAATCCCAGGTGGAGAAAATCTATGAAGCCGGTGCGCTGGAGTATGCGCGGTCGGCGGGCTCCGAAAAAACAGCCAGTTCGGTGAAGTTCTATGCGTCGTTCGATCGTGATATGACGCCGGACGTGACGAAGGGGCTGAAGGGTGGCGCGCCGACAGAGTTTGGTCAGCCGACATTGACGGACGGGAAAGTCGGCAAGGCGTTGCGGCTGGTATCGCGCAAGAGCGGGGTGGCGTATCCGCTGGCCGGTCACCTGCGCGCTGATCGAGGAACCCTGGCGTTCTGGGCGACCACTGAGAACTGGGACAGCGGGGACGGCAGTCTGGTGGGGTTGTTCAGCACTTCCGGGAAGAAACGCCTTCAGTTGCAAACGAATCCGAAGGCGCGCTCGGCGCTGGAGTTCCAGTGGTATGAGGGCGAGGCAATTGCCGATGCCGTGACGAATTTCGGTCGCTGTGCGGCGCCGGTGATTTGCGATCCGAACTTGATAGCCGGGATCGAACGGCTGATGCCGAAGACCTGGTTTTATTTCACCTACACCTGGGGCGGGGGAGAGGTGAAGGCGTATCGCAACGGTGTGCTGATGTCCAAGGAGGCGTTCGGGAAGTGGACAGCCCGGGACACCGCGCAGTTGGGCGATTCGTTTGCCCTGGGTTTTCCTCCGGACTGGCCGGCGCGCTACCTGACGGAACCGGCGGATGCGACTGGAAAACAGGATGCCGCTCCATGGAAGGCTTTTCTCGATAAGGATTATGTGACGATCATTGACGAACTGGCGATTCTTGACCGGAAGCTGAACGAAGCTGAGGTCGGATCTCTCTACCGGCAGGGCGTGAAAGCGCTGATGGCGGATGAAGCGGCCGGTATTCAGGCCGCGGAATTGCGGGTGAAACCGTTACCGACGCAGGGCCGGTTGGTGTTCGAGGCGATTCACGGGGAAACCTCGGATGACGCCCGGTCAATAGTGCGGTTTACGTCAGGCGACAGGACAAACCCGCGCGAGGTGAAATTGACGATAACGGGTGATATGTCGCGTGGCGAGTTGCCTACCGCGGATATGAAACCCGGCGTGTATAGAGCCGAATACCAGCTCCTTGACAAGACCGGCGCGTTGCTGGCGCGAAGCACGGAACAAACCTTCGAGTTGGCCGAGCGCGAGGAATGGTGGAACAACAAGATCGGGCTGGACGATATCGTTCTGCCGCCGTGGACGCCGATGAAGAAGGAAAAAGACAGCATTTCCTGCTGGGGGCGGGAAATCCGGTTTGACGGCAAGCCACTACCGGCGCAGATAGTGAGCCGGGGCGACAATCTCCTGGCCGCTCCGATCGCCTTGGAAATGAGCGTGGGCGGGAAGCCGGCGGATTTCGGCGCTGGGAACGTGAATTATTCGAAGGTGTCGGAAACGGCCATGAACCGCGAGTGGAGCGGGAGCGCGGACGGCGTGACGCTGACCGTGCGCACGCACACGGAGTTCGACGGGTTCATTTGGACGACATTGCAAGTGACCAATGCCGGCGGCAAGCCGGTCACCGGATTAAAGCTTGCAATCCCGTATGTCCAACACAATGCCATGTTCATTCACACGCCTGGCCGGGGCTGGCGCAATCAGGAGTGCCCGCCGAAAGATGTGAAAACGGATAAGGAGTGGAAGGCACCGTACAGCGATTTCAGCGTTCCAGTGTGGCTGGGCGGATACGAGCGGGGGATGCAGTGGCTGACGGAAGGACGGGGCGGATGGTACAACAAGGACAAGTCCGACGAGATCGGCGTAAAGCCGGAGGGCGATCGGGTGACGCTGACGGTCAAGATGATAGACATGCCGTGCGAGCGGAAGACCTTCACGATAGAGTTCGGCCTGCACCCGACTCCGATTAAGCCTTCCTGGTCCCGCAAGAACCGTCCGGGCGTCGGTTTTTACGGTGTTGTCCCGACCTTGCCGCGGATATCGAAAACGCATGCCGGCGGCATAAAAGCGTTGGCCGGAGACGGATCGGTTGACCCGTATGTCTGGAAGGCCGATTATGAAATCTCCAATCTGGTGAAAGACCGAAAGCTGACATTGCCGGAGGTCAGCGAAGAGGAATGGCGAAGCATGGATCAGAAATCCATCCAGACAACGCGCCGGAATTTCGACCCTGATTTCCATCGTTACAGTTTCATCAACAGCGTGGCGTCGTACTACCGCAACGGCGAGGAAATCCGGGAACGGAAGTGGTACAAGTCGGAATGGGAGACCGTGCCCGTATATGAGCGGATGGATCCGATATGGTGGAGCTGGTTTGCATCCTGCGCCGACACATCATATGCCGACTGGTGGGTATGGTTCATGAAAGAGCGCTGGGTGCATCCTGACTACGCGCATTTTGCGGGCGTGTATTTCGACCACGGCAGTCCGCGGTTCTGCGGCAATACCTTGCATGAAGGCAGGTGCGGGTACCTGGACGAGAATGACGTTATACAGCCCAGCTATAAGATTGTGGCGATGCGGAATATGCTGAAGCGTATCTATTGCGCAGTCAAGGGTATAGACGGGATCTATCCGCAGGGGCGGACATACCGAAACCCGGTTACCATCAATACGGGTTCGATCATCATTGCGCCGCTCCTGTCGTTCGCGAATCCGCTGGATGGCGAAACCTTCTTTGCGGCTCCGAACGGGCACGTGATGGACCGGCTTTTGCCGGACCTGATGGCGGCGGAGTTCTCACCATCGGCCTGGGGCTACGACGAGAATTCGATGTATGGCGTGATCGGCGCTTTTTCCGCGTTGCTGAAAGGAACGCCCTTCGAGAAATGGCCAATTCATAGCGGCGGTTTCTCGCCGGATCCCCGCTTCCTCGAGGCATTGCAGAAGGATAAAACCAGAAAACAGGAATACGACAGCTTCATAGTGTTGCAGACCAAAGTGGAGCGGGAATACAACGCCTGCATGCTGCTGTTCGATCACAGCCAGATTCCGTGTACAGGCAAGTATTTGGGGGGTGAATCCATGCGCCGTGCGAAGGGCGCATTCGGGTTTGACGAAGACGATGTTGAGTTCAAGGTTGTCGGGACGACCGGAGAGCTGGTGAAAGGCCAGGGCGAGAAACTGCATGCCTCGGTGTACCTGCGCAAGGAAGCGGGCAAGGCCTTGATCGTGGCTGTCAACCGGGACGAAACGCCTGTCAAAACGGAGTTGACGATAGACATCGCTGGGCTGGGCCTGAAAGGGCCGGTGAAACTGACCAACGCGGAGACTGGCGAAGCAATTACTGCCACCGCCGGAAGCGGCGGCGCGGTGAAGATAACGCCGACCATCCCAGACCGGGATTACTTGCTGGTGCTGGTAGAAAAGGCCGAGTAACGGCCTGTCGCCGGTTTGCGGGTTACGGGTAACCGGGTGTTCAGGAATGCGTCGGGGCACTCCTGAACGCCCTCCGCTGGAAACAAAACGCAAGGAGACGTTATGACAAGAGACATTGCGAAACGATGGGCGGGATACGCGCGGAAGATGACAGTCACGGCGGTGACGGCAGTTATTCTGGCGCTGGCGGCGGTATTGCCGGCGTTGGCGTTGGACACCAACGACATCGGTTTTCACGCCGGGTTCCAGGACGGGCTGAAGGCGGACATCGCCAAGGGGAAGGCGGAGCCGGTGGAGGTCATCGGCAAGCCGGAGATCGTCGAGGGGCGCGGCGGCGGCAAAGCCCTGCGGCTGGTCAACGGGGTGGACGCCGTGGGCTTCGCGGCGGCGGGCAACCTCAACGCAAAGGAAGGCGCGATCTCCTTCTGGCTTTCGGCGGAGAACTGGGACGGTTCGATGTCGGACGCCTTGCAGCTGTTTCTGCACACCAACGGGGGAAACGCAGAGCAGCAGCTTGTGCTGCAAACCCTGTGGCCGCGGCGGCGCTTGACATCGATCCTCTACGACCAGGGCAAGGTCGTGGGCGGGTTCCCGGAAGGCGTGTGCTCCTGCGCGGCGCCGTTCGGCCGCGCCAACGACGCCATGAGCATCCTGCGCAAAGGCGAGTGGTACCACTATCTGGTCACCTGGCGCGACGGAGCCATCGCCATCTACTTCAACGGCGCGCAGGCCGCCGAGCGGCTGAGCGGTGGTATCGCCGCGCGTGATCTTGGCGACACGCTCTACTTAGGCTGGAAGAAGGAATCCGGGAAGCTGTTCATCGATCCCGGCTGCGACGACAAGGCGCTGCCGCTGGCCGCCAAGCCGTGGGTCTCGCTGCTGGCGGATGTCACCGTCTTCAACACGTTCCTGCTGCCCAACCAGGTCGAGAAGATTCATGCCGAGGGCGCGGTGGCGTACGCGGCGCGCGGCGAAGCGGCGGTCCTGGCGCTGAATGGCGAGTTCTACCAGACCCGCTCCGAGCTGGCCGTGACGCTGCTCGCCCCCGGCCGCGCGGAGAAGCAGGGCGAAATCGTCATCTCGGACGCCGCCGGCAAGCCGGTCAAGCGGCAACCCTTCGCCCTGAAGCCGGAGGAGTCGCAGCTCGCGCTGGACATCGCCATGCCCGAACTGCCGCTCGGCACCTACACCGTCAAGGCGGTCTATGGCGACAAGCGGGAGACGACGCCCATCACGTTCGAAAAGGTGCGCCCCGAATGGCTGGGCAACCAACTGGGGGCGGAGAATGTGGTGCTCCGGCCGTGGACGCCGGTCAAGGTGGAGAAACTGGCGGGCGGACGGACGACGGTGACGGTGTGGAACCGCGTGTACACCTTTGGCAACAGCCCCCTGCCGGTCTCGATCGTCAGCGCAGGTCAGGAATTGCTGGCGCGTCCGGTGGAACTGGCCGGCGTTACGTCCGCCACCTGGGAGGCGACGACGGTGGAAGCGCCCACGCCCACCCGCGCCATCGTCCGCTCGCGGGGGACCGTGGCCGGGTACGCGGTGGAGGGCGTCTCCACGCTTGAGTATGACGGCTTCCTGTGGTGCGATCTGAAGTTCACGGCGCCGGCGGCGAAGACCGTCGAAAGCCTGCGGTTGGACATGGAACTGCCCGCCGCCATCGCCAAGTTCCTGCACTATCCCTGCCGACGCGACGTCACTTGGCCCAAGGCGAAGGAGCCGTGGAGCGGCGCCTTCGGACAAGATAGCTGGTATCTGTACGCCATGAACGAGCGGGTCGGGTTGCATTGGGCGGCGGAGTCCGACCAGTGGTGGCACGCCACGGACGCGGGCAAGCAGATGGAGGTGTCGGCGACCAAGGACGGCGGATTGATGCGGATCAACTTCGTGCGGGACGCCATCGAGATGCCGAAGACGTTCACGCTGGGCTTCTCCCTGATGGCGACGCCGGTGCGGCCGCGGCCGGCGAACTGGCGCGGCATGGGCAACGCCAACCCGTATCGGCGGGGGCATCCGGAACGCTACACGCCGTTCGGCCTCGACTATGGCCCCTGGTCGGTCGCCCCCGGCTGGGTGAAGGTCACTCCCGACAGGGAAAAGGAACTGAAGCCATGGGATCCGAAGAAGCCCACGGGGTGGCTGCCATTCACCTCCGGCTGCTTCTACGGCCTGCATCCCTTCGGCGCCAAAGACATCAACGTCTGGTTCCCCGAGTGGCGGCAGTTCGACGCCGAGTGGTCACGCATGACTTCGCCGCACCGCAATGACGCGGACGCGTTTTGGAGCGAGGGGATGTGCCAGCCGTCGCCGAGTTTCATCGAGCACTATGCCTGGGACGTGGAGAATTTCCTCAAAAAATCCAACGCGCGGGGCTTCTATTTCGACGGCTACCCGGGTGAATACGCCTCCGCCAACCTGAAGATGGGCTTCGGCTACCGGGGCCGAGACGGCAAGACCCGGCCCACGATGCCGCTGCGCGCCGGGCGCGAGATGATGCGCCGCGTGTACGCCCTGCTGCAGAAGCACCGCGGCGACGATGGCATCCTGCTGATGCACCCGGCCATGTCGCTGGGCATTCCGATCCTGAGTTTCTCCCAGGCCATCTATGACGGCGAGTTCCTGATGTGGGGCGACCTCAACGAGGCCATGGTCAAAAAAGGCCCGACCGCGACGCTGACGGTCGACCGCCTGCAGACGGTGCTCAACTACCGCCAGTCGGGACACGTCTTCCTGCTCGACTCCCGCGCCACGTCCGGCCACACCAAGAATATCGGTCAGGCCCGGCGGGTGATGGCCGAGTTTCTGCTTCATGACATCCAGGCCTGGGGCAACATCAACGGGTATAATCCGGACTTCGAGCATCCCCTTGACTGGTTCGGTTTGGCGGATCCGGCCATCGAATACATAGGCTACTGGGACGCCGCGCCTGCGGTGGTGGTTGATGGGGGCCGCGTGTCGGCCTATGTCAATCGCCGCACGGGCAAGGTGTTGCTCGTCTGCACGAACGACGGGCCTTGGGGCCGCGCTCCGGAGAATTTCGGCGCTCCCGGCAAGACGGCCCCCCAGTGGTACCACGCCAAATTGAACCTGAAACGGCTTGGTCTCCAGAAAGGCAAGTTCAAGGCGTTCGACGCCGAGTCGCTGGGTTCCCTGCCGGTGGAGATCATCGGCGACGGCGACACCATGACGCTCTATATGACCCCCTGCAGCGATGCCGGTTCCGTGCGGCTGGTCTATCTGGAGGCGGTCAAGTGAGGAGCGCCGCCGCCCGTGGGATCCTCATCGCCGCGCTTACTCTGTGTGCCGCCGGCGACTCGCCCGCGCTGTCCGTTGAGGACGTCGTGTTCCATGCCTCGTTCGACGACCCCGCCAAAGGAATGGCCGCGGATATCGTCCGTGGCGGCTCTCCGAAAGGCGAGGCGAGCGGCAAGCCGGAACGGGTCGATGGCCGACGCGGCAAGGCGTTGAAGTTGCGCAACGGCGCGGATGCCGTCCACTACAGCCTCGCCAATGGCCTGCCCGGGCGGCAGGGGACGGTCGCGTTCTGGCTGTCCGCCGGGAATTGGGATGGCTCGATGTCCGATGTGGTGCAGGTGCTGATGCACACGGACGGGGGATTCGACAAACAAAGCGGGCAGATGCCATTCCATCAACTCTCGCTGCAGACGCTGTGTCCGTCGCCGGGGCTGGCCGCCCTGCTGTGGCGGTTCGGCAACCCGGTGGGGGCGTTTCCCGACTCGCGCGGCGTGATCGCCCCGCTCAAGCGTGCGGATGACGCCATGAGCGTGCTGCGGGCGGGCGAGTGGTATCATTACGCGGTCACCTGGCGGGACGGCGTCTTTACCATCTATTTCAACGGCCAGGCCATGGGCTCGCGAAAATGGGACGGTGCGGAGGTCACATCCCTGGGCAAGACGTTCTGGCTCGGTTGGAACCAGGAGATCGGCAAGTTGTTCAGCGATCCCGGCGCGGAGGCGAAAACCAAGGAGCTTGCGGGAAAACCATGGGAGAGTCTGATCGACGAGTTCACGATCTTCAATCGCTGCCTGTCCGCGCGGCAGATCGCCGAAGTCTGCAAGCAGGGCGCGCTGGAGTACGCCAAGACGAACGACGCCGACGATCCCTCCTTCATGCTCGACATCGAGTTTCTGCAAAGCACGCACAAACTTGTCGCGAAGATCACCAACAGCAACAAGCCGGACGACCAGTCACGACAGGGAACGCTCACCCTCATCGACGCCAAGGGCCAAGCGCTGGAGACCCGCCCGTTCGAATTTCCGGCGAAGGCCGCGGAGCAGGTGGAGCCGTGGATGCTGCCGGATCTGCCCGAAGGCAATTACACCGTGCGCATGGATATCCGGGACGGTGCAAACGTGTTATCGGCGACGCGCGCGTTCGAACGAGTCAAACCCGAATGGCTCGGAAACACGATCGGCGCCGAGGACGTGGTGTTGTGGCCGTGGACGCCCATTGAGCAGAAGAGCGACGCCGCGGGCATCACCGCCATAATCTGGGGGCGCACCCACCGCTTCGA
This sequence comes from uncultured Verrucomicrobiota bacterium, assembly GCA_964404035.1. Lineage (GTDB taxonomy): Bacteria > Verrucomicrobiota > Kiritimatiellia > CAIKKV01 > CAITUY01 > CAMBRF01. Next base: position 6,553 of record CAYOIT010000113.1, on the reverse strand, counting down.
AGGCCCGCTGCCGTCCTCGATCGAAAGCCAGGGAGAGCCGTTGCTGGACGGCCCGGCGCGGCTGATGATGGACACGGGGGCCGGAACCGCCGCCCTCGCCTGGAGCGCTCCGACTGTGGAACAGTCCTCCCCCACGAAACTCAAGCTTGCGTCCACCGCCAAGGCCGGCGCCTACACGGCGCGCGGCGTGTCCCAGCTCGAGTACGACGGGTTTATCTGGTCGGAATTCACCTTCACCGCCGCGCAACCCGCCACGGTGAACGATCTTACGCTGGAGATCAACCTGCCCAAGTCGCTCGCGAAGTATTTCCAGACACCGTGCGCCCGCAACATGAACTTCCCAACGCCGGCGAATCCGGTACCGAGTTATCCATTCTGGGGAGGGTTTGGCGGCAACAACCAATATCTCTACGCTATGAACGACCGGGCGGGGCTGCAGTGGATCGCGGAATCGGACCAGCACTGGTACGCCAAGAATCCGAAACAGCATTTCGAGGTGCTCCCGACCGAGCGCGGCGGCGTGATCCGCGTCCATTTCATCCGCGACCCCATTGAGATGCCGAAGCAATTCACCATCGCGTTCGGGCTGATGGCGACCCCGGTCAGGCCGCTGCCGCCAGACTGGCGCGGCTATGGCAACCAGACCGCGTATCGGCTGGGACATCCCGACCGGTTCATGCCGATGGGTTTTAACTACAACATTTGGAACTGGGACTACGGCCCCGGCTGGGTCAATGGCTGCGGCCCGAAGCGGGAATGGAAGCCGAAAGCGCAAAAGCGGGGGCGCTACGTCCCGTTCACCATGGGGCAGGCCTACGCCATTCGCGCGGCCAAAGACGCCGCCACACCGGACAAGTGGATTCCGGAATGGCGCCAGTTCGAACCGGAATGGTGGAACAAGTCGACCGCCCACCGCAATGAGAAGGGGGATTTTTGGACCGAGGGCGCGCCCTGCCCCTCCCCCAGTTTCATCGAGCATTACGTTTGGGATGTCAACAACACCTTCCGCGATTACGATCTTGACGGGTTGTATTCGGACGGCGTCATGGGGATGTACCCGTGCCTGAACCAGAATGTCGGCTTCGGCTACGTCGACCGCGAGGGTAAGGCGCGGCCCACCTTCGCCATCCGCGCCTCCCGCGAGATGATGCGGCGGGTCTATGCCACCCTCTACAAATACCGGGGCAAAGAGGGGACACTCCTCATGCACACCTCGACCTCGCGCGCCATGCCCATCCTGAGTTTCAGCCACGCCACCTACGACGGAGAATTCATGATGTGGGGCGACATCGCGGCGGCGATGAACAAAGGCGGAACGCTCGCCGGATTGACGGAGGACAAGTTGGCCACGGTGTTCAATCCGCATGTGTCCGGGCTCGTCTCCATCATCGATGGGCGCGGCATCTACGGCTATGCGCCGGGGGCCACCGCATCGCGCCAGGTGATGGCGGCGTTCCTGCACCACGATGTCCAGGACTTTGGAAGGTGTGGGTATGCGGCGTCCTTCACCTATCCCCTCGATTTCTGGGGGATCGCCGACCCGGCCGTGGAATACATCGGCTTCTGGGATAATCAACCGCCGACCGCCATGAATCCCGTCGGATATCGTTGCCGCGACAAAGGATTCTGGGAAGACCTCCCGCTCGACGAGCCATGCAAGGGGGGAAAGGTCAGCGCCTATGTCAACCGGGCGAAAGGCTCGGTCCTGCTGGTCTGCAGTGACGACTCCGGCTACCACCGCCCCGAGGGTGTGGATGAAAAGGAGATTAAGTACGAAGTCAGGCGTCGCCCAAAAGGCCTGGACAAGTATGAAATCCAATACGAAATCAAACTGGATCTGAAGCGGCTGGGTTTGACCAAGGGGCGATTGAAGGCGTTTGACGCCGAATCCCTCGACTCGGTCGAGGAGACCGGACTCAAAGGCGATACCCTCACGCTGTGTCTCCCGCCCAATGGCGTCCGTTTAATCACCTTCAAGAAGTCAAAGTGAAAAGGAGTTCGATATGATGCGTATGGTAAAACGAGTGATGGGACCGGTTCGGCAGACCGTGTTAGCCGCAGTGGTCATGTGGGCGCTGGGAGCGGGGACTTCGACAGGGGCCGCCGGCATTGAGGACAGCCTGATCTTCTACTCTTCCTTCGACAAGGGATTTGAAGCGGACAAGGCGTCCGGTTCGGCAAAACCGGTCAAGGTGGTGGGCGAACCGAAACTGGCGGCCGGCAAGTTCGGCCAGGCGCTGGAGGTGACCAGCCGGAAGAACGGACTGGTGTTCAATTCCGACAAGAACCTTCCTACGGCGCGTGCGCCCGGGGTGTCTTCGCGCGGCACGATATCGTTCTGGATCATGCCGGTGGATTGGGACGCGATCTCCGCCACGACCTTGCACTTCGGCGCCTTTGAAACCGAGCCGCAGGTGGACCGCGGATTACTGAGCGTGAGTGTGCCGTCGCCAAGAGGATCGAGTTACGGGATGTTCTTCTTTGTCTGGCCGAACTTCAACCCGGCCAATCCGGAGGCGCTGCCGGCCGGCGGGTGGCCGACCTGTTTCTCGACCTATGCCAAATTGAGAGGCAGTTCAGAAAACGATGCCACCATGCAGTTGCGACCCGGCACCTGGTACCACTTGGCGTTCACCTGGCGCGGCGGCGAAATCGCGGCGTATGTGAACGGCCAGCCCGGGGGCAGGATGGGCAATGGCGAAGTGAATCTGGACAAGCTCGGGGGTAGGTTCTTCATCGGGGCCGGGGATTGGGAACCGATCCTGTTCTGCGAGCCCGGCTGCTGGAAGATGCCGGCGGCGATTGAAGGCCGCAACACGCCGTGGAAATACCTGGTGGACGATTTCGCGGTGTTCAATGACTGTCTGTCGCCGACGCAGGTGAAGAAACTGCAAGAGAATGCCGGGGGCGCGCCCGCGTACGCGCGCTCAATCGAGTATTCCGGGGCCGCCGAGTTTGAATTTTACAGCTATCCCAGCAGCGGGAAACTTCAGGCGCAGATTTCCTGCGAGATGGATCCCGCCGTTCTGGCCAAGGCCGCCGCCCGGGTGGAAGTGCGCCGGCCTGGGGACGAAACCTCGCCGGCGCTGCTGTCGGAGCCGGTGCCGTGGGACGGAGACACGGGGAAGTTCGATGGTTTTGTGGACACTTCGAGATTACCGCGGGAGGTCATGGAAATCCGCGCGGTGGTCAAGGATGGATCCGGCAAGGAAATCGGCGTCACGAAATATCAGCGCTACAACCTCACCAGACCGGTCTGGCTGGGGAACCAATACGGCAAAGGCGATTACGTGCCCACGCCCTGGCCGAAGCTGACGGCGACGGATGAGGAGACGCAGGTCTACGGCAGGCGGTATGCCTATAACGCCGACCTGACGATGAGGAGCATGGTGTCGAAGGAACGGGAATTGCTGGCGGCGCCGATGCGCCTGTGGCTGAAGGAAGGCGATAAGAGCTTCGAATTCCGCACCGACGCAAAATCGCGTGACACGCGCGCGTCCGGAACCATGGACACGCGGGTGAACCGGGGGAAAATGGGCGAATTCCCGGCTGTCGTGACGGCCAAGACGGAATTCGACGGTTTCATCACCTGGGAACTGGAATTGTCCCCGTCCGGAAACCGAAAGCTTGATGAATTGATTCTGGAGATTCCTCTGAACCGGGACTATGTCACGTACATGACCAGTCCGGCCCGTCGGGACGCGCAGGTTCCGGTCAAGCCGATTTCCGGCGCATTCCTGTCTGATGACAGTTTTGGTTCAGGCGGATACACCTGGCATGTGCAGTGCAACGACCACGAAGTGGGATTTCAATGGACGATGGACTCGTCCGAACACTGGTCGAACGCGGACGAGCACAAGCAGATCAACGTCATTCCTCGGGACAAGGAGCTTGTTCTCCAGTTGCGGATGATCGACAAGCCGACGGCGCTGAACAAGCCGGTGAAATACAGGTTTTTCTTCGAAGCCCTGCCGGTGAAACCGTTGACCATACCCCATGGAGAGGCCCCCTGGCCGTTCCTGGATCCCGAGAACAAGATCGCCTGGGACTTCAATGTGCCGTTGAACCGGCAGGAAGGGTTCACTTACGAAGGATTCACGCCGGGAACCCGATTGACGGGAGGGAGTTCCGCGGGCGGTTCGTTCGGCAATTTCTGCTTCTCGACGGACCCCACGCCGGAGGAGATTGCCAAAGTGACATGGAAAGACACCGACCAACCCAAGCCGGTGCGGGCGCCGGGCCAATATCACGGTAACTATCACTTCGTGGGCACGGTATGGTCCTGCGATTCGTTCAAACCGGGGTTCCCTCTGACGCAGGAGGGGGAGGTGTACGGTTCCGAATGGGCGATGGGGACGGGTTCCAAGGCAAAGCAAGAATCATGGGGATATGTTTTCGCATGTCCCAACGAGGCCTTCGACGACCATTTCGCCTTCTGGGTGCGCAATCGCATGATGAGCGGGAACAGCACGATCTATTACGATCACGGCGGCTCGGGCCGAACATGCGTCAACACCGGGCACGGCCATGGCTCAAAAGACGAGAAGGGCGTGGTCCATCCCTATGTTCCCATTCTTGAGTTGCGCCATCATCAGATGCGGGCCTACAAGGCAATGAAAGAAATCCGGCCATTTAATGCCATGCAAACCCACTGCTCAGCCGAGAAAGTCATGGGCGTCGCAGCGTTTACCGACAGTCTATATGATACCGAAACCATCTCTGTCTGGTCCGACCGAGTGAAAGCCCGCGGCGATGCCGGAGGGTACTGGAGCGCGTCATTGCCGTGGGACTGGATGATGACGCAGTTCTATTCTCCTGTCCTGGGCGTGGCGATGAGTTTTGGCCCCATGATGCGCGGGGAGGACTTGCGGCCGGAGATGCTTTCCAGCCCCAATGTTCCATTTTACAACGATCCGCCGCGCAACCATGTGCCGTTGAATTTCAAGATCAAAAGGCACATCAGTCGTGACCAGGGCGCGTTGGCAAGGCATATGGGGAATATCTGCGCGAATTCCCCGACGTATCCGATCGAACGGGCGCGGCGGTTCGTGTGCGCGGACGAGCAGAAAGGGTTTTCCGGGCAGGGGGATCTGAAGATCGCCTACTGGCCGGTGAAGGAGGCGGGGAACCGGCTGTTGGTCACCGCGGCCAATTTCGCGTTTGAAGACATCGAAAAAGAGATCACGGTGGATGTGGGGCAAATCCGGCGCGAGGCCGGCGAGGCGAACTTCGATTGCCCGGCTGACGCGCAGATCGCGGTGGTCTGGGACACGGAAACAGGGGATATTGTGCCGGTGACCGGCAAGAACCGGCTGAAGTTGAAACTGGGCAAGAAGGACTACCGGGACTTCGAGATCACCTTCGTTCGGCCGAAGGAAAAGCCGGCAGTCGTGCCGGCGGCGATGTCGGAGTCCAACGCCAAAGATTCCGGCATGATTCTGGGCTTGTGGAAGGACCTGAAGCCGGAGTTTCAGCGGCTGGCCGATAAGAAGAGCTCGTATCTCTACGACTACCCGCTTATCCCGCGATCGGTGAAAATCCAGCGGGAAGCATTGCGCGAAGCGCGGGCGAAGGGGTTTATCGAGGGCGCCCCGGCGGCGGCGTTCGGGTTGGACGCGATGTTCTACGCCTGGCCGCGGAAAAGCGCCGCCCCGTACTATCGCTGGGCCGTTACGGAAACCAAAAAAGTCGGAAAGCATGACGAGCAGAAAGCGTTCAGCGGCCTGGACGGGTTGAAACTGACCTACTGGGCGAATGATTCGGCGTTATTGATAGCCACGGTGGCGAACCCGGGAACGGAAGACCTGGAGCGGGAGATATCGGTGGATATGGCGCAACTTTCCCTGGAGATGGGGAAACTGAATCCGTTCGGCGGGCGGGAGTGGATATTCTCCTTCGCGTATGACATTGAGAACGGCGACGCCTTTCCGGCGACCGGCGAGAACAAGTTCAAGGTGAAGGTTGGCAAGAAGGACTATCGCAACCTGCATCTCTCGTTTGGCTGGAAGCCGAAACCGGAAGAGCCCAGGAAGTGAGGAGCATGACCGTCTGAAAACCAAGATCGCCAACTTCGTGGCAATCCTCATGGTGGGGATGGCTTCGGCCGCCTGACCTCTGGACGAGAATGTACCGGGCAGGGTCACCCATCAAAGAGAAGGAGTCAACAGACGATACTCCACCGTGCCGCCGCGAGGCGGATTTCGTTCTTCGTTTCATGTCTTTGCTCCGTCTACCCGTTGGCCTTGGGATCGCCGCCGTTTTGAATCCGTCGTTGCTTCATTCTGATCGGATCGGAAACGGTCAAAGCCGTTTCGTCCAGTCACCCATCTGGTTCTAGCGGTCCACGCCTTGCGGCGCGACCGCCCACTCCGCGAATCCGCTCCACAACCTCTACCACATCCGCCGGGATCACTCGCTTCAGCACCTGTTCCCGATCAGGCTGTTCCTTCGTCACACGCCCCACCCAGTCCTTCACCTTCGCCTGGAACTCCCGCGAGCCTAGAGCCACCTTTCCCCCGAAATCCTCATATCCCTCCGGCGCTCTCCCCCTCGT
>CAYOIT010000112.1:0-15272 GCA_964404035.1 uncultured Verrucomicrobiota bacterium | reverse complement strand
AGCTATCGGACGACAGAGTTCAAGCACTGGTTTTGGACGAGCGTTCCGGGCTGTGTGGCGGGGTTGACAGTGATGGGGTACGTCAGTAATATCTGCGTGTTTTTCGTTGTTTTATGGAGGAAGAGAGCTGCTATGCCGACGTACGATTACGAGTGCAAGAAGTGCGGAACCTTTGAGGTCTTTCAGCGCATCACCGAGGAAAAACTCAAGAAGTGCCCGGCCTGTAAGCGGCCCGTGAAGCGTCTGCTGGGCGCAGGGGCGGGGATTATTTTCAAGGGAACGGGCTTTTACCAGACCGATTACCGCAGCGACAGTTACAAACGCGCGTCGTCGTCGGACAGCAGTAGCGAGAAGTCCCCCTCGACACCCAAGACCGAGTCCAGCGGGACCTCCGCCAAAACCGAAACCAAGACGAGTTCGACCGGCTCCGCGGCCAAGACAACCAAGGCGGATTGAAATGGCCATCAAGATCGAATGTGCGCAGTGCGGGTTCAGGAACGATCTGGGACGGGTGTTCTGCACGCAATGCGGGCAGAAACTGGACATGAACCGGACCTCCATGTCGGACATGAAGGGACGGCGCGAGTTTGAGATCGGCAAGCTCTTGCGAACGTTGGTGGGGTGGTTGGTGACGCTGACGGTGGTCGTTGGCCTGGGGTTGGCCTTCTGGCCACCTGTGCCGGCTCCCCTTCTCTTCGACCAGGCAGGCGTCCAACAGGTGCCCAGCAAGATGGCCGCTGTCAAGAGAACCATTGCCGCCCGCCGGAAAGGGACCCTCGATTTTGCGGAAGGCGAAGTCAACGGATATCTGGCCGCACGGGCCCAGAGCCGGAAACTGGCGGCGCTGACGGTCGATCTCAAGCCCGGGCGGTTCAATCTTGAGGCGAAGTTTAGCTGGCAGCCGTCTCTCACCAACCTACCCTGGCTGTCCGATCTCAAGATTCCCATTCATTGCGGTTTGACCGGTGGTTTTGTCGACGGCGCACTGGTGGTGAAACAGGCTCGTATCGGCCATCTGCCTTTATTCGGTCGTGCCATGGCCCCGGTTCAGTCCTTTTTCGCAAAGATCTTCCATGATGTGATTGCAGAGAAGAGCGTGGTTGATGCCCTGACGCAGGTCTCCATTGACGACGTCAAGGTCAGCGTGAGCGTTGGCAAGTGAGGAGGGCACGGGCCAGCCTCGGCCGTGTCGTCTGCCTTTCCCTGAAAGACCATCCGTTATGAAAATGATTGGCAAGGTGGGCCCTGTCTGTCCTTCCCCTGAAGGCCCGGGCTTGAATGTACCGGGGCGGGGAGCCTGGGCTTTTTCGGCTTGTGTTGCGTCCGTCTGCCTGGCGATGGCCTGCAGTGACACCCGGGCTGAGGAGGCTGACGCTTCGGTGCCCGTCGAGAACAGCCCTGCGCGCGTCACCACGCGGAGTGCTTCAGGTCGTTTCCTGGTGGTGGGGTCGGACAGCGCCGACAACAGCCAATACACGCGTTGGGCGGAAGAGATCGCGGGGCGCCTGGAGCGCCTGCTGGCAATCCCGCTTCCCCCGCTCGGACGGGAACCGATTGAAATCGTTCGTGTTTCCGGGAGACTGGCTGGTCCGGCCATGCGGATCGACTGCCGGCCCGAGGGCGCAACGCGACGACGCCTGACGATCAATGAATCCCGGACACCGGACTATGAACGGCTGCAGGAGGCCCTCTGCGCCCTGCTGCTTGACGGGTATGTCCAGGAGCGGCAGCGGGTGATGGGGGCTCGTCCCGGGGAGCCCGTGATCCCGCAGTGGTTTTCGATGGGCCTGTCGCAGAATCTGGCCACGGAAACCCGGAACCGGAACCGGAAAATCGTGACCGGCTGGCTGCCCGCCTCCGAGCGTCCGGCGGTGGCGTCGGTCCTGGAATGGCGGCGGCTTCCGGACGGATGGCCGCGGAAATGGGCGTTGTGCGGCGTGGCGGTTCATTGGCTGGGGTCGATGAAGGATGGCGCGCAAGCCTACGCCCTGATTCTCGACGGGCTGGCCGGCGGTGAACCGGTCGGCAGCGAGTGGGTGGCCAATCGGATCTTCCGGTCAGGTTCGCCGGCCGCCATGGAGTTGGAATGGCAGGAGTGGCTGACGCGTCAGTCACGGGCCATTCAGGAGTTCGGCCAGCTGTCGACGGGGCTGATGGAGCAGGTGAAGTCCGAACTGGACCTGGTCTACACCGCCGCCCCCGCTCCGGGCCAGGTGCGCGCGTCGACCCAAAGGCTGACACCGGGGCAGGTGGCGGAGGAGAAGAACCGTTCCGTGCCGCTGCGCCTCGCGGCTGCCGAAAAGGTCCAGAAGATCAGGGCCTTGACGCTGGGCAAGGCCCCTGAACTGGTTGAGGTCGGGGAGGCCTATTGCCGTTTCTTTGACGCTATTTCGGAGGACGCGTGGACGCTGACCGTGAACCGCAGGCTGTCGCAGGCCGAAACCGCCTTTGACCGGTTGGCCAGTCTGACGCGGGCCCGCGAGGCCTACCTGGACGAGATCGAGCGCGAGATGGGGGAAAGCAGCGCGGTCGAAGACGGTTCCACAGCCGGAAGCGACGAACCCGTGCTTGAAAAAAGTCGGATCGACACCTATCTTGATGACGCAGAGAAACGTTTTCACCAATCCGGCCGATAAAGAAGCCGAAAGACGGACGAGACCTATGACGGCACGCAAGACGACACGTAAAACCACGGTGGGCGCCATCGATTCCTCGGTATTGAATTTTACCGCCGGCAGCGATCTTCTCCTGGATCTGGCGCTGGTGCAAGCCGACTGTATCGGTTCCGCCGCCCATGTCACGATGCTGTCCAAGATGCCCGTCCGCCCCCGGATCATCACCGATTCCGAACGCCGGGCCGTGATTCGCGAACTGGTCACGATCATGCGCAAGGCCGAGACCGGCAGCTTTGTCATCGGCCTGGATGACCAGGATGTGCATCTGGCCGTCGAACGTGTGCTGACGGACCGGTTGGGCGAATTGGGGAAGAAGATTCACACCGGCCGCAGCCGCAACGACCAGGTGGCGGTGGACCTGCGTCTCTTCGCCAAGGAGCAACTGATCGGGACGGTCCGTGAGGCGTTGGAACTGGCGCGGGTGATGATCGTACTGGCCCGGCGGAATGCCGACGTGCCCATGGTGGGGCGGACGCACATGCAGCCGGCGATGCCGAGTTCTGTCGGGTTGTGGTCTTCGGCCCATGCCGAAAGCCTCCTGGACGATGTGGCGTTATTGATGGCCGTATATGACATCAACGACCAGTGTCCCCTTGGGTCGGCCGCCAGCTATGGCGTGCCGCTGCCGATCGACCGCGAGCTCTCCTCCCGTTTGCTGGGGTTCAGCCGCCCGGTGCACAACGTGCTCTACGCGAACAATGCACGGGGCAAGATTGAATCGTTGATCCTCTCGTCGTTATCGCAGGTGATGCTGTCACTCTCGCGTCTGGCGCAGGATCTCATGATGTATACCATGCCCGAGTTCGGCTATTTCACCCTGCCGGCCGAGTATGGGACGGGCAGCAGCATCATGCCGCAGAAGAACAATCCTGACGTGGTTGAACTCGTGCGTGCGCGCGTGGCGCGGGTGATGGCGTGCGAGTTGGCGGTCAAGGACATCGCGCGCTGCCTTCCGAGCGGGTATAATCGCGACTTGCAGGAAACCAAGGGCCCCTTCATGGAGGGCCTGGCCACCACCCGGGCCTGCTTGCAGAGCCTGGCCCTGTTGATGGGGCGGACCCAGGTTAACGAGGCGGCCTTGATTCGCGGTTTTTCGCCGGGCGTGTTCGCGACCGATCGGGCGCTCGAACTCGTGGCGCAGGGGATGCCGTTCCGGGATGCCTACCACCACGTCAAGGAGCATCTCGGCGAACTGGGGACCATGGACCCGCACGAGGCGATTCGCAAGAAGACGCACCTGGGGGCCACGGCCGGGCTTGATTTCGATGCTTTCGAGGAGCGGTTGGCGGCGGGCCGGCAATGGGCGGACGAGGAGTGGACTGTTCACTGTCGGACCGTGTCCAAACTGATGGGAATGAAATACCCGGTGGCGTGAAGACTTAGCAGGAGAACCAATGATGACCCACGGTAACAGCAAGCGTTGGATCGCCACGATGGTGGCGGTTTGGGTGTGTTTCTGGAGTGCGGCGGTCATGGCGCAGGCGGCGGAGCCCGTGGCCAAGGCGGGGCACGAGGCCGCCATGACGCAGGTCTCTCTGAAGGAGTTGTTGGACAAGGGCGGGATCCTGATGTACCCGCTGGGGCTCATGTCGGTGGTCGGCATGGCGTTCGTCATCTATTTCTTCGTGATTCTGCGCCGTCGGCAGATCCTGCCGGATATGCTGCGCGACGATGTCCTGGACAAGATCGAGACCGGGCAACTGAACGATGCGCGCACGGCGTGCGGTTACAAGCCCTGTGCGTTTTCAGAGATCGCCGTGGCGGCGCTGGACTATGTCAACTCGGTCGAAAAGCCGGATCCCGCGCTGCTCAAGGATGTGATTGAGGGGGAAGGGGCCCGTCAGGCGGTGTCATTGCAAAGTCAGATCCAGTACCTGCTGGACGTGGCCGTCATCGCTCCGATGATGGGGCTGCTGGGCACGGTGTTCGGGATGATGCGCGCTTTCAATGTGGTGGCGTTTGACCTGGCGAAGGCCAAGCCCATGCTGTTGGCGGCGGGGGTGGCGGAGGCGTTGATCACGACCGCCGCGGGGTTGCTCATCGGCATTCCCTGCATGATGTTCTATGCCTATTTCCGGGGACAAACCTCGAAGCTGGTGTCGGATCTCGAGGTGGCCTCCGGGCAGATCATGACCGCCATGCTGAAAAAGAGGGGCTAATGAACTTTCGCGGCAAGTACAAGCCTGAGCCGGTCGGGTTCCAGCTCGCCCCGATGATCGACGTGGTCTTTCTGCTGCTGTGCTTCTTCGTGACGAGCCAGGTGTTTACGCAGTGGGAGGCCGAGATTGACGTCACGCTTCCCACGGCCTCCACGGCGGCGATCGAGCAGCGCCTGCCGGGCGAGATCATGCTGAATCTTCTCAAGGACGGCACGGTCGTGGTGAACGGCCGCAAGCTCAACGACACCGAGCTGGCCGCGTTGCTGAAGCGCCTGGTGGACCTTTTCCCCGGACAGCCGGTCCTGATCCGGGCCGACAAGGCGACGGCGTACGAACATGTCATCAAAGTGCTGGACCTGTGCCGGCAGGCGGATATCTGGAATATCTCCTTTGCGGCCGGTCTGGCGGAAAAGGCAGCCGGTTCATGAGCTATGCGGGGCTTAAGCAGGGACTGTTGCTGGCGGTGTCGGCCTGGGCCCTCACGGGGGCCGCGCTGGAACCGGAGGAGCAGATCCAGTTTGCCGACGGCCTGTACGCGCGCGGGATGTGGGAGGTGGCGCTGAAGGAATATCAGACCTGCCTCGAATCGAACACGAACCGGCCCGGTTTGGACGCGCTGTACTATCGCATGGGCGAGTGCTATCGCTCCCTCGGCCAGACCGCTGAAGCCGACCGGCAATATGAACGGGCCACCCAGGGGGCACCGGACAGTGATTTCCGTTTTCGGGCCGGGTTGCGGCGGGCGGAGTTGATGGAGCAGGTCGGTCGCCCCGCGGACCAGATCCAACTGTTGGTTGCCCTGTTGGCCCAGAACCCGCCAGAGGAATTCGCCGCGGCCTGCCGCTACGCGCTGGGCGCCGCCCACGAGAAAGCCGGACGGCAGGACGAGGCGATCGAGGCGTATGAGGCCGTGATGACCCGCTACCCCGGCTCGCCGTTTGTGTCCTACGCCGCCCTGGCGCTGGGCGGCCTGGCCCGCCAGAAGGAAAGCGGTCTCGCGCGGGCTGAGGGACTGTTCCTGGTGGCGGCGACCAATACGGGCTCTCCGCGCCTGAGTGCGGAGGCCTGGTTTCAGCTTGGGGACGTGTATTTCCGGCAGAAGCAGTTCGAGAAGAGCGCGCGGGCCTATGAGAAACTGGCGGCGTCGTACCCGAGGGACGAGAGGACCCCGATGTCGGCCTTGCCGATGGCGTGGGCGTTCTATAATGCCGGGCTGTATGCGGAGGCCTTGAAAGGCACCGAAACGGCGGTGGGCGGGGCAGCCGGCGTGAAACCGGACGAGTGGCTCTATCTCAAGGCCAACAGCGAACGGCAGTTGCTGAAGAACGAGGAGGCTGTCGCGTCTTACACCGTTCTGCTCGACAAGTATCCCAAGGCGGAATTCGCGGACAGCGCCGCTTACGAGCGGGCTCTGACCTTGTTCAAGATGGGGAAGTTCGAGGAGTCGATCCGACAGGCTCGGGCGTTAACGCTCACGCCGCGCATCAGGAAGGATGTCTACTGGTTGCTGGCAGAGTCCTGCACGGCGGTCAAGGACGACGCCGGCGCGGTGCAGTACTATCGTCTGCTCGTCGAGCAGTTCCCTGCGTCGGACATGGCGGCGGATGCGTTGTACCGCCTGGCGCACCTTTTGGAGAAAAAGGGCGAACCCCTTCAGGCGGCTGAACTGTTCAGCCAACTGGCGGGGAACTTCCCTCGTCACGACCTGGCGCCGCAGGCACTGTTCGTCGCGGCCGCCTGCCAGGCCAAGGCGCAGAAGCCGGAACAGGCCGCCGCCCTGTGGGCCCGGCTTATCACCGAGTATCCCCAGAACAAGTTTGTGGAAGAGGCGCTTTATCAGAAGGCCATGGTCGAAGCTCGTCTGCGGCGCGATACCCAGGCGCTCGCGACGCTTGCCGACTTGATGGATCGATTCCCCAAGACGAGATTCCTGGCGGAGGCCCGGTTCTGGAACGGGGTGTTGATGGAGGAGGCCGGGAAGTTGGAAGAGGCGGAGCTCGAGTTCCGGAGGGCTTTGAAGGCCGGACCGGGGGAGGATGTCCAACGGCGCACCCAGTTTCGTCTGGCACTGGTGCTGCAACGCCGGGGGAAACTGGACGAGGCGGCCGACCTGCTGCAGGGCCTGCTCGCCTCACCGTTAAGCGAGCAGTTTACGCCTGAGATTCTGGAGTGGCTTGCCGACTACCACTCCGCGCGGCAGGATTTTGCCAAGGCAGAGGCCGCTTCCGATCTACTGGTGGCACGAGCCCAGACCGAGTCCTGGAAACAAATCGGCCTATGCCTGAAGGGCAAAGCGCTATTGGGACAGGGACAGCCCGAGCCCGCCCGTGCGGCATTCGAGCAGGCGGTGGCCCTCCCGCTGAAGTCTCAGGCCGCGGCGGAATCGTTCCTGCGCCTGGGCGACATCAGCCTGACGGCGGGGGATGCTGCCAAGGCCAGAGGATTTTTCGACCAGGCGGCCACCCTGGCGACGACGGACGCCCTGTTGCCGGTTCGGGCGCGGGCCTATGCGGGGATTGCGCGCGCGCTCAAGGCGCAGGGTGACCTGCCCGGTGCCGCCAAGCACTTTTTGAGCGTGGCGGTGTTGTTTGACGATGCCGTCCTGGCACCGGAGTGTCTTTACGAAGCGGCTGAGGCCTTTCGACTGAGCGGAAGGAAGGCCGATGCGGCCAAGGTGACGGATGAGTTGTTGGAACGATACCCGCAGAGCGACTGGGCGAAGAAGTCCAGAGCGGCCGACGCTCAACCCCGATAGCGTAAAGGCCGCAGCAATGGCGACACGAGAGATAGGAACAGGCTGATGGGCGAATACAGGGTCAACTTCAGGAAGAAAGGTCAGACTTCGGGGACGAGGCTGATCTGGAGACGGATTCACCGACGTCATCTGGCGTGGGGTGGATTGGCTGTCCTGATTTCCCTGGCGCTGCATCTGGTCCTCCTCGCCCTTTTCCCGGGATTCACGATCTACGGTCTGGGGCGCGACCGGGTGCTGGAGAAGCCCAAACAGACGCCGTTCAAGGTCAGGGAAATCATGGCTCAGCCGGACCGGACCGAAGCGGAGCGGCGTCCGCCGCATTTCCGGCCCGAGACGGTGCGAGGGACTATGGCGGGCGAGGTCAGTTCCGAGGCGATCACGTTCCAGCGGACGATGGATGAATCGGCCGTTGAACCGCGTCCCCTCGATGCCGGCGTGCTCGTCGGAGAGCAGCGCAGCCTGTCGGAACCGGCACCGGACGACCGCCCCCTATGGGAACCGCGCGAGGAGATCCTCAGCATCAACAAGGCGATTGTCCAGGACGGGGCGGCCGCGCTCCCCCGCCGCTACATCACGGCGATTCCCCGTCTGTCAGGGGCGCCGGACATTGTCATGCCCGCGGATCGGGCGGACTTGACCACCGGTCTGGTGGGAACGGGCGCCTATTTCATGGTGGACGATCCCTCGCAGTTCGCCTGGGGCCGCTCCGTGACGGGAGGCGGTGGGGGAGGGGGCGGCACGCCTCCGCCTCTGGATGCGACCCTTCGCGATGAGCCTCGGAAGCTGCTCGAGGCCACGCAGAACCGGGCGGCCATTCTCAAGGCGCTGGAGACCTACCTCAAAGCCGAAATCTACGTCTACCTTTCACCGACGGACCCTCGGAACATCTACTGCCGGATCGAGATCCAGCGCCGGACGGACGAAGTCCTTCCGGTTCTGGCAAAAGACCTTCTGCTGGTTCAAGATGCGTCGGCGAGCATCACCGAGCAGAAACTGCATTTCTGCCGTGAAGGGATGCTTCGGGCCCTTGAACTGCTGGGGCCGGCTGACCGGTTCAATGTGGTCGAGTTTCGGGACCAGGTTTCGCGGTGTTTTCCGGAATGGGCCCCGGTCAACCCCGATACTCTGGCGCGTGCGCGGGAATTCATCGGCGAGATGCAATCCGTGGGCGATACCGACATCTTCGGGTCGTTGAAGGAACTGTTATCGTTGCCGAGAAAACCCGGTAGGCCGGTCATCATGGAAGTGGTGAGCGATGGGGTGGCCACGGTCGGGCTGACGGATCGTTCGGCAATTATCGAGGCCTTCAGCGAGCAGAACAAGGGGGCGGTGTCGGTCTTCACCTTTGGAACGTACCCGGGGGCGAATGCCTATCTGCTCGATCTGCTCAGCTATCGGAACCGGGGCGATACCTTCATTATCCGGACCGGTCGGTGGGATATTCCGGAGGTGATCGAGCGGCGGGTACGCGAAGTGTCCCGCCCGGTGTTGTCGGATGTCCGGTTCCGATTTGCCGGGCAGACGGATTGCGAGGCGTACCCCGACCTGACGAGCAACCTTTACCTGGACCGGCCTCTGGTGATCTTCGGGCGCTACCCGCGAGGTGCCAAAGGGTTGGTCTTTCAGGCGACGGGGCGGGCGGACGACATCGAATGCGACATGGTATTCGATCTTGATCTATCCAAGGCCAGGAGCGGCGACAAGGATATCCGCACTTCCTGGGCCTGGCAGAAGGCCTACCACGTGATCGGGGAGCACAATCGGACCAAACAACCCGCCCTACTTGAGCAACTGCGTCAGATAGGACGGGTCTACGGGATTGTCATTCCTTATAAGGAGGAGTTACGGGACTGACGGACGGGAACGTTCGGCGGGTGAAACCCTGCCCGAAAAAGCACGGTTCTTTTGTGCTTTTTTTTACATTTGACTGGTTTCAGTCAATGAGACAGAATGCCGACCAAGGTGGACTGGCTTGGTCATGTTGTTAGCATACACTTGGAGGATCTAATGAGAGTATTCGCGAAGCTGATGTTGGTAACGGTGACGGGATCCCTGTTGGTTGGCGGACGGGCGCTGGCCCAGGACAAAGCGGCTGATCCCTGGTCAGTCTCGGCAACCCTCAGCAGTCAGTTCTCTGACAACCGTGATGGCACCGATAGCAACAAAGAGAGTAATGTGGATGTCAGCCTGACTCCGCGGGCCGATCTGCGCTGGCGCGATGGCGAGCGGTCGCTGCTTGACTTGTTCGTGATGCCTTCAGTCAAATGGCACAGCAACCCGCGCGAAGATTCCACCGGGTCCGGCCAGAACGATACCGAGCTGTTCGGTTCGGCTGGAATCGATCTGATGCACCACATCACGCCGCGCGTTGGCGTCAAAGTGGGCGATGTGCTGTCCTATACGGACGATCCTGAGATCACGCAGGGCGGGGCTACCCTCCGACAGAACTCCTCTCACTGGATGAACGATGCCCATGCGGGCGTTGATGTCGGGCTGACCGAAAAGGTGGGGGCTTCGCTGACCGGGAGCGCCTTGACGAAACGCTATACGGAAGAGATCGTGGCGGATAACCAGGACGAGGATACCTACAAGGGCGAGGCCGACCTCAAGTATATGACGGGAGCCGGTTACACCGTCTTCGGTTTGGTGGGCTTGACCGACTTCAGCGCCGAGTGGTCCGGGGTTGACGCGCGTGATCGCGGTTCACAGGTGATGTCCTACGGTCTCGGTGTGGAGCGCGTTTTCAGTCCTGATGTTGTGGGGAAAGTGATCGGCGGATATCAGATGGTCGAATTCAGCGACGACGCGATTGATTCGTCCGATACGGTCAACGGCAGCGCCGCGATGACCTTCCGTGCGGCTTCGCCGACCCGGTTCAATATCGGTGGTTCGTATGGCTACTTCTCCCCGAACGTCCGGCCGTACGCGATCCAGACCTTGACGGCGGTTTCGGGTTCGATCGATCACGATGTGCTGGCTGAACGGCTTACCGTGACCTTGCGCGGGCAATACAGTGAAGGCGACTACGATAGCGAGGGTACCGATCTGCCGTCCGGCAAGGATAAACTGACCTCGGTGGGCTTTGGGGCCAAGTACTGGCTGAACCGCAACTGGTCGATCAACGCCGGTTACACCTACGAGAACTGGGATTCGGATCTTCGCGAATCCTTCGACCGCAATCTGGTAGATGTCGGAGTTACCGCGCAGCTCTAGAACCTAGAAGTGGCGCCCGCTCCGCGGTGACGGCATCCGTCGCGGGGCAGGGCAAAGCAAGCAGCACTGGTGGGGCCTTCAGGCCTCACCAGCTTTTTTCGGAAGGCTATCCTCATGGCTGAGACGACCCAGGAAACCGCCCATTTCATGGACTATTGGCGGATGATCAAGTCCCGCAAGGAAGTGGTCATCTCCGTTTTCCTCTTTGTGGTTCTCTCTGGCGTGGCCATCACGCTCTCCCTTCCGAAAGTCTACATGGCGACCACCCGGATTGCCGTCCGGCCGGACGACGCCAACATTCTGCCGTTCCAGTACAAGCAACAGCAGCAGATGATGAATGTCTATGACATGTATTTTCTGCGAACTCAGTTCGAGATCATTCAATCCCGGCCGATTCTTTACGAGGTGATCCGTAATCTCCGCCTGCAGGAGCAGTTTGGAAAGATCTACAGGGATGATGGCAGTCCGCTGTCTCAAGCTGAAGCGTACAAGGTGCTGTCATCGAGCATGAGGGTTCAGCAGTACCGTGATACAAATCTGATTGAGATCCGGATTGACCGAAGCACGCGTCGGAGCGACAAGGATACGGCGCGGCGTGACGCGGCGCGAATCGCCAACGAGATTGCCTCGGTGTATCGCGATCAGCGGATGAAGCAGAATCGCGAAGAAACGGCGCGCAGCGTGGTGGCCATGAAGGAGGCCTATGCGGCGCAGCAGAAGAAGGTTGAGGAGGCGGAGGCCAAGCTTGAGGCCCTGCGCAGAGATCTGAACATCAACGTGCTTTCCGGGACACAACCTGGCTCGGCATCGTCGCTGGAGAACGCGAAACTGGAACGGCTTGAGATCAACCGTATTGCGGCACGCAAGGAGATGCTGGACCGGCAAACCCGGTTGGAGGCGCTCCGGCGCCTGCAGGGCAGCGATCTGATGTACTCGTCCGCGTTTGTGGTCCAGGACCCCACGCTTATAACCCTGCGGCAGCAGTTGACCGAGGCCGAAACCATTCTCAAGCGGCGGCAGGATACCTTCGGAGAGCGGCATCCGGATGTCCTCAGCGCGGAATCGACGGTCACGGACCTGCGGCAGAAGATTGCCGAAACCCTCAAGGGGCAGATGCTCGGGCTGCAGACCGACTACGAGATTGCCAAGCGTGATTTCGAGGCGGCGGACAAGGATCTGGCTGAGGCGAAGACGAGCGATATCGATGCCCACGGGGAGCGCTATCTGCCGTTTGCCAAGGCCGAGAGCGAAATCGCCCGCCAGCGCCAGATTCGTGACACGCTCGAGACGCGCATGGTCCAGGAGTCCATCGAACTGGAGCTGCCGCGCACACCGGTGACCGTTGTGGATCCTGCCGAGGTTCCCGAGGAAACAGATCCTGTCAGTCCCAAGATGGTCCTGAATGTGGTCCTGAGCATCGTGATGGGATTGCTGTGCGGTGTGGGGTTGGTGTTCTTCATCGAGTATGTCGATACTTCGGTCAAGACCGTCGAGGACATCGAGCAGTTCATCGGCACCTCGATTATCGGCATCATCCCGCAGAAGGTTCGACCGTTGACGGATGAGGGAGGGGACAGTCCTCACGCCGAGGCGTACCGTGTTCTGCGGATGAACCTTGAGCTTTCCAAGAAGCTGAGCGGGGGGAATACCCTCTGTCTTACCAGCGGCGGAGCGGGTGAAGGCAAGTCGCTCACGCTCTTCAATCTCGCTTGTGTCTGCGCCCAGACCGGCAAGACGGTTCTGGTGATCGACTCTGATATGCGGCGCCCCACCCAGCACAAGATGTTCAAGGTTCACAACCAGTATGGTTTGGCGGATATCCTGCTCGGCAAGAAGACCATTGATGAGGTGATTATCAAGGGAACCGTTCCCAACATCGACTTCATCCCCAGCGGCAAACTGCCCTCGATATCACACGGTGCGTTGAATGCACAGCATTTGCGGGATATTATCGGCCATGTGCGGAGCCGGTACGACTACGTATTCTTTGATTCCCCGCCGATTATGGGCGTGAGCGACGCCTCCATTCTCTCGAGCGAAGTCGATGGCGTCTTGCTGGTGATTCAGCATCGCAGCTATCCCCGCGCGGTATCCGGGCGAGCCAAGGCGATGATCGAGAATGCCGGCGGCAATCTGGTGGGCGTGGTCCTCAACAACCTCAACGTGGCCCGTGATTACTATTACTACTACAGCTCCTATTACACCAATTACTCCTATGGTAAGCCCAAGGACCGGCGGGCGGAGAAAGCCGAGAAAGCGGAGAAAGCCGGGAAAGCTCTGGCTGAGGCGCAGAGTTCCGGGAAGACAGACCCGGGAGGACGGGTGACAGGCGCATGATAATGGATGTGATCAAGCGATCCGGAAGTGTGGTTGGCGCCGTGGCGGCACTGGTTGTTCTGTGTGCCGCCAGTGGATGCCTGATGTCCGGTAACAATGGCGCGGCGACGCCCTACCGCCCTGTCGCCAAGCCGATCGAGATCAACACTCTCCGGACGGCTCCTGACTCTACGCAGGCGGCGCCCTCGCCTGCGGCCCCCACGGATCTCGTCTTCTCGGCCGAGGCGGACCTTGTCGGCCGGACGCTTCGGAGCGGCGATCGCATTCTGGTGACTATCCACGCTCCGCCCGAACCGTTCACTTCGCAACATGTGGTGGATGAACTGGGACGAATCAATCTGCCCTACATCGGGACGGAGTTGGTGGCGGGGAAATCGTGCGCGCAGGCCCAGGAGGATATCGAGAAGGAATACATCGACAAGAAGTTCTACAAGACGGTCACGGTGATTATCGTTCCCCCTGAAAGCGAGTATTCCATTTCCGGCGAGGTGCTGCGCCCCGGCCCCTATCCGCTCACCCGCAACCTGACCGTTTCGCAGGCCTTGGCCCGCGCCGGCCGATTCACCGAGTACGCGGATAAGACCAAGATCAAACTGATCCGGGGTTCGGATGTCGTCACGATCAACGCCGAAGCCATCAGCAAGGGCCTGCAGAAAGACATCACGGTCATTCCCGGCGACGTGATCGAAGTTCCCAAAACGTGGTACTGAAAAAGGCCGGCGTGAAGGACTTGACGCGATGGGCAAATTGGTGGATACTTTGACCCAAGGTTATTTCGGTTGGAAGTGAAGATTGTGAAACTTAGGAGGAGCTCTAATGAGAAGAATGATGGCATGGGGAGTCGTAGCGGTGTTGGTGATGTTGCCGATTCTCGGTTTTGCTGAAACCGCTTCTGAAAGGGCGGCAAAAGCGGCTGGCGAGGCGGCCATTTCTCTCAAGAAGGGACAGGATCTCGTGACGGCGGCACAAGCTGACGCCGCGAAGGCTGCAGCCGCAGTTACCGAGGCGGAAGCAGCGCTGAAACTGGCCGAGGCGGGAGGCGATAAGAAGAAGATTGAGGCCGCCAAAGACGCCTTGAAAGATGCGATTGATGCTCGTGACAAGTGTGCTAAGGAAGTCACCCGCTTGACGGATGGTCAGGCCAAGCTGATCATCGCCGCTGATCAGGCCAAGGCGGCGGCCGCGGCTGCCGCTGCAGCTACCACTCCTGAGGATGCTGAAAAGGCGGCCAAGGATGCGGAAGCGGCGGCCAAGCGCGCGAGTCGCATCGAAAGGCGAATGGAGAACCCGGCACCGAAGCCTCTGCCAAATAACAGCCTGCGCACGGTGACAACGACAACCACGACAACCACACAGCCTTCTCCCACCCCGGTGGGCCGGCGATAGGGTTGGTTTGAGTTAAGCAGACGGAATGACGAAGGCCCCTCCAAAGGTGAGGGGCCTTGTCTTTTCCATGGGCGGGCATGAAATTTCTTAGTCGTTCCTCTTCAGATCAATGGTTTGTGGCGGTGATAGGCCTCGGCTTCCTGCTGGTCTCGGTCCTTGGGGTCATTCATGGGGCGCATGCCGGTCTGGCTCAGTGCCTCTATCACAACGCCAAGTATGGATCGCCCCCAAGTGAGTCAGGGCGGACTCTGGCGTTTTGCCGTCGCGCCTACGCCCTCTATCCCTGGAACTACTACTTCAGTATCGAGGCCGCAGAGAGGGCCTACGAGGCGGCAGGAGCTGCCACCGCATCGAACCGGGAGGATCTGCTTCGGCAGTCCCAGTTCTGGTGCGAACGAGGGCTGATTCAGAACCCGTGGAGGAGTCAGCTGCGACGGATGAAGACACGTTTCCTGTGGGAAGCATCGCCCTCGGCTGCGATTCGATTTTGGGAGGAGCACACGGATTGGCATTTCTGGGATCCTTACAATCACGCGGTGCTGGCAGAATTGCAGGCCAAGGCTGGCGATTTCAAGAAGGCGGAACGATCGTTGAAATGGACGGAAGGCACCTCGGAGTATGAGTCGACCCGCCAGCGCGTGCAGGAAGAGAAAGCGGGCTGGAAAGAAGCCTTACAGGATAACGGGGAAGGGTGGGGCGAATGACGGGGCTCGAACCCGCGACCATCAGATCCACAATCTGATGCTC
>CAYOIT010000111.1:0-15310 GCA_964404035.1 uncultured Verrucomicrobiota bacterium | reverse complement strand
CTTAGCCATCTTCCCATGGTGGGGGAATAGTAGCGGTAGCCGTAGTAGCTTAGGCCGGTCTCTTGATCCATGTACTTCGTGCTGAAACGGAAGGGGTTGCGGAGGTCAGGGGTCGGCGATCGGAGGTCAGAAAGGAGATTGCCAAAGGGGTCGTAATCGTAATGGGCGACCCTGGCACCGTTCGAGTCTATGAGGTCGGTTATGTTGCCGTTGCCATCGTGGCAATAGAAGACGGACGACACGGAGGTCGTCCCTCCAAGAGTCGCGGACAGAAGTCCGCCGATACCGCCGGCACCCTGCAGTGTCCCGCTCAGGTCCAGGCCCCAGACGTAGGAATTGGTGACGGAGTATGGGAGTGTCGGAGTATCGGTGACCTCAGAAATGAGATTCCAGCCGTCGTATGCGAAGAAGGAGTCAGAAGTCAGAAGCCAGGAGTCAGAAGTCTTGGCAAACACCGATTTGCGGACACGACGGGAAAGGTAGTCGTAGATGAAGACAAGCCGGGATTGGAGATTGGAAACCAGGACCAACCGGTTCTCGCCGTCCCACCCATAGGTAAACCGACCATCATCCGTGAGATTACCGTCCGCATCGTAGCGCGGCTGCACCTCTCGGAGCATCAGACCCGAACTCATCCCGCTGCCCGTCCGGCCGCCGAACGTATACACCGTTCCCGCCCATACGGCATCGCGAATCAACCCGGGAAGACTCATGTTGGTGTACTGATTGAGCTCATTCACGCTGTAAGTCAGCCTCCTGCCGGCCCCATCTGTCGCCCAATTTCGGTTTCCAATCAAGTCATAATTATAGCTAAATTGGGCATCGGTCACGGGTTCGCCGTCCGCCCCGAACTTCTGGCCGGTCACCACCTGGCCCCATTCATCATAACCATAGGCCCAATAACTGCCGTCCACTGCGGTGCGACGGTTCCGCCTGTCGGACGCATCATGCCCGTATTCAAACGAGACCACCGGTTCGGTCCCGCTCTCCAACCCCACCCTCTGCAATCGCCCAAGGGCATCGTATTGCCTCGTCCCCCTGAAGCGGTCCGTCACACCGACCGCCATAACCAGTCCGGTGACCGTTTGACCGTCACCGCCGTACGAATACCGGGTGGTCAGCCCTCCCGCTCCCACGCTGAGCAGCCTTCCGGCGTCATCATACCGGTACGCCGTTCGATAGACCGTATCGCCACTCACGCCCCTGACTTGCAGGTTGGTACGACGGCCCCATGCATCGTGGTCAAACCCCAGTTCACCCGCACTGCCCGAAAGAATCTCCCGCGTCAGCGTCCCGTCGGAGCCATAGACATTGGTCCGGCTCCCCGTTCCGTCGCGCACCACGGCCGGCCGCCCCAACCGGTCGAGCGTCATCGCCACCGCCGGCGTTCCATCGGAATAGGCCACATTCGTGAGGCTTCCGGCGGCATCATAGCGATAGTGGGTCTCGATTCCACGCGCCCACACGCGCTTCGCCAACTGCCCATCGGGCCGGTATTCGTAGCGGTTCGTGCTGCCGTCGGCGTGGATTTTGGCGGTCAGCCACCCGCGCCGGGCGTCATAGTCCCACCGCGTCACATCCGGCGCCGCATTCGTGCCGTTTCGAAAGGTCTCCATGGCGGCCAGGCGGCCCCTCTCATCGTATGCGTAGCGCACAGGATACGTGCGTGCGCCCGACTGGCCCCGGAGTTCGCCTGTGGGCTCATAGTCCGCCGCCACCACGCCGCCATCCGGCAAAACCGTGCGCACACGCCGGCCCATGACATCGTAGTCATGGCGGGTTGTCCGCGTCAGCCCGCCCGCCATGACCACCTGGCTGGTCACATTCCCGCCGGCGTCGTAGCTATAGAGCGTCCGAACCTCGTTGCCGCCCGGCCCGGTTTCGGTCTGCTCGATCAGCCGACCGAATTCATCATGCACCACGCCCCGTTCCGTGACGACCTGGCCGCCGACGGACTGCCGCTGGACCGTCTTTAGCAGCCCGTTGGTAAACCACGACACGTTGCGTGTGCCGTCGGGAGCCAGGACCGTTTCCATCGCGGCCGCACTTTCCGGAAATCTGACCCTATCCGTCCGGCTGGTCCTGCCGAAGGATACCGACCAGGCGACCGCCCCATCCACACTGCGCCAGAACTGTCCCACCGGCGTCGCGCTCCCGTTGCCGCTTGCCGCATACACCTGCTGTTCACTTTTCCACGCCGGTTTCCCTTGAAATGGCTCAGCGCGGGCCCCGGTCTCCGACACCCGGTCCTCACCCGTCAAATCGATGTCACTATTTCCGTTCATGTCCACCGCCGACCGGAACGCCTCACCCTGGGCGTTGTAGGCCGTCAACCTCTTCGTCAGTCCGTCGGTGACACACACCACCCGCCCGGCCTGATCGTACCGGGTCTCGACACGGTAGCCGTCAGGATACACCGTCAGCCACATCCGCCCGAGCAGGTCCGAATAAGTCCGGACCCAGGCTGCCGCGTTGGTGTCAGGCCCCTCGTACGTTGTAGTGTAGAGCCCCTGCTCGTCCACGCCATAGTCGTAGCACCGGGCCCGAACCGCCGTCCCCGTCACGGACTTGGGTTGCCCATCGAGATACGAGGTTTCCACCTGAAACGAGCCATCCGGCAGAACCGTCGTGACCGTCGCCTCACCGGCGGCATTGGTCGCATAACTCCAGGTGGTGGCGAACCCGCGTTCGTTGACGGTCCGCATCAGCCGGCAGGCCTGGTCATATTGCGAGGCGGTGACGACATCGGGAAACCCGTTCGCGGCGCGCCGGGTTTCCACCGCATTCCCAAACACATCGTAGGAGTTGAAAGTGGTGACGCCCAACCGTTCGCTCGCGTAGACCCGTTTGAGTTCGTCATAGACATAGCTTGTGGAGATGCCGTCCGCGTCGCGCATCTCCTCCAGCCCGCAACAGCCGTATTGATTGCGCGTCACCGTGCCGTCGATTCGGTTGGACGCGGAGGCCACCCGCCCAAGCCAGTCAAGCGTATTGGCCGTCCCCGTCAATTCGATGCCGCTGGCGATATCCACCGTGGTCACCCGAAGGGTCCGCTGGGCCACATCCGTGACCGTGACGGTGCGGGTTCCATTGGTGACCACTCCGCCCGTGCCGGTGCCTGAGTTCTCCGTCACCGTCAGTTCCTTGCGTCCCGCATCGTAACTGTAGGCAAACACGCTGAACTGAGCGCCGGGATGATCGATCCGAAGCGGGCGGCCCTTGAAGTTGCCACTGGTCACATGGGTGGTCACAGTTACCAGATTGCCCGGCTCATCATAGGCGGCACCGCTCTGAGCGGCGCGGACAATCGTCTCCCGGTCCGATTGATAGCTATGATAGGTCCGAGCTACCTCCTGCCCGGCCAGCCGCTCCACGATCAGCCGCGGGCAGCCGTCATTCGTCACCACCTGATCGGCGGAAGGCATGTTGAGCAGTCCCAGAACCGGATCGCCCGCATAGAAGTTCTCGGTCACGCGACAGGCATTGGTGTCCCCCACCCGCGCCTGCTTGAATCCGGATAGAATCCGCCGCTCCCGTCCCAGCGAGTCGTATTCCAGCCGCGTCCACGTGCCGTCGGGGCTTTCGACCGTTACGAGCCGGCCGTACTGGTTCAGGTCCGCCGAGTTGGTGCAATAGGTATAGCGCGTCGTCTGCGCCTCCGGGCTTCCAGCTCCAACGGTCCCGCTGACCTTTTCATCGCCCCAGGGAAAGGTCGCAACGGCAAGGAGGGTCGTGCAGGTTTGCTCCGGGGCTCCGCCGGCCCTGGCAACCTCCGTTTCCTCCACCATTGAGAGTCCCGGCGCCGAGTCGTACCAGGCCCGGCGCCGCTGCTTCCGCGCCACGCGCAGCCCACCGTTCGTGGTGATCCCGGACCAGATTTCCACGGCGTTATTGTTCGTATCGGTCACCACACGCGTATCCCAGATGACCCGTCCGTTCGCGTCCAGGTTCCGGAACCCCCTGCTGCCCGAATAGTACACCAACGTGTTCGTCGGGCCGCCGGAGCGGTAGCGGTACTCCACCGACCGCACCAGGTCGTTGACATACCCCATGCGCGCCTCAACCAGACTGCTATTCACCTGCTTCATGCGCCAGACCCCGACAAACTCAGCCACCCCCGACATGCCCGGAAACTGCCCGGCGACAAGTTCCGTGCGCAGTTCCTTCCTCCCGGTTTTGACGCTGACCGCCGTCAGAAGGTTGTCCGAGAATTCATGAACGACCTCCCTCCCCTTCCCCGGAAACCGCAACTTAACCAGCGATCCGGTCTTTTCCAGCCGGTAGTTGCGCGAGGCATTCACCGGTCGCCCCGCCGCCGCCCCGGTTGTGGCAAACACCACCTCGTCGCCGGACGGGCGGCGCACGCACACGAACTGCCAGTCGTTGCTGTCCGAACCCGCCGTCCAGAGGACGCCGCCACCCAGGCTGTACATCTGCTGCGTGGTGCCGTTAATCGCGTATTCCGTAAGGTAGGCCTTAACCCGCAGCCCACCGGTGAGCAATCCATCCGACACCCCCAGAGGAATGAAGACTTTCGCCTGGGGTTGCAGCCCATCCCAAACCGCCGCGGTTTCGATCGGGCAACTGGAGCAGCCACACCCGATATCGGAGAGTCCATCTTCTTCAGGATCCTGAAGGGACGGCTGCTTCGGTTCCCGGTCAGGAAAGGCCCAGTCCATCACCATGGTCACGGCGCATCCATACCCCCGCCAACGTTCCTCATTCCATCCCACTGCAATCTGAGGCGTACTGCACCAGACCGGCATGGCTCCATCCCCGCCAAGCGCGGAGGAAAGCACGGTTGAGGCATGGCCCCCATCCACCATGGACCACAATTTCCACCGCCCCTCTTCGCACAGTGTTCCGTTGCTGTCGTACTCCGCCTCGAAATGGGAAGCAGGCGCGGCCCGCGTACCCATGGCGTAGAACCAGACCCGATGCGCGATGTTCGTGTTCAGGCCCGACAACTTCAGGTAGGCATACCGACGCACCACGGCAGCCTGCCACCCATAGCCGTTACCGATGGGGGCAATGATGCTCGCCACCGCCCCGGGCCCGGCTTCGCTCACAGTGGGAGGGTTGATCGCATAGTTGGCCTCGCAACCGGCTACGGCCTGCGTTGACGTCAGCGCCGCTCCATAGGCCCGGTGTTCATTGGCTTCCCCATTCGCCGTCCAACTCGCATTGGCGCCCGGTATAACCTGCATATACCGAAGCCGCGACATCGCTTTGTACAGCTCGGCAAAGTGGATCCACAATACCGGAGCGTCGGTGAACGACTCGGCATAAACCGCCTGCCCGCTCCGGGTATACTCGGCGGGAATCTTGGTGAATCGTCCCTGTCCATCGCCGATCCCATCCATCAACGACGGCGTGACCAATGCCCCTGCGCTGTACTGAAGCCCCCCGGGGAAAGTGTCGAACGGGAGGCCATCGGTGTGGGGCGCGAACAGGAAATTATTGATCATCATCTGGCGGACGTAATTCCTGAGCCCTTGCAGATCCGCCTGCGTGACGGTATCCAGCGGCGCTTTCCCGCTCAACGCGTTCATCCCGACGCAATAGGGGGTTCGCAAGTTGAGACTGCCGGCCAGGGCATTGTAGGCCGGCACATAGATCGTGTTTTCCGCCTGCGCCTCAGGCACAGCGACCCGCCACGCCAGAAGAAACCAGACCGCTGCGGCGCAACGCGCCCACGCTGCCGTCCTCTCAAACCCAGCATCACGCATAATCCGCCTCCCCATGAAGTGGGTCGGATTATGCATGTAATGAATTAAATAGCTAGCTAATTATTAGTCATTAGCTACGCTTCCCCGATCCGGAACGCCGAGGGACGCGCCCGATCGTGCAAGCCGGCCGCCTATCCCGCCTTGATCGCCAACTCGCCCTTCCTGGCCTCGACCTGTATCGTGCCGCCTTCCCGGGCCTCGCCACCGACAATCAGCCGGGCGATGGGAGTCTCGATCTTCTGCTGGATCAGCCGCTTGAGCGGCCGCGCCCCGTACACCGGACTATAACCCTCGCGGGCCACGAGCTCGCGGGCCGCCGCGCTGATCTGCAACTCGATCCGCTGCCCCGACAACCGCTGCTTAAGGTCCGTCATCTGCAGATCGACAATGTGGCCCGTCTCTTCGGCCGTCAGCGGCTTGAACAGCACCACGTCATCCACGCGATTGAGGAATTCGGGACGGAAACTCCGGCGCAACTCGTCCATCACCGATTGCCGGGCGTCATCGCGAATGTGTCCGCTATCGTCGATCCCCTCCAGAAGCGTCGGCGACCCGACATTGCTGGTCATGATGACGAGGGTGTTCTTGAAGTTAACCGTCCGCCCATGGGAGTCGGTCAGCCGCCCGTCATCGAGAATCTGGAGGAGAATATTGAAGACGTCATGATGGGCCTTCTCGATCTCGTCGAGCAGGATCACGCAATAAGGCTTCCGCCTGACAGCTTCGGTGAGCTGGCCGCCTTCTTCGTACCCCACGTAACCGGGGGGCGCGCCGACCAGCCGCGACACCGTGTGCTTCTCCATGTATTCGCTCATGTCGATACGCACAAGATTCTCTTCGGAATCGAACAGCGAGGCCGCCAGCGTCTTGGCCAATTCCGTCTTTCCGACACCGGTGGGACCGAGGAAGATGAACGACCCGACCGGCCGCCGGGGATTGCCGATCCCGGCGCGCGCCCGCAGCACGGCATCGGCCACCACCCGCACCGCCTCATCCTGCCCCACCACACGGGCGTGCAGGACGTCACCCAACTTGAGCAGCTTCTCCCGCTCGCCCTGCAGAAGCCGGGTCAGGGGAATCCCGGACCAGCGGGACACGACCTCCGCAATCTCCTCCTCGGTGACTTCCTCCCGCAGAAGAGTGTGCTCATCCGTCTTTCCCAGGGCCGTCTTCTGAAGCTCGGCCAGTTTGCGCTCCAGTTCGGGAATCGTGCCATGCCGCAGTTGGGCCAGCCGGTCGAGGTCGTATTTCCGCTCGGCCTCCGCCCCCTCGCGCCGGGCCTGCTCCAGCTGCTCGCGAATCGCCTGCACCTCGCTGATCGCCTTCTTCTCGTTCTCCCACTGGGTGCGCATCGTGATCGCCTGCGCCTTGAGATCGGCCAGTTCCTTGCGCAGGGTCTTCAGCCGTTCCTTACTGGCATCGTCCTTCTCTTTCTTCAGCGCCGTCTCCTCGATTTCCAGCCGCATCACCTTGCGCGTGATCTCATCCAGTTCGGCCGGCATGGAATCGATCTCCGTCCGAATCGAGGCACAGGCTTCGTCCATCAGGTCAATGGCCTTGTCCGGCAGGAAACGGTCGCTGATGTACCGATCCGACAGCACCGCCGAAGCCACCAGCGCCGAATCGGTGATCCGGACCCCGTGATGGACTTCAAACCGCTCTTTGAGTCCTCGCAGGATGGACACGGTATCCTCCACGGACGGCGCATCGACCATGACCGGCTGGAACCGCCGCTCGAGCGCCCGGTCTTTTTCGATGTACTTGCGGTATTCGTCCAGGGTCGTGGCGCCAATACAGTGCAGTTCCCCTCGCGCGAGCATCGGCTTGAGCATGTTGCCGGCATCGGTCGATCCTTCGGTACGGCCTGCCCCAACGATATTGTGCAGTTCGTCAATGAACAGGATGATCCGGCCTTCAGCGGCCTTGATCTCGGTAAGGACGGCTTTCAGTCGCTCTTCGAATTCACCGCGGTACTTCGCGCCCGCCATCAGGGCCGTCATGTCCAACGCGAAGATCGTCCGGTCCTTCAGCCCTTCCGGCACATCCCCGCGTACAATGCGATGCGCCAGACCTTCAACAATGGCCGTCTTGCCCACTCCGGGCTCGCCGATCAGGACGGGATTGTTCTTGGTCTTGCGCGAAAGGATTCGCACCACGCTCCGGATCTCCATATCGCGCCCGATCACCGGATCAAGTTTGTTTTGGCGCGCCAGGCTGACCAGATCGACCCCGTATTTCTGAAGCGCCTCATAGGCGCCCTCCGGCGTGACACTGGTGACGCGCTGGTTCCCGCGCACCGCCGTCAGTTCCTGGAGAAACCGCGCCCGGTCAACCCCGGCCTGCGCCAGGATCTTTCCAGCCGCCGTATGCTTCCCTTCATCCAGAAAGGCCAGCAGCAGGTGCTCGACCGAGACATACTCGTCCTTCAAGCGTTTCGCCTCGTCACCGGCCCGCACCATCAGTTGATTCAGCCGTTGCGTCACATAGACTTTGCCCGCCTCGGTGGCCGAGCCTTGAACCTTCGGATGCCGGTCCAGCGACTCCTCGACCCGCGCCTTCAACTCCACAGGCTTGATCCCCATGCGCTCAAACAGACGCGGCGCCAAGCCGTCCTCCTGTTCGAGAAGCGCCGACAGAACGTGCTCGCCATCCACTTCCTGATGGCTCAGCCGGATCGCCAACTCCTGCGCCTGTTGCAGGGCTTCCTGCGCCTTCTGTGTCAACTTGTTCGGGTCAAACATGGGATCCTCCCTCATTATTGTCTTCAACAAGTATCAAGCAGTTTGCGTTCCACGGCATAATGACGCCTATCAACTTTAGTCGTAATCTATTAATGATAAGAGACATGTGAAATTCTAATCAATAAGATGACAAACCAAAACAGAGCCATAATGGCACACTAACAGAATAATAGAAAGAGCCATAATGACGCATACCTATAAGCCTTTCCCGCCGAGAACGGCGAAGCCAAAATGAAGTGGGAACCCGACAGTAGGGCTGGCGCTACGTCGCCAGCCATCTTCGAGGCAACGGGCGAAGCGTCGGCGGGCAACGTAGTGCCCGCCGTACTGGACGGACGCGTGCGAAACCACGTGAGTTTATAAAAAGGTCTTAAGGCACAGGGTTCAGAATGATCTCGCTGAGAGACCGTTTGGGCACGTGGTGCCACCCGCGGGTATCACGCCAGTACTTGATGCCGTCGGTGACGGGCTCGATAACCACGGTCTCCTTCGGCTTACCCAGCGCCAGAACCAGAAGGATCTCGTAGGCGGGGGGAATACCCAGGGCACGCCGCAACTCATCATGCTTCACCG
Organism: uncultured Verrucomicrobiota bacterium; assembly: GCA_964404035.1. Classification (GTDB taxonomy): domain Bacteria; phylum Verrucomicrobiota; class Kiritimatiellia; order CAIKKV01; family CAITUY01; genus CAMBRF01. The sequence continues at coordinate 6,267 of CAYOIT010000111.1, read as the reverse complement.
ATCCAAGAATACACCCGCCCATCCCTTGCTCTGTGGCGCCGAGAAGGATGGTCTGTGCCGCGATTCCGTGATCGCAACCAAATGACGAAGCCACGGTGGTGTCGCCGAGGATGACGATGTAGGCCGTGGGGCGCTCCCCTTCCGCCGGACCGGACCAGTCTCTGAGGTAGGCGGCCCATCCCAGGGTTTCGAAGACTTTCGCATTCGTCCTGGGGTCGCAACACAGGACGTAGCGCAACGGTTGCTTGTTCCCGCCGGAGGCGGCGACGCGCGCCAGGTCCACCCATTCCTGCAACTGGACCTCATGGAGCGGAACATCCTCGTGGAACCGGCGATAACTTCTATTCTTCAGGACCAATTCACGAACCGTCATGACTATTGCCCCTTTATCATTGGCACAAATCGCACAGCCAGGTCGTCTGTTTCTTCAACCTTGCCTCCCTGTTTCGTCAGGATGACCAGGCGCTGGTCCATCCACGCACCCACCGGCACAATCATGCGGCCGCCATCCTTCAATTGATCCAGCAGGGCCGACGGGACCTTCTCCGGCGCGCAGGTCACTATCACGGCATCGAAAGGTTGATGCTCCGGCCATCCTTTGTACCCATCGCCCGACCGCACCGTGACGCCATGGGCGTAGCCTTCCTGCGTGAGTACCTGCGTGGCATGCTCGGCCAGTTCTGGAACGATTTCAACCGTATAAACCTGAGCCCCGAGTTCGGCCAGAACCGCGGCCTGATAGCCTGAACCGGTTCCGATTTCCAGCACTTTCTGCCCGGCCTGAAGCGCCAGTTTTTCGGTCATGTAGGCCACGACGAACGGCTGTGAAATGGTCTGACCGTATCCGATCTGCCAGGGGTGATCGCCGTAGGCAATCCCTTGTTTGTGGTACGCCGAGGGAATGAACACGTGCCGCCGGACTTTCTCCATCGCCGCCAATACCCGTTCGTCCCGGATGCCATAACGCCTCAGAACGGCCACCATGTCGTGGCGTTCCTGCGTCCACTCTTCCTCATCGGCGGATGGCCCCGGATTCGCCGTGCAGCCCAGGCCATAGCAACCTACCAGAAGACAGCCCGCCAGGGCGCCCGTCGTGGAGATCAAGAGATCGATCATATCCACCTCCTTCCCACAACCCACCGACCGCGGAAACCGAAGAACTACTCGGCCTCCCGCGCCTCTGCCTCCGAACCGACTCCGGCTTCGGCCTCCTCGCGTTGCCGGTAGTCCCGATAGGCGTCACTTTCCGCGACATCGCGGAGGCACTCGAACACCTCCGATACCGTCCAGACATGGCTGTTAAACATCTCGCGCACATAGCCGGTTCCGCCATGCCTCCGCCGGATCCGGCTCGCGCCATCCAGTGTCACCGCGACCGTCCGATCAAGCCCGGCCTTCTCGGGCGCCTCCAGCCCGGAAAGCTCGTACTGCCCCTCCGGATACGTCAGCGTCTGAGCTTCGAAGCCCAGCCTCGCTTCTTCCTCCGTGGGGGCCATGTCAGGCGTTCTCAGAATCATTCTGCTTCTTTTCCGAAAAGGAGGTGAGTTTCTTGACGAGCAACTTGAAGCCCTGTTCGTCGCGCAACGATTTCAGGTCCGAATCCCGCATCATCCACTCATAATCGCTGTACCCCAACATCACCGCTTTCTTCAACGATTGCAGGGCGGGGGTACGTTTGTTCAGAAGCGCGAGGCTGCAGGCGAGGTTGTACCAGACCATGGGGTCTTTCGGGCACAGTTTGGCGAGCCGTCCGTCGATATCCAGGCCCTTCTCATACCGGCCGACTCGCGTGTAAAGGTCACCTAACGCCTTCAACACCTCATCGTCTCCGGGGAGCCGTGCCGCGACAGCTTCCAGAAAGTCCAGTTCGACCAATTCCTTGGCATCAATCTCTTTGATCTCGTCCTTCATGATCACATCCTACCATACTCTCGCACCGCGTGCCATTCCTGCCGCGTCATGGCTCTATGAAGATGACTTACCCAGCACGGCCTTGATGTAGGCCGACGTGCTGAACCCCTCCACCAGCGGCGTCCCCACGAGGCACCCCCCCCACTGGGCCACAAGCTCACGCTCATGTTGTACCCGCTCGGGCTCGTAAGAGCCACCCTTCACATGAAGCGCCGGCCGCAACCGCGCAATCGCCGCCAGGGGTTCATCCTCCGAGAACGACACCACATCATCCACCGAAAGCAGCGACCTAAGCGCCGCACTTCGAAAGCTTTCCGGAAACACCGGACGCGTCGGGCCCTTATAGCGCGCCACCGAGGCGTCGTCGTTGATCAGGACCGTCAGAGCCCCGCCCATCGCGCGGGCCGCCGCCAGAAAACGCAGATGGCCGATGTGCAGGATGTCGAAACACCCATTCACGGACACCCTCACAGCCCCCTCCCCGGCCCCGTCACGTGGAATCGAGCCGGGCTCAAGCCCTTCCTCGGGCAACTTGATCGGCGTCCGGTTCTCCCGCATCGAGCCAATAATGTCCTCCGTAAAGCACCCTGCCAAAGGTCCGATCTCCATCACGGAGGTCGCCGCCTGTTCAAGGAAGGGTGCCCAGACCTCCGTACGACGCTGTGTCCCGGCCACCACCCATACAAAGGGACCAAGCTGGGCAAAGAACGCGGCAGCGTCGTCCGACGGGCCCACCGTGACCCCGTCCACCCCACGAAGATGCGCCACCGTTTCCGCCCGTATGTCCAAGGGGTTCTGAGGCCGTCCCGGCGACGCATGTGGCGCCACCGCTTCATCCGGTTCCAGGATCACCACCACCCGACCGCCCACCTCCCGGGCCCGACGCAGAGCGTAGAGGTTCCCGGGCTGAAGGATATCGAAGGTGCCCGTGACCACGGCGACGGGCACGTCCAAGCCCATCCGCTTTCGCCAGGCCCCCAGCCTCGTCGGGTCAATCAAGCATTCTTCAAGTTTCACACCGCTCCGTTGTCTATCCGTTCGCCAGGCAGCACCGTCGCGCAAGCCTCGTCGCCAATTGTTCGTGCGACTGTAGGTGTCCGTCTAGACACGGTCAAGGTCGAAAAGAGCGGTTTCGGTCTTCACACCGCCGTCTCCCTGCCGCCGGAACCGCTGATGCCAGCCGTGGTGCCGGGGACCGAATAGCGGCCGGGCGGTGCGGGAACCACGCGCCGTTCAATACGCACCGACGGCGGTGCCGCGCGCGTCTCGTAGACCAACGCCACGGGACCAATCCGTATCTCATCGCCTTGGGCCAGCAGCGCGGATTCCACCAGTTGCCCATTCAGCAACGTCCCGTAGCGACTGCCGAGATCGCGCAGCCTGTGCCCGCCCTCGTGCGGCTCGATGACCGCGTGGTGATTGGAGACATGCTGATCCACCATCACGATGGTACTGTCCGCGGCCCTGCCCACGGTCGCCGAACCGCTGCCGAGCGCGAACAGCGTCCCCCGCAGCGGGCCTCCCGTCACAACGAGCCGGCAGTACGTCTCCTGCTGCGCCTCGACCTGGCGGCGGACATGCACGTCTCTCTGCGGGAAGGGAATGGTCACGCCGTGCCGCTTGAAGGCGTACCAGATCTGCTTTCGCGCCTCGCTCTCGATGGCATGCAGCGAGCCGTAGTTGTCGATCCAGACCCGCAGTTCGTACAGGATGGAGGAATCCTGGAAGTCCTTGAGATACACCGCCGGCGCCGGCGCCCGCAGGATTTCCTCCACCTTGCCGGCGGCCTCGAGCAGCGCCTCCACCGCCTCACCGCACGGCGTGTCGTAGGCCACTCCAACATGAATCTTAACAAGGTGATCGGACGTGGGGCGGTCGTAGTTCACCATGATTTCCCGGGCGGCGACGTTGTTGGGAATGAGCACATAGTCGTTTTCCCGACTACGCACCAACGTGGCCCGCCACGTTTGCTCCACGGCCTCGCCCTCGGTGGCGCCGACCCGGATCCAGTCGCCGATCTTGAAGGGTCGTTCGACGCTCATCACGATGCCCGCCATGAGGTTGCCCAACAGTTCCTGAAGCGCCAGGCCAAGCACAATGGACACGACCCCGGACGTGACAAACACCGGTGTGAAATTGAGGTTCGGGAAAGACCACGACAGCAGCACGAACAGTCCCACGAAGGCAAGCACGACGACAGCCGCCCCTCGCAGCAGGACAGGCACGCCGCCGCGCGTCTGCAATGCGCGGGACGGCAACACCCAACGTGCCACCGGCACAAGGACGGCCACGAAGACAAGAAAGGAAAGAAGGAAGCCGATCAAGGCCGACAGGCGTGGAACGTCGGCAAACCGGCCGATGCGGAGGAACAACCAGAGCCCGCCCGTGAGAAAAATGAGGACCGGCAGGGTCCAGACCGGCCGCTGGATCCACCGCAACAGGCGCAGCACCCGCATGATCGCCCCGCCCAACACCAGGATTCCCGTCACCGCCAGCAGCATCAGCCCCGACTCGTAAGGCGACACCGGCACCGCCGGCGTCAGGGTCTCCGGGGCCTGCCCCCACGAGGGAATGGCCGTGGCCGTGACGGCAAGCGCGAGCCCCAACCGCCGGACACCAGGACAGACAGCTCTCATGCGACTCCTCCCGCGCCGGGCAGCCTTGCAGGGTTCGGCGCAAACCCTTTTCATCAACGTTTGCCCTGCCGAAGCTGATCCAGCCGGCCGCGTGCCTTCGACGCCCGATGATCGGCGGGAAAGTCCTGAACGAAGCGCTCGTAGGCCTGGACCGCCGAAGCGCTGTCCTTGACCTTCAAGTCATACAACTCGGCTGCATGAAACAGCGCATCAGGCGGGCCGTCGGGCGCGAAGGCATAGCGTTTCATCAGCGCCTCAGCCGCAGCCTTGGCGTCGGCCAGCATGGGCCTCTCGGCAATCTCGGCCATCAGGTCCAGCGCGAGGGCCGCATTGGAGCCGGCGGGATGTTTATCCAGGACCTCCTGCAGTTCGGCCATCAGCCGCTGCTGCAGCCGAAGGTCCCACACCGCCCCACCCAGGAGGCGACGTTGGCGCCCCCCTTCCCATTCCGCCCTGCATTTCCGGACCATCGCCTCGGGAACCCGCGCGGACTGCGGGTAATGGCGGATGAGACGGTCGAACTCCAGGATGCTGCGCTCACGATTCGGCAGGTCCCCGCAGGCGGTCGCGATGGCAAACTGAAATTCTGCGGCAAGGGGGTGCTGCGGATACTGCTGCACCAGTCCCGACAGGATCAGAATCGCCTCCGCCCACTTGCCCTCGCGGATCAGCCCCTGGGCGCGAGCCTGATCAGCCTGGATCCGCACTTCGGTCGCAGAGGCGGTTCTTGCCGCCGGCAACAGGAGGGCGGCGCCCTCCGGGCGATTCTTCCCGAGGTGCCTGAAGACGGCGGCGGCGGCAATGACCATCAGCAGGATGGCCACGGCCGTTCCGGCCAGGGTCATCCACTGTTGACGCTTGTTGAGGCGGCCCAGCGCCGAGAACGACCGGGGCGCCGTGCGGCGAATCGTCAGGCGCTGTAGTTCATCGCGGATCTGCCCGGCGCTCGGGTAGCGGTCCGCCGGCGACTCGGCCAGGCAGCGATGCACGATCGTATCGAACCCCAGGGGGATATCCGGGCGGATCATCGTGGGAGCCTTGAAGTGGCCCACCGGCAGTTTGCCCGTGAGCATCTCGTAAAGGATGACGCCCAGTGAAAAGATGTCCGTCGAAGAAGTGACCCGGTGGGAATCCAGTCGCTGCTCGGGGGACATGTAGTTCATCGTGCCGATCGCGCTCTGGTCCACGGTGAGGGTCGCAAGCGCACTGTCCGTCGATTCCAGCGCGGCAATCCCGAAGTCGGCGATCTTCACGCGGCCCGTGCGCCGATCGACCAGGATATTGGACGGCTTGAGGTCGCGGTGCACCACGCCGGCCTTGTGGGCGTAGTCCAGCCCGTCGCAAATCTGCCCCGCATAGTCAATCACCTGGGCCAAAGTCAGCGGTCCACCCTGAATCAGCTTGTCAAGGCTGTCGCCATCGACGTACTCCATGACAATGTAGAGAAGGTTGTCCTGGCGCCCCCGATCAATGACCTGCACGATATTGGAATGGGTGAGCTGCGCAACAATGGCCGCTTCACGATCGAAGCGGGCGAGCAGTTCCGGCGTGGTGGCAAACTGCGGCGGCAGAACTTTGATGGCCACCGCCCGGTTCAGCGAAGACTGAACCCCCTTATAAACAATGGCCATGCCACCCTGCCCGATCTTTCCGGCAACGTCATAGTGGCCAAGTCGCTCCGGCATGGCAGCAACAGATCCTGTGGCGGTAGCACTCATGC
>CAYOIT010000110.1:14106-15349 GCA_964404035.1 uncultured Verrucomicrobiota bacterium | reverse complement strand
CCTCAGTCAACCCCTCTTCCCAAGGCCACAGCCACACGGGATCCAGATGCGCATTGCAAACGAGAAAACACTTTTGCCTGGTCATTCTTCAATTCCTTTCATATCCGCCATGGCCATAACACCTCACCACGAAGGACACGAAGAGCACGAAGGGGGAACTCATGGCCGGGCCTTTCTGAGCCAGGCGCGACCCTTTTCGGTCAGCCGGTATTTCTGGAGGCGGCTGGTGGGCTTGTTCGGGATGGTGCGTTCAAGCCAGCCAGCCGTTACAAGCGGCTCCAGATACGCTTCCCGGAAGTGCTCACGGTCCTTCAGTGCGGCGGCCTCCTGAAGTGCGCCACGCGGCTTATCCCCTGTGTCAGCCGCCGCCAGTATCGACGTGACTTGTCTGGCGATTTGCGGGGTGACTTGCGGGGCACCCATTTTTAACGCAATCGACATTTCATGCAACACACTCTGAGCCAACATCTTATCTTGCGGGTTGACTTGCGGGTTGACTTGCGGGGTCTTGCGCCGGATGGTGAGAACGAAGCAGCCGCCGTCCAAACGAAATTCCGCCTCAGGCAGGCCCGCCTCACGACAGCGCCTGATCATGTCGCCCGTCCCGGTACCCATGCGCTCGATGTACTTGGTCAGATACAGCGGTTCCGCCAACAGCGGATTGGCGGGGAACGAGGCGTGAGGATGCCGGAGTTGTTCCAAGGTCAGCGCAGGCGGCAGCGCACCCGGATTCCACACTTCCAGTCGGTCGGAAAACAGCATGACTTGCACACTGCCGCTGCTCGTGTAGTCGCGGTGAGCCACGGCGTTGACAATGGCCTCGCCGATGACTTCGCGCGGGATCTCGTAGATGGTGGGGGCCTGTGCGCTTTCGGCACGGGTGCCGATCCACCGATCGATCTTGGACATCACGAAATCCAAAGCCTGATCCACCAACTCGAACACGGTTCCCTTGTACACCTGGTAAGACGGGATCGGTTTTTCCACCTCGACGCCATGGAAATGGGCACATTTTAGTTCCGAGGAGATCAGGAAGCGCTGCGGATGCCTGCCGAAAAGCAAAACGGCGGCGTGGGTGGGACGACCCTCGTCGAGCAGGTTCAGGTGCGTCAAGACGTCGCCCGGTTTGGAGTCCTCCGGCAGCGGGAAGCCACGTGCGCGACCGGCCAACCCCACGAAACTGGATATCCGATCTTCGTCCAGATCGGCGAGAGTGGCGTTCTTGCAGAAGGTGGCATCGAAC
>CAYOIT010000110.1:0-14096 GCA_964404035.1 uncultured Verrucomicrobiota bacterium | reverse complement strand
GAACGGACCGGTGCGGATTAGTTCTCGATCCTCCAAAACCTGAACAAGGCTCGCATAGACCGCGGCGATAAGTTCCGCTTTGGACCCGAACCGCCTCCGGATCAGTTGTTCGCCGGCGTGCCGGATCAGCGCCGCCATCTTCGGATGCCGCACCTTATCGTCCGTGCCTTTGACGTAGATCAGTCGTGTCTTGCCCTGATGGGTGGCGCGCACGAACTCGCGTTCAGTTGGCGAGACGCCGGCGGTGTCCTCATAGCCGTATTCGTTGCCGAACAGGCCCACATAGAGGTCACAGCGATCCACCTGATCAAGATATACGTGGTCAGCGCGCCGGTCGGCAGCCGGCCAGGTCTCGAACAGGACGACCTCAAAAAAACGCCGCAGGAGCGCGTCGCCTTCGACAAACTCCTTCAGCAGAGCGCGTTCCTCCGCCAGTTCCTTCTGCACGGAGCTAATGAAGATGACGAGTCGTGTCATTGGACGCTCTCCAGCGCCTTGGCCAGTTCGTTCCGCAAGGGGTCGCGGGCGGCGTCAACTCCGGTCAGCAGGTTCCTGTAATCGGCCAGCAGTTCCTCGGAATCGCCATGCTTGGCAGCCTCGGGGTTCGGGTTCTTGATGTCGAGGGCGCAGTTGCGGGCCTTGATTTCATCCAGCGTCACCTGCAACGCGAGCGGCGTTTCTTTACGGTGGGCGCGACCGGCGGCCGTGTCCTTGCACCACCAGTCCCTCTCCCTCTCCGTCCTGAACTCTTCAACGGTGTGGGCCTGCTGCATGCCAGCGCCGACGGAATGGCTGTTGTCTTTGGCCTCGATGACGGCGATGGGTATGCCGGGCTTATAGTATAGGACGAAGTCAGCCCTTCGGGCCTCCCCCCGTGTGACCTTTGAGCCGCGGACGATGACGCGGCCAGCCGTGAATGTCACTTCCTCGCGGATTTGGGACTGCAGGTCCCAGCCGGCGGCAACGAGGGCGGGCGTGACGAACTTGCTGCAGATGTCGCGTTCGCTGAGAGTCGATTTATCCTTCTTGTCCTCGCTCATGATGGCTTCATGCGACTGATGGGCGATAGTAACGAATGAAAGATGTTACTCTTCCTACACTCTCTTGGGTGTAACACGCTTTCGCGGGCGGAATGATACCTAATTCAGTACGCAATTCAATGGGCAATACCTATTTGACGCGGCGCCACTGAGCGGTCTGGCCACGTCCCAAGCAGCGGAGGGCGGTTGTCGTTCCTCCTACCGCTTGCTCCGCGCGACGGAAACGACGCAGGCATCGTTCGCGCCCAAAGCTACAACGATACCCTGTTCCTGCATCTCGGCCTTGCCATGCAATACCCGCTTCAGCCGCCAGCCCGGGCTGAGGATCAGTTCCTCGCGAACCCGATGCGGCGAGTGATTGATGACGACCTCGATCCGGTTTGACGCATCGAGACGGTGTTCCGTCAGACCAACCATGGGATGCGTCTTGCGTATCGCCCTGCGTTTCAGGAGTCCTCCGGCCATGTGCCGGTACAACCGCCAGCAGGGCGAAGCGGATTCGGCGTGGAAAGCACCGGGCGTCTGCGTGAGCGTCATCTCCATCGGGACGGCCAGAAAGCAAACCCGTCCCTTCCCATAAGAGGCCATCGTGAAGGCAGGATTGCCGTCCGCCTCTCGGCCCAACACCGTCGCCCGGGTGGCACAGAAGCTGACCTTGAACGTTCTCCGGCCGGGAAGCGAATCCAGCCCCTCGATTCCCTCAAACGCAATGTCGGCCGGGGTTGGGCTCCGTTCCCGTGTCTGCGGCTCGAGTCCGGTCAGCGCCTCAAAGCCCTCCGGCAGGCCGCTATCCAGGGAGACATACAGCGTGGCCCCGGCGCTGACCTTGGCCAGCAACTCGAGCATGCGCCGGCGCGGAACCATGCGGTGTCCACTGAGACAGGGCAGCAGGTAGAACGGGGCGTCCTTGAGCGGCTGGGACGCATACTGGAATTCCAGATCAAACCCCGCCTGTTTGGCGAGAATGAAGGTGCTGTACGCCACACCCCACTGATCCTGATCGTCCGTGAGGATGCAGACCGCTTCCCGGGTTCGGAGCGGCAGGGACCGCCAAGGCAACCCGTCGAGCATCCGGCGAAACGCGCCAATCTCCTTGAGGACCGGCTTGGCGCGACCGTCAACGCGGAGGAGGCCCAACTCCCGTTCGACCGCATTCCAATCATAGGGCGCGTGCTCCAACTGGGTCTGATCAAACGCACACCACCACATTAATCCATGGCAATCGTTGGCCCAGAGAGAGAACAGGGCACCGCGCACGAAATCCGCCGCGATCTTCTCGCTGGCGTTCATCGGACCCAGCGTGCCGATCTCCTCGCACAGGCAGGGTTTACCCCCGAGATCGGCATAGAAACGGGATTCCGCGGTGCTGTGCAAGACGGTTCGCACCGTATTCACGGGATCCTGATCGCAGTGCGGAGTGAAAACAGGGTACGGATGCGTGGTCAGCATATCGGTCAGTTCGCCCTGATCGAACGGGGTCCAGTTGCCTTTCGGCGAGAGGCTGTGCAGGCCGGAGACCACCGCACGGGTGGCGTCTGCGGCGCGGATCGTCTGGGTTATCAAGGCGGTCCAGGCATAGGCTTGGTCCCGCGAGACCGGCCCCATGCAATTGCATTCGTTGCCCAGGTCCCAGGCCAGGATCGCAGAGTGGTTCTTGAAAGCACCCACGAAATGGCGCACAAAACGCACCTGCCAGCGCAATGCCACGGGGTCGGTCAGAACGTTGAGACCGTCCAAGGCCGGCGGAACGAACAGTCGCCCGCTCATCCACCCCGTGAGCAACCCCACGATGCAACGAAGTCCCTGTGCCGAAAGCAGGTCGAGAAAGGCGGCGAAGCGTTCCATCATCTCGCCCGATAGGCCGGACTCACCGCAGGGATCGTCCGGCAGGGGCGCCTCACCATGCCGGAACTCGACCGCCTCCCACCCCGTCCTCTGCAACGTCAGAGGCTGAAAATCCGGCCACAGGGGGAAAACACGCAGCACCTGAAGGCCCCCCTGCCGAAGCCGGCGCAAGTCCCGGTCCACGATGTCGGGTCGCCAGTCCGCCCACATGCGAGTCCCGGCGTGCGACGCCCAGTAGTTGCATCCCACGAAGAAATGCCCGCTTTGAACCCACTCGCTCCCTTGAACTTCGGCTGTCTTCATAAGTCTGTCTCCCTCGGCGCTTCCAGAGGATGCGCCCTGTTTGCTAACGGCAGATCGATGGCTTTTCCGGAAAGGGCTGAAGCGTAGACTCCATAGATCATCTCGAGTGCGAGCCGGGCATTGGACGCATTCGAAACGGGCGGCCGATCCTCTTCAATGGATCTCATCAGATCCCATGCGGCAAAGCGGTTGGATTCCAAAAACAGTGCCTTTTGCGGAACGCCATAGAGATTGCCGCACTGCGAATAGTCCAGCGATTCCGCGCCGGGGATCGTCCTTCTCTCGACCAGCGGGACTTCCTCATACTGGGTAAAGTCTTCAGGCGGGGCGGGAAACCGGCTGATGCGGAGCTTCGATTCCACCTCGGGGACGTTGTCGTTGAAACGCATCGAAAGCGATCCTTTGGTCCCGGTCACGGTAACGCCCATATGGACGATCTTGTGGTCCGGGTTAAACAGGTCATGACGGCTTTCAAACGTGCCAATGACATCACCAGGGAAACGGAAATAGGCAAAAACCGAATCTCCGGCAACCGCCCCCAACGGTTCCATGGTTTTGCGGCGATCCGTCTCGACGATCGGTCTGCCGTCTTGCCGAACATCCGCCATGACGCATTCCGGCGCGCCGAAGAAGAAGGTTTGCAGGTCGAGAATATGCGTGCCAAGGACGATCAGGTCTTCACCGCCGCCGCGGTGATCACACTTTCCCCGGCCGGCGATCCGTAGCGGAGTGCCGATATCACCGGATTCGACCATCGCCTTCATGGTGCGGAACGCCAGCGAGTAACGGGCGGGATGGGCCATGCAGATCTTGATCCGGTGTTTTTCCATCAGCGCAATAATCCGGTCGGCTTCCTCAAGGCTGACGGTCATCGGCTTTTCGCAGTAGACATGGATACCGCGTTGCGCTGCCGCTTTAATCTGCTCGAAATGACCGAAAGGGTGGCGTGAGCAAAGAACCACGATATCCGGCTGTTCCCTGTCCATCATTTCCTGGTATGAGCGGTAATGCCGTTTGGGGCCGTAAGCCATTCGCTGTCCAAGATCTTCCATGTTGGAATCGACATGGGCGACAAGTTCCACCCCGGGCAGGCCACGGAAGCCATTGTGCAGTCCGTGAAAGCCCAATTCTGGTAGTGAAGTGTCCTGAACGATTCCGATCTTCCAGGTTCGCATGGTCAGGCGCCTCTGGGGCCGAGGCTGCGGCCGCCGTCAATCAGGTAGTCGACACCGGTGATATAAGAGGCATCTTCAGAAGCCAAGAAGGCAATAAGCAAGGCCATTTCCTCTGCGGTGCCATTGCGACCCAGAAAGGTTCCGTTGGTTGCCAGAGATTCTGCCTCAGCGCTAATCATACCGGGCGAAACGCAGTTCACGTTAACATTGTAAGGGCCGAGTTCCATCGCTAACGCTTTGGTGAAGGAAACAACGGCGCCTTTGCTGGCGGAATAGACGGCCAACCCGGGAATACCTGTCTTGGCGGCAATGGAGGCGATATTGATGATCTTGCCGTACTTTCTCCCCACCATATGATCGAGCACGGCATGTGTAACATAGAGGGTGCCTTTGATGTTTAGGTCGAGAATCCACTCCCAGGAACCATCGGGCGTATCTTTGAAAGGCATCTGCGTGCGCCATCCGGCCCCGGCGTTATTGACAAGGATATCGAGGTGTCCAAACTTTGAAATGATTTCAGTGACAGTGCTTTTGACCTCATCATTGTTCGTAATGTCCACGGTGAATGGCAAAACCATACCACCAGCGGCACAGATTGAATGGCTCACCTGTTCGAGCTTCTCCTGGTCGATGTCAATAACGGCAACTTGGGCGCCTTCCAGCGCCAGTTTTATCGCCGTGGCTTTGCCGAGGCCGCTTGCGGCCCCGGTTACCATGGCGGTTTTTCCTGCAAGATTCATGATTTCACTCCCTATGTTCCTTTCACCACGAGCACGACCTTGCCGAGGTTTTCCTGATTCTGAAGGATGGCATGCGCTTCTTCCGCACGGGTTATCGGCAATGTCTTGTGAACCCAAACCTTGATCTTGCCGGTTGACAATGATGCCGAGACTTTTTCCTCAACCCCGGCGAGGATTTCCGCTTTCATCTTCGAGGTCCGGCTTCGCAGAGTACTGCCGATCAGTTTGATGCCTCTTTTGAAGAACTCGGTCATGTTGAGTTCGCTCTTCGAACCACCCAGAGTCGCGATCACGATCCAGCGTCCGCCGCGTGCCATCGTTTCCAGGCACGCTCCAAGGTCGGGGCCGGCAACGCAATCCATGGCAATATCCGCCGGGTGCTGTGCCAGGACGGCCGCTAGGCTCTCCTGCTTGCGATTGACGACGACATCGGCGCCCAGGTTCCGGACAAACTCGGCCTTCTCTTCCGTTCCGACGGAGGTAACGACTTTCGCACCCAGTGCTCTTGCCAACTGGATTGCCGCCATGCCAAGTCCGCTCGCGCCCGCTTGGATAAATACTGTATCCCCTGCTTTCATGCCCCCTTCAACGCATAGATTGAGGTAAGACGTGGCAAAGGCTTCCGGAATGGCCGCCGCTTCAACCATGGACAAACCTTCCGGTATCGGCAAAACCATATCCGCAGGCACCGCGACTTTTTCGGCATAGCCGCCGCCCCCCAGCAACGCACACACTTTGTCCCCCTTTTTCCAGCGGCAGTTCGCCGGAGTTTCAAGGACAACCCCAGCGACCTCCAGGCCCATCCACTCCGGCCAGCCGGGCGGAGCAGGATAGTTTCCGGCGCGCTGCATCAGGTCGGCACGGTTCAACGCCGCGGCATGGACTTCAATCAGGATTTCATTGCCTTTGATCTCCGGATCGGGGACCTCGCTCCAAACCAGCGACTTGTCTTCTTTTATCAGAATGGCGTGCATGCTATTTTCTCCACTTGTTGTATCCGGCAGCGGCTAGAACCACCTCCTGAACGAGAGTATCATGTTCATAGGTGTAGGGATTGGCCATTTCGCCGTTAATGATCTTCGCCAATTCCAGCAACTGATCCTCATAGCGGTCACGAATGACACCGAAACCGACCGTGTGCGCCCCGGCGACGTAATCCCGAATGTCTTCTTTCAGAATCAGATTCATCATCAGCGGCTCACCGTCGAAGCGCTCCAGCGGGCACAGCTCGACTGAGCCTCTTGTACCGCAGATCTTGAAGCGCCGGTGGTTGAGACCGTCAACCTCGACACTGCACGCATGCAGCAAGACGTTGGCGTGCGGATACTCGAGGACCGCGAGGCAGTTGTTCATGGAAAGGCCAGGCGAGCCGGGAGCGGATTTCAGGAAAGAGGTAACGTTGTCAGGGCGGCCCAGCATGGCGACGACCCCATCGATCAGGTGGCAGCCCAGGTTGAACATGATACCGCCCTGGAAATTCGCCAGATAGTCCTGGTAGGCGTCCCCGCCATAGTTGTGGCTCATGTTGGCCTGGATTTCGAAGACATCGCCCAGCCAGCCCTTGTTGATCGCCGCCCGACAGAACTGCAGGGCCGGATTGTTGCGGAGCATGTAGCCCATCTGAAACGGGAGCTTCTTTGCCCTGCACCCCTGAAGCAGCCTGCCGAGCCGCTCCAGGTCATCGCCGCCAGGCTTGTCCATGTGGATCGCCAGGCCACGCTCCATGCAGCGCATCGCGGTGGAAACGAGTTCGAGGTTCGGGGTTTCCACTGCCACCGCCTGAAGATCGGGAATGGCGAACAGTTCCTTCTCGGTCATCCAGCGCAGCCCCTCATAGGGAGACGTGTCGGCGTTGGGGAACTTGGCGGCCTGGGAATGGCGGTCGTCAACCACGCCAACGACTTCGTAGACCTCGGGCATGGCGCGCAGGCTCTTCATCTTCGCCGACGCATGTTCATGCGAGATGCCGATCTGGCCGATCTTGATCTTGTTCATCGAATCCTGCTCCAATCGAATACGATTCCCAGCGGCACGCTCTCCGTACCGGCCAGACGGGCAAAGACCGCCGGTCCGTCTTCCGGAGAGACAATGTCCGAAATGAGTGGACGCATCTGGAGTTTTCCGGCCCCGACCAACTTGAGGAAGGTTTTGTAGTCGTCCCGTTCCGTCCATCGCCCGGGAGTCGACTCATGCTGGGCCCGGGTGTAGGTGTGGGCGCCGATGAGCGAAATCCCGCGCGTGTGCACGTACTTGTAAAAATCGATCGGCCTATCCGAGACCCGGGTGCAGCCGAGTAGCGAGATTCGCCCTTCCCAGGCAATGTATTCCAGGGCCTGCTGCAGGGCGGCCGCCGACCCGGTTACTTCCACAACCGCGTTCGGGCCGCCGCCTCCCGTGGCCGCCCTAATCTTGTCGACGAGGTTGGCCTCGTCCGGCGCGAACGCCTGGGCGGCGCCCAGTCTCCGGGCGAGGTCGCGGCGCGCGGCATCGAAATCCAGCGCCAGGACGGGAATGGCCCCGCAAAGCGCAGCCAACTGGACGGCAAAGATGCCGAGAATCCCCAGTCCGGCAATCATGGCCGATTCGCCCAACTCGATTCTCAGCTTGCGCACCCCCAGGAAGGAAAAGGCGGCAATCGGAGCAAAGGCGGCGTCCAGCAAGTCGATGGAGTCGTCGTCAATCTTCAGCATGTCCTTGGCGGGTTTGAGCGTATGCGATTGATGCCCGCCCCAGTTGACTACAACCCGGTCCCCGACAGTGAAGTCGGCAACCGCATCGCCAAGCGCGCAGACGCGCCCCGCCCCGCTGTACCCCGGATGGAAGGGAAAACCTTGCCTGGCGGTCACCGTATTCGGGAGCTGAATCAAGTTCGCCCGTTCGGTGCCGGCACTGATGACGGTATAGTCATTCTCGATGACGATTTCGCCGGAACTTGGCGGCGGGACCTCCAGGTCCACCAGCACCGCCCGGCCTTTGCCTTCAAAAACGATTTGCCTGCCTTTCATTCCCAATCCTCTCACGGCACCCAGGCAAACTGGGGATTCTGCTGTTTCACGATCTCGGTGATCCGGACGACTTCAAGCGCCTCAGCGTTACGGATCGGGAACGGGATGCCGTCACGCAGGGCCTTGTAGAGATGGTCGGCGATCGCAATCTGGACATAGGACCACAGGCTCATGTCCGGGGTGACGTCGCGGGTTTCGTTGATCCACGGCAGATCTTGTTCGGCGCTCATGGGCTTGCCGACGGGGTTCCCCGTATCGGCGACGGCCTCCGGCCAGCGGAATGCGGGATCGAGATAGCTGAGATGGATCCTGGTCTGATCCTGCCCGTACATGAGCGTCCCACGGTCGCCATAGAGGGTGCAATAGGGACCGGGCAACGCCACCGCATTGCTGATCTCGATTTCCACCGCGACGTCGTTTTCGCCGATGAGCGTAATCTTGTCATGATCGTCGCCATCGCCCGGGGTGAGAATGCGCCGGAGATAGCTGAAGACCTCCCGGACCGGGGCGCCAAGAAGCTGCAATCCCTGGTCAATAAGGTGCGGGCCCCAGACACTGAGCTGGCCGCCGCCGCAGTCTAGCCGCATCTGCCAGTCCCTGCGACGCATGAAGTCATGGTGCTTGCACAGTTTCACCACCTGCACCTTGCCCAGCAGCCCCTGGGCGACAATGTCGCGGGCGTTGCCAAAGGCTGGCTCGAAACGGTGGTTGTGACAGAAATAGAGTTTGCCGGGATACTCCTTATCAAGGTGCTGAAGAAGCCGGTAATCCCCCGCCGTCACCCCGATCGGCTTTTCCAGCAGGACGGTTTTTCCAGCAGCGAGCGCCTGCTCGGCGTTCCGGGCGTGATCCAGCGAACGGGTGGCGATGATGATCAGTTCCATTTCCGGAGCGGCCAGAAATTCCTCGAAATCGAGATAGCCTTTCCCTCCGAAGGCCGCGGCGATGGCGCTGAGCCGAGCCGGATCCCGATCGCAAAGCGCGACCAATTCATACTTCTCCCGGTCCTGCGAAAAGAACCGGCAATGCTCGGCACCAAACCGACCGACGCCGCAAACTCCGAATTTGACTCTGTTCATGAATCTCATCTTCCCTTTCCTGGAGCGTCGTGTCGCTATTCATATTTTCCATAGGTACGCGCGGTCTCTACCATGGCGCGGAGATTCTCCTCCGGCGTATCGCGGCCGCACTGATCGCCGGTGGAGAGAATGAACCCTCCCCCTGCGCCACCCTCGTCGATGGCCTTACGGCTTGCGGCGACCACATCCGCCACACTGCCGCGCAACATCACTTCGGTGGTGTGCAGATTGCCCTTTAACACGATTTTGTGGCCAAAGCGCTTCTTGAGCTCGGCGAGGTCGCAGTCTCCCATCGGGGCAATTTCCAGCGGATCGATGATGGTCAGATCCGTTTCTTCCGCCGCCATGGCCACAAGCTCCTTCTCGGGACCGCAGGAATGGACATGCGTGGGGATGCCAGCCTCGTGAGCGAGTTTCGTAATGTGCTTGAGGATCGGCAGCGACAGCTCGCGGAAGATTTCGGGGCTCTGCCAGACCAGGCTGCCGGACCCGCCACAGAGCAGAAAGTCGGGCGGGTCGTCCATCCGGGAGACGAAGCGGATCCGTTCCTCACAGGCCTCCATCGCGCGATCGCGCCTCTCGAAGAAGGGTTTAGGATCGTCGGTGTAGGCGTAGATATCCTCTGGTCCGCCCAACATGGCCGTGGTCGTCCCGCTACACAGCCCCAGCACCCCGTGTTCCCCCATTTCCTGGCGCACCAGGCGCCACAGGTCCAACCCCTTGGGCCATACCTTGACACCGGTCAAGGGCTCCCACTCGCGGGGCTCGGCGGGCAACCCGAGCTTCTCGGGCAGAACATTCGTGGCCGGAGGGTTATCGGCCGTGTAGAACGTTACCAGGCCGTGCCAGAGGCTATGATACAGGTCAAAGACCTGCGTGGCGAAGCTCCCATCCGGTCGACGCAGCACCACGCGCTCTTCACAACTCGCCGGCGCGGCGGGGAACCTCAAGTCATCGATGCTGAGCTGGTAGAACTCGAACCCGCCGTCGATGTCGTACCGCTTGACGGCATCGATGTAGGCTTTCCACAACGGCGGGTCCTGCGAAACGTAGACGTTCCAGAAGGGCTTCCCCGTCAACCGACAGGGGACCATATTGGAGATGTCGGGACAGACCGGCACACAGTCCGGAAGTCTTCCGTGCAGGACCGCAAGGATCCGTTCACGATGTGTCATTGAATAGTTACCTCCCAAAAGTCATTTCTGTTTGGGTCGAGTAGACATAATATGGTTCCCCATTTAGGTTTGCTTCGTATTCCCTGTTATCTCTTCTCTTTCGATCTGAAGAGTGTCACACCATTCAACCATGTGAGGTAACTTCAATGCCCCTCACAGAACCGGACGGGCGGATTTCCCGCATCCGGCTCTTCCGCATGCCTCACGTTCCGAACGACAGCGTATAGAAGTTGTGCATGATCTTCGGTTTCGGCAGCGGATACCGAGCCAGATACGCAGCGAAGCCGGGACCATTGAACGATGCTTTGTCGCCGCGCCGGTTGAGCCATCTCAATACCAGGGTCAGGGTTTGCCGGTAAAACTGGCTAATCGCCGCGTAGTTACCGCTCACCCCGTAGTACTGATAGTGCCCCCTCAGTTTGGCCTGCAACGTCGGCCACCATTCCTTCACCGCCGTCTGTCCCCTCACCGCTTTGAGCCATGCGTTCATGTCCTTGATCTTCTTCTGGTATTTCTTGCCACTCGTCATGCGTCCCAGCAGGAAATTTCCCTTCCGACTGCGCCCGCAGAAGTGCTTGAACCCCAGAAAATCAAAGGCGTTTGGCTTGCGTCCCTGCCGTCGTGCGTTCTCTTCTTCGTACCGCCCGAAACTCATCACCCGCGTTTTATCGGGGTGCAGTTCCAGTCCGTATTGCGCAAAACGCTTCCGCAACGCCTCTACCATGAACTGGGCATCCTCCACGTACTGAACCATGCAGATAAAATCATCTGCGTATCGCGCCAGGTGGCTCTTCCCTCGAAGTTGCGGCCTGATCTCCTTCTCAAACCACACATCGAGCACTTCATGCAGGAAAATGTTCGACAGCATCGGGCTGAGGTTCCCACCCTGCGGCGTTCCCTCTTCGGTTTCCACCAGTTCATCGGCTTCCACATACCCCGCTTTCAAGAACCTCTGGATCAGAAGCAGAAAGCTCGGATCGTTGATCCGTCGGCCCAGAAACGTCATCATCCACTCGTGGTTGACGTGGTCAAAGAACCCTTTGATGTCCGCCTCCACTACATGGTTGATCCGCTCAGTCGTAAAGATCGTGTTCACTGCCTTTAACGCCTGATGGCATCCCCGCTTCGGCCGAAACCCATATGAACAATCCAGAAAGTCCTGCTCGTAGATCGCCCCCAGTATCCGGGCCATCCCCCGCTGCACGATCTTGTCTTCCAAGGCCGGCAACCCGAGCGGTCGCTTACTGTTTTCATCCTTGGGGATATACACACGCTTGGCCGGTTGCGGCTTGTACCGCTTGGCCTTCATGCGCTCCACCAAGTCCTTCAGGTTCCTATCCAACTGTTTCCCATACTCCTGCCAACTTACCCCGTCCACGCCACTGGCCCGGTCCTTGCCAAGCTCCAGATAGCATGTCTTGAGAAATCCCTCGTCCAGCAGGTGCGCTAGGCACGTAAACCGGTACGCCGGATCTCTCTGAGCCCGTTCCGCTATGAGAATGAGTTTGCTCAGCGTTAGTGTTTCCATCTCAAGGTACGGCTCCCGCCGCTCCCATTCTCTCCGTCATGCGGCTAACCCCTTCGAGTGAGCCCCTGCTCGCACCGGGCATTACCCCGGCTACCCCTCTACTATGAGTTAGTCCGCCTGCCGCTGCGCCATACCCCCGCCTTGCCTCTCCGGCTTGTTGGGGGCTCCCTTCCGGTGCGCACCGGCTCTCCCAAGTCCCTCGGTTCGCTGTTCGATGACCTGCCATGGTCTCAGACCCCGGTACGTGTCCACACGCTCACCTTCTGCGCGTGCTTCGTTGCTGGCTTCCAGTACATGAACACCTTGGCCTCGTACGTCTATAAGGATATTTCGGGGCTCAATCCCTTCACTTGCGTTTGGCCGACCATCCCCTTCCCTCTGGCTCCACAGGCTCAGTTGCCCTCCCCTGCGCAGAGTTCCGTGCTGGCCCGGTGGTTAGCCTTTGGCCAGGCTGGTTCTTCCAGCTCGCTTACTTCGGTTTTGCTTGGCGCACTCATGGTTAAGTTCCTATCATGACCCTACGGCAGAATCAACGGCCGGTAAAAGGCCGGCGCACCGGTAGGCGCATTGCTGTCGCTCCAGAGGTTCGTACCCGAAGCATTGCGCGTGAGGTTGGACGCCACCGTTTCCCCTGCCGTCACCAGATTGGTACGCCGCTCGACTGCGAACGGGGTGGCAACGCCGCCATTGGTCGTGCCATACCACGCAAGCCAGTTCGTACCGTTCACCGCACCCATACCAATGACGCGAAAGGCCGACCCGGCATCCAGCGGCCGTGTGCCAGCGATGCGCTCCGCCCAGTTGGGACTCCCGTCGCCATCCGGATCCTGAGCGGCGAGCGCGTCGTAGTCGTTGGTCACGCCGACGTGCTCCATCAACCAGCGGATGGAGGTTCCATTCGTTGAAGCCCCGTCGGGGTCGATATCCGTGGCCAGCAGGTCATCGAGGAAACCATTCCCCCGCACCGCCAGGCCGGAAAGGTAAGGACGCGAGGAGTCCACCAACGCAAACCAGGGACCGCCCGGCGTGCCCTGCCCGTTGTTCGTCGTGTAAGCCGCGCCGCTGACCAGCGGCTCTCCATTGACCCAGATCCGGCCATAGCGCGAGCTGGAGACGGCATCCACCGTCTGGTAGTCCAGCCGTGTCGTCACCCGGATCCATTCGTCGGCGCCAACCACCCTGGCCGCCGCTTCAGACCAGTAGCCCGTCACGACGCCCGGCTCACCGTGGTAGACACAGGGCTGACCGTTGCTGCCGATGGCCAGGCCCAGTTGGACCTCGGGGCTCGCGGACGGCAGGTCATCCATCCACGACGCACGAGTGACATACTCCAGCGTCACGATCCGATTGGTGCCGCCTGCAATCTCGTTGGTCACCCCACCCTCCACGGCAAGGACCTTCGTATGCGGGCTTGTGTTCAGGGGATACGTTCCGCCGGCATAATGAACCGCATAGGTCAGGTTCGTCACACGGGCGGCCGTCTCGCTCCCGCCGTCGCGCCAGCCCCGCCGGCCAACCATGGTTGAGTTCTCAGGGTAGTCTTCGAACGGCTCGGTGTAAGTCAGCGTGTTGGGCTGGTAGAGCACCGTAATCCGCCCGCTGACGCTGTCCCGGGCTCCCTCACTGTCCGTGACCGTCAGGGTCACCGTGTAGGCCCCGGTCAGAGTGTAAGCATGGGCAATGACAGCGCCAGTAGCTGAGGAGCCGTCACCAAAGTCCCACTCGTAGCTGACTATGGCGCCGTTGGTCTGATAGGAACCGGTGGCATCGAATGTCACACTCAGCGGTACCCCGCCCGTCGCACCGGAGCAGTTCAGCACGGCCGAAGGACGATTCGAGGCGCGCACGAGTGTGAAGGGGATAAAGTTGTACCCGCTATCGAACAGGTACAAACGGAGCATCAACAAATCCACCACGCTGTCTTTGAAATAGACGATCGTGAAGGGATGACAGCCAGCCTGGAACCCCAAAGGGTCGCTTAGCGTCCAACTGAGGCTGGCCTCGTGCATGCTCACGGGAGTATCCCCCAGCCACACGCCGGAGCCCTGATCAGCCCCCACATACACGCTGTACTCGCCGGACTGCGGAATGTTCAGGTAGCCGGTGAACCGGAAGGCGATGTTGGTGTCCTGCTGCCGCAAATCCAGATCAAGGCCGTTGGTCGACACACCCTGCTTCACCGGGGTGAGCAGGTCCGTGTCGGGCA
>CAYOIT010000109.1:7078-15609 GCA_964404035.1 uncultured Verrucomicrobiota bacterium | reverse complement strand
AACCTTTTTCTCACACAGCTATTTATCTGCGGCGGTGGACCAGTGACGGCCCAAATGTCCTCATTGCAATGCGGTTCGGCCTGAGGCAGAATCTCGCGCAAGAATCAGGTCGCGGACGATGTCCGTTGTGAGCACTAACCAAGGAGTCATCATGCAGGTTCGGACGACGGTGTTTCGGGGACGCAAAGGCTGGGAACTCGATAATGGCGCTTTGAAGCTCGTGATGCTCCAGGGGGGTGGACATCTGGCGAGTCTGACGCATGGGGAATGCGGGGGTGTGAATCCGTTTTGGGCCCCGACCTGGAAGTCGATCGAGCCCTGGGCCTATCGACCTGCCGATGCGGCTCGCTACGAATCGCGCCTGCTGGCCTCCATTTGCGGGCATAACCTTTGCCTGGGGTGGTTTGGCGGTCCGTCCGATGACGAGGCAAAGGCAGGGATGAACGGGCATGGCGAGGCCCCGGTGGCGCGCTGGCAGTTGCGCCGGAAGACCGTCAACGCGCGTGGGGTGACCCTGGTGAGCGAGTGCGAGCTTCCCGTGGCGGCGATGCGGTTGACGCGCACGGTGCGAATTCCCAAGGGCGCTTCGTGCCTTCACGTGCAGGAGGCCATTGTCAGCCTGTCGCGCCGCGATCTTCCCTTTACCATGTGCGAACACGTGACGTTTGGGCCGCCCTTCCTGTCGAAGGGGGTAACCGTGTTCGATATGCCCGCCACCCTGGGGCATACCTTCCCCGGAGAGTTTAGCGAAGCGCATCGGATGAAGCCTGATACCGCGTTCACGTGGCCGAAAGGGCCCGGCAGCAAGGGCAAAGCCATTGACCTGCGGACCATTGGCCGCGAGGCGCGGCAGTCCTCGGATTTTTCGACGCAACTCATGGACCTTGGACGGGAGGACGCCTGGTTCAGTGCGGTCAATCCCGAACAGGGCCTGCTCGTGGCCTACGTGTGGAAGCGGCAGGACTTCCCCTGGATTGGGAATTGGGAGGAGAATTACGCGCGAAAGGCGAATCCGTGGGCGGGAAAGTCCCTGACCAGAGGCATGGAGTTCTCCAACACGCCCTTCCCAGAAGGGCTGCGCAAGGCGGTGGATCGCGGGCAATTCCACGGTCTGCCGACCTTCCGCTGGCTGCCTGCGCGGGGCCGGGTAACGATGGATTACGATATCCTGATGCAGCCGGTGGACCGTGATTGCCGGGGAATCAAGGATATCCGCCGGTTGGACGGTGCCTTCGAGCTTACCTTCCGGTAGCTGCGGGGACGTGGAGCCTGTTCGCGAACGGGCTCCCGGACGCCTTCCTACTTGAACAGCAGCGTGCCCCATTCCTCCTGCCGGTGGAAATTGACTTCCCGGTGGGGAGAGGTGGAGGAAAGCACCGGAGTCGCGTGGCCTTGTGTGTAGTCGTAACGGCTGAAGGAGAAGAGCCAGCGGGACCCTGGGCTGACGCGGCCGGAGTCGGCCACCATGTTCACGGGAATGGTGGCCAGCACCGACCACCGGTTTCGCTCGGGCTCGATGCGAACCTGACTGGTGATCTGGCGGTCGTAGGTGATCCACGCGGGCGGAATGCCGGGATCCACGCGGGGCGTGCGGAACGCCTGGAGCGAGGGGAATCGCAACTGCAGTTTCTGGTTTCGGGGCGAGACGTGGAACTCGCAGTAGGCCGCCTGTTCCGTCGGCCGCAGGAACATTTCGAAAACGTCGCCGTGCTGGAATGCCATGGCGTTCAGTTCGGTGATGGGGTTGAAGATATCGCCGTCCTCCAGTTCCGCCAGGACGATCAGGTCGGAGTCGGTCCAGCCGGTGCGGACGTTAGCGGGACGGAACGCCTCTTGCGGCTGCGGAAACCAGGCCTGGCGCAGCGGGCAGGCCTGAGCATCGCGCAACGCGGCAACAGTGGTTTCCCATGAATCCCGACTGGAGTCGGGCAAACGGCTGCAAATGAGTTTCGGAGGATCAGTGTCTTTCATGAATCGTCTTCCCTGTGCGTTGAAAAGGCGCCTATGTGTACCGATACACCCCCAGCGAGTCAAGCGCCAGTAGGGCGGGCGCTACGTCGCCCGCCCCGGCCGGCGGCGTAGCGCCGGCCGTCCTGAGCCCCTCCCTTGAACCACATCGCGGACACTCCCCGTCAAGCAATGCCTTGGGTTTCCTGTGGATTTATTCCCTCAAACTGGTAATGATACCGGCCTTTATCCATTGAGGTGACTATGTCCGAATGCCGTGTTGATCGCGTGGGAATAACGTCTGCCGGAAACTGGATCGTCGATCGTGTCAAGAGGGTGGACGGTCTTCCCGGACGCGGGATGCTGGTCAATATCAAGGATCAGCAATTCAGCCCCGGCGGCGCGCCGGCCAATGTGCTCAGCGATCTGGCGCGTTTGAAGGCGCCGTTCCCGCTCACCGGCTTGGGCGTGGTGGGAAACGATGCTGACGGGCAATACCTGATGCGCGTTTTCCAGGAGTTGGGGGTCGACGTGCGGGGGGTACTGATGACCGAGGCCGCCCCGACCTCGTTCACCGATGTGATGAATGATGAGAAATCGGGCGATCGTGTGTTCTTCCACCATCGCGGCGCGAACGCACTGTTCGGTCCGCAACACGTGGCCGTGGACCGGTTGACGTGCCGGATCTTCCACTTGGGCTATCTCCTCTTGCTCGACACTCTTGACCAGCCCGATCCCGAACATGGAACGGTGGCCGCGGCCTTGTTGAAAAAGGTTCGCGAGGCGGGGTTTCTGACCAGCGTGGACGTGGTTAGCGAGGAAAGCGACCGCTTCCGTACGCTGGTCCCGCCTGCGCTCAAACATGTGGACTATCTGATTCTCAACGAAATCGAAGTGTCCCGGGCGGTAGGCGTCCCGGTGCGAAACGATACCGGCAAACTCGATGGGACGGCACTGATCGAGGCGGTCGAAAAGTTGTACCAGTTTGGACCTATGCGGTTGGTGGCCGTGCATATGCCGGAAGGCGTGTACGTGCGTGATGCCGCCGGCCGTCGGTTCTCGCGCGGGTCGCTGGTGCTGCCGGAAGGCTTCATTGCCGGTGCCGTGGGAGCAGGGGATGCTTTTTGTGCCGGGATGCTCTACGGATTGCACGAGGGCTGGGACGTGATGGCGATGGCGCAGCTGGCGAATTGCTGCGCGGCGGCCAGCCTGTCGGCGCCCGGCGCCTCGGAGGGTGTCAAACCGTTGGCAGAGGTTCTGAGTCTCGCTCAGTGCTTTGGCGAGCGGCCTCCGCCCGTGAAGGTTTAGGTTGCGTTTGAACAGTAAACCATGATGCAGAATGGAGAATAATCATCCCATGCCAAATCAATCCGACAAAGACATCCTCCGGCGTCTGGCCGGCGAGGTGGCGACGGTCGCCGCTCTGCCGGTTCAGGAACAGAAGCGCTCGATGTGGCGAAAACTCAACGCGAAGAAGCCTGCCCGCCCGATGGTCATGATCGACCAGGTATGCTGGAATGAGATGAATGTGAATGAGGAGCTGACGCTCCACTGTCAGGACGCCGAATGCCGT
Organism: uncultured Verrucomicrobiota bacterium; assembly: GCA_964404035.1. Classification (GTDB taxonomy): domain Bacteria; phylum Verrucomicrobiota; class Kiritimatiellia; order CAIKKV01; family CAITUY01; genus CAMBRF01. The sequence continues at coordinate 12,089 of CAYOIT010000109.1, read as the reverse complement.
GGTTATGAGGATCGCTTCCGGAAGATGCTTTACCAGTGGCGGCACTTCCCGGTGGACATGGTGGTGGAACCGTTTGTCGGGGTGTCCAAGGCGGTGGCCAATTCGGGCTTCGGTGTGGGCGTGAAGGAGGAAATCGCGGTAACCGATCCCACGAACAGCGTCGTCGGGCACAGTTTCACCAACCAGTTCGAGACGGACGCCGATCTGGACAAGATCAAGATGCCGGTCATCACGCATCATGCCGGGGAAACGGCCCGCCGTATGGCCGTGGCGCATGAGTTGTTCGATGGCATCCTCGACGTTGTTGAGCAGGGATACGATCCCTCCTATATGACCGTATGGGATCCGATCAGTTTCTGGATGAATGTGGAAAGCGCGCTGTACACCCTCGTTGACCGTCCGGAATTCATGGCGGAAATGGTGCGGCGGATCGTCAATGGCTATCTGGGCACACTTGATCAACTGGAGGCGCAAGGCCTGATGTGCCATCACCAGTCCACCATTCATTGCACGGGAGCCTACACGGATGAGTTGCCCGCTCCGGGGTTCGATCCCAGTCGGCCGCGTGCCAAGGACAATTGGATGTTCGGCATGGCGCAGATGTTCTCCACCGTTTCGCCGGCGATGTTTGAGGAGTTTGAGATCGACCCCTGCCTGCCCCTTTACAGGCGGTTCGGGTTGGTCTATTACGGCTGCTGCGAGCCGCTCGACCGCAAGATGGCGCAAGTGCGGAAGATCCCCAATGCCCGGAAGATCTCCATGAGCCCGTGGGTGGACGAAGAACTTGGGGCGTCCGAGATCAAGGGTGATTATGTCTATTCGAGGAAGCCCAACCCGGCGTTGCTGGCGTGGCCGGACTTCAACGAGAAGGCCGTCCGTGAACACCTGCAGACGACCGTGGAGACCTGTGCCCGCCACGGGTGCCCGCTGGAACTGATCCTGAAGGACATCAGCACTGTGAAATACGAGCCCCAACGCCTTTGGCGGTGGGCGGAAATAGCCATGGACCTGGTCCAGGCCTGAGGCGGCTCCTGCGCCTTGGGGCCCATCCCCGGTATGATCGTTATGGCTACCTGGGCAACGGGTTGGAAACCCGTGCCACGTTGGGTTGAGGGTGACTCCCTCGTTGGATTCAGTATTCCCGCCGCTTGAGGCTGCGGCTGCCCAGCCAGAGCGGGAGAAGCGTGGTGACGAGCGTCAGGGCCAGCAGCCAGATTGTGGCCGCCACATTGCCCCGGATGAACTGGGTGGTGCCGAGACGACCGATCAGGTGCCAGTGCCAGATCAGAGCGTAAGGCAGGATTGAGGCCAGCATCAGGCCGAGACTCAACACCAGGTTCATGGTGCCGCCAAACCCCGATATCACCGCGACGGGATTGGGTTGTTTGAGATCCACGAAGACCGCGCCCAGCCCGGTCGCCAGCGCGGAAACGGAAATCGAAATGGCTACCGCCAGTCCGATAGCCACCCCCTTCAGGCCCGGTCCAACCTGCAGCATCCAGGTGGCCAGCGTCATCAGTCCCGCGCTTACGGCGACCATGGTCAGGGCGGCAAGCAGGAACTTGGTGGCCAGAATCCGGCCCATTCGGGTGGGCGCCAGTCCCAGAATCCAGAAACTGTGCCCCTCCAGACTCAACTGCGGGAACACAAACCGCGAGGCGAGGGAACAGATGACCGAACTCACGCTGAAAATATTGAGGAAAACGATCAGGTTCCGCCACGTCTCGGGCAACTGGTCATAGCGGAAAGACCGGAAACCGGCGAAGTAGATGGCCAGGAGGCCGAAGAAGATGAGCGCCTGCGACCATTGCATGGGATCGCGCAGGAAGGACCGCATATCCTTCAGCACCATGCCGCGGACATCATGAGGAAGAAACGACAGGAACCGGTCCAGCCAGCCGAGCAACTCGGCCGGCCGTTTTCGGCCATCGGATGATCCCAGGACGCGCTGGTAGGCCGTATGAAACGTGGCCGCCCCCAGCCATTGGACGAACAGGCCGATCATAAGGGTGTGGGAGACCAGCGTGCACCACAGCAACAGGCCGCGTGCGTATTGGCCGCCGGTCAGTGACATGATGCCTTCCGCCACCCAGTTATTGGGCGAGAGCGGATAGGAGGCCAACTGGAGACCGGGCAGGACCCGGTTCAGCACAAAAGAGGCCTCATCGCGCAGCTCGGGCCGGTGCTGGCGCAGGGTGAGCCCCAGAAAGATCAGGCCGGCGGTGACGACGGACCACCAGAACAACCGGTTACGCGGCAGCCAGCGCACGGTCACCATGGCCAGCAAGGTGCCGATTCCCCCGCAGAGCATGACAAACGGGATCGAGAACAGAGCTGTCCAGAGAGCGAAGGCCAGTCCCAGTCGTTCGTGCCAGGCGTAGGCCCCGGCAAAGGGAACAATCAGGAAGACAAAGGCCCAGGAACTGAGGAGGGTGGATTCGATGAACTTGTAAGTGACGAGCTCTCTGAAATCGAGCGGGCCGGTCAGAAGGAATGTGGTTTCCTTTGACCTGAAGATGGTGGAGTAGGAGGTGACGGTATTCGACATCACGAGCATCGTGCCCAGGCCGAAGAAGAAGAGCGCAAAGAGCCGGCGGGTAATCATGTAGCTGCCGCCCCCCATGCCGGAGAGAAAACGGAAGCCGTCCAGGAACAGGACGAAGAAGCCGCCCATCATCCCGAGGGCGAAGGTCAGAATGAAGACGACTTTGAAGACCGATTCGCGCTGCAGGAGGCGGCGGAGATTCCGCAGCACATGCAGGTCCTTGATCCAGAGGGCTGAGAGGGAGGTCATGGGAAGTGGGGGGCCGTTGTTAGGTTGGAGTCAGGGGGAGCGAACGTCCAACAATCAACGTCCAACGCCGAACGTCCAGTGAAGCAGAGTCTCTCACTTGGGCGTTGGATGTTGGGTGTTGGACGTTGGGCGTTCATTCCGTTAGTTTAAGAAACACATCTTCCAGCTTGCCTTCAACTCCTGTCAGGGTGCGGAGTTCGCTCATTTTCCCCAGGGCAATCAGGGAGCCGCCGGAGATGATGCCGATGCGATCGGCGATTTCTTCGGCCAGCGCGAGGATGTGGGTGGTTAGGAGAATGGTCATGCCGGCCTTCGTCTTGGCCCGCAGCAGGTCTTTGATCATACGAATCGAATGCGGGTCCAGGCCGATGAGGGGCTCGTCGATGAAAACCACTTTGGGGGAATGCAGAAAGGTGGCCACGTAGAGCAGGCGTTGTCGCATGCCATGGGAAAGCTCGCCGATCAGGGCCGAACGCATGTCGGTCAAGCCGAACTGTTTCAAGGCGTCTTCGATGGCGACGCGGAGATTGGCGGTGGGGACGTTATAGAGGTCGGCGATGAACTTAAGGAACTCGACCGGGGTCAGTTTCTCGTAAAGAAAGGGCATGTCGGGGATGTAGCCCATGATCCGTTTCGCTTCGACGGCCTGGGTTTGGATGTCGTAACCGCCGACCTGTGCCGTGCCGCTATCCGGACGCAGGAGACCGGTGAGCATCTTGATCGTGGTGGTTTTACCCGCTCCGTTGGGACCGAGGAAGCAGAACAGCTCCCCGGCGGGAACTTCGAGGGAAAGGTTGCGGACGGCCTGCAAGCGGCCGAACGATTTATTGAGTTGTTGGATTCGGATCATTGGGTTTCCACCTGTACGATGTCCACTTTTAAGCGCCCGATCACGCCCATCAGTTTCATCTGTTCGGCGAGTTCTCCTTCGAACAGCGAGACGTGATCCGCGCCCACCGCCGGCTGGCCGAGGGTGGGGTCCATATCCACCCAGCGGCCCAGGTAGACCGAGGGCCACGCGTGATAGTAGAACAAGCCGTTGTTAAGCGTCAAACCGACGCGGATTTTGGCGGGGATACCGGCGGCCCGGGCAAGTCCGACGAACAGGTACGTGTGCTCGTTGCAGTCACCCTCCGGACGGAGCAGGACATCGAGCGCGGAGGGCAGGCTGACCGTCGGCTTCTTGGCCACTTTGGTAAAGACCCACTGGTAGATGGCGAGGGCAATCTGCCGCTGATCGGTGCTGCCGGCGGCAATCTCGAGGGCTTTTTCAACCATACGGGGATCGTCGGATTGCACAAAAGGGGTGGAGGCCAGCCAGGGTGAAAGGTTGTTGGTGGTGTCCGTCGGGAGATCGGTCTCGGGAAATGTTTCGGCCTGGACGCGAATCTCAGCCACCACGCCGGTGATGGAGAGAACGGATTGCCGCTGACTTTCGAGGTGCTCGCGAACCAGTGTGGCGCCATTGAGGCGGAGGGTAACTGCCCGGGCGGTCGGCAGATGATCCACGGGCCCGCTGATCGGGACGGCGAGGGAGGTGAGCATATCGCCATCCAGAGCGTTGCCTGAAGAGAGGCGACTCAACGCGTCTTTGGCATCGCAGGCTTCCATGGTCCAGCCAAACATCGTCTCCTGCCTCAAGATGGCGCCATTGGCATCGATCCAGGACAAGGTCTCCATGCCCTCAACGAGGGCGGCCAGCACGGTGGCTTCAACGCTCTTCTCGCGATGAACGATGGTTTCCTTCCGCAGCGCGCGGATCGTGATGTTCTGGGCCGAGAGAGTAACAGGGTTGAACGCACGGAGCGTGATCTGTTTTCCGGGCTTCAGCGATTTCAACGACATTTCGGTCATGGGCGAATACAATACCGCGTCGTCGGGAATGGTGACCGTAAGGCGTTGAGTCGAGCCGGCGCTGCGGACAGTAACGCCATACACCTCGCCATGCAGGCGTTTGCCCTGCACGTCGATCGAGTAGCCGGTGGCGGACAACGTGAACGTGAAGGCCTGAAGTCGGTAGGAGCCGTCGACGGCCGATTGCGCTTTGACCGCGATGCGCTGGCGGCTCCCCATGACATTGAGATTGAGGATGGTGACATTGTTCACCAGATACTGGCGGTCGGACTCGGCGTCGCCGGCGTTCACGCTGGTATGGCTGTAGCCGATCGCCTTGCCCTGGAAGGTGATGCTCATCCATTGATCCATGATCATCACGCC
>CAYOIT010000109.1:0-6978 GCA_964404035.1 uncultured Verrucomicrobiota bacterium | reverse complement strand
TGCCCGCCGGTCATCAGCAGGCAGGGGACACCGATGGCCCGGGCCACTTCGAAATCGTGGGTGGTATCGCCTATCAGAAGGGCTTCGCCAGGCGCCAGGCCTGAGTCGTTGAGCAAGGTGTGCCCGAGGTCGACCTTGGAATGGGCAAAGAGATCCGACAGACCATAGACGTGCTCGAAGAAATTCAGGACACCCCGTTCGTTCATCATCCGGTGGAGGAGGGTCAGTTCGCAGGCGGAGAGGACGGACTGGAGGACGCCTTTCGACTGGAGGGCCTGCAGCGTGGCGAGCGTTCCTTCCCGCAAGGGGGACTGGGCCGACATCACGGCATAAACGGCATGGTATTCCTCGGCAACGCGATTCCAGTCATCCTTGGCGAAATCGAACCCGAGTTGGAGATAGTAGTCACGGACGGGAAAATCGAAGACGTCCAGGTATTGCTGGAAGCTGACGGCGGGCAGGTTGCGCCGTTGGAGCAGGACGTTAATGGCTTGGGCGCAGGCCTGGGCATCGTCCAGCAGCGTGCCGTTCCAATCCCATATGATGTGCTTGAACATGAAGCCATCATCATGCGCAAGGCAACGAGAGGCGGCGAGTCTTTTCTGCTGCCTGGAGGCCATGGTTCCCCCCGCGCCGCTCTTTGTGCGTGCTTCAACGGGCGGCTACGGCCGGCGGGTGAGGATCAGGCAGATATTCGGGTCCAGGGTACGATAGTAATTGCCGCTGTTCGCGATCAACAGGGCCAACAACAGGGCGTGCAGGCACTTCTGGGCCGCGAGGCGCAGGAGATTGAGCGGCGAATCCGGAGGGATGCGGTAGCCCCGGATGGCGATGTCGCAGTCTTTGATGTCGGCCATGGCCACAAGCTGGCGCAACGAGTTCTCGGTGAACAGGGTCTGATGGGTGAAATCGGCGTAGAGTTCGACAATTCCGAGCGGATTGCCTGCATTGGGTACCACCACGATCAGATGGCCGCCCGGTTTGAGCCGTGAGTGCAGCAACCGCAGCACCTCGGGGAGCCTTTCCTTGCGGACGTGTTCCATCACCTGCAGGAGCATGATCACGTCGTACTCGCGCAGTTGATCGACAATGGTGTTCAGGTCTTCAATGGAGAGGGCCCAGTTCCGGTTGACCTTGAAATGCTCCGCGATGTGGCGGCCGACCGTGGCGTCCTGCTCGATGACATCGATATCGGTGATGCCCGTTCGCGCAAGCAAGGTCAGGAACTCACCCATGCCCGGGCCGACTTCCAATACCGTCTGACCGGGGCGCAGGTATTTCCCGAAATTGGACTTCGCCCGCCGCAGCTTCTGTTTAAAGGTGCGCGTCGTGGAAATGGTCTCAAGGTAATGTAAATAGTCAGCCATGCGTAAAGGCCGGGTAATGCCTATTTGCCGCCGGCGATCTCCGTTTTGACGTCCGCTATCAAACGCTCCATGCGGCGGCCATACTCGGTGTAGTTGCGGTACATGACGGCTTCCGAGGTCTCACCCTTGTCTTCGTGGAAGACGACGGCCAGGTGCGGTTCGATCGAGAACCCACCATCGTAGCCGCGCTGAAGGAGGTCCTTCACGATCTGTCGCACGTTGCCATCGCCTTCGCCGGGGAAGGTGTAGACGTTGCTCTGGGTGGCTTCATTCCAATGGCCATCCTTGATGTGGACATACGCGACATGATCCCTGACGTGGGCATAGAACTCCCAGGCGGACTGCCGCGGCCAGGGCTTGGGCTTGATGTAGTCCGGGGTGAAGAGGGGGTTGCCCGTGTCGAAGACGAGCTTGAGCCCCGGGACGTTTTCGAGCATGCGCAGGGTATAGGTCCAGCCCATGCCGCCGTAGTTCATGCAGTTCTCGTGAACGGGCGTGATGCCGGCATCGGTGAACATCTTCTGGAGCTCACGGAGGCGGCTGAAGCGCTCGGACTCCATCTGGTCCTCGGGCGAACGCTCCTTGAGCACCGCGAAACTCATGATGCGGATCAGCTTGGTGCCGAGCCGCTGCATGCGGGGAATCGCGCGCCGGGTTTCGGCGAGGGTGACGTCCATCGGGTCGGTGATCTGCTTGCCCCAGTTGGCGATGGCCGAACCGAAGCAGTTGATCTTGAGGCCGGCGTCCTGAAGCTTGCCGGCCGCCCGGTCGAAATCCGCGTCGGGCAGATCGTGAATGTTCTTCCCGTCGATGTTACGCGATTCGATATAGGTCCATCCAAGATCCTTCGTAGCTTTGATCTGGCCCTCAAGAGTCTTGGAAGACTCGTCGGCAAATCCGGTCAAATACATGATATGTCTCCTTGGTTCCTTAGCGGACCGACTTGCTCAGGTCCATCTTGGCGGTCTTGATGGTTTTCTTGACGAACTTGGAGTCCTTGATCTTTTTCTTCAGCATTTTCTCGTAGGCTTTTCCGTCAAGCGGGAGGTCAACCGTCTTGCCCAGCTCGGACGAGAACAGCATCGCGTTGCCGAGTTCGACCGAATGGATGCCTTCAACGGCCGGGGCCATCAGGGGAGTGCCCGAGACGATGGCGTCCACGAAGTTCTGGAGGATCTGCGCATGCTGGCCGCCATAGCCGCCTTGCGTGGGGATCTCAATATTCCAGATGGCGGGGGCGGCGAAGCCCTCTTTTGAGGTCTTCAGGAATTCGATGGCCGAGACCTCGTTGCGGGTGAAGTGTATCTGACCGTTTTCATATACGAGTTTGCCGTGCTCGCCGGCAATCTCCAGCCGGTTGGTGCCGGGAGCCTCGCCCGTGGAGGTGATGAACACGCCGGTGCAACCGTTGCTGTATTCCATGTAGGCGGTCACTTCGTCCTCGACCTCGATATGATGCTTGCGGCCGAGTTTGCAGAAGCCCCGGACGCGGTCAGGCATGCCGAACATCCATTGCCAGAGGTCGAGATTGTGGGGACACTGGTTCAGGAGGACGCCGCCGCCCTCGCCGGCCCAGGTTGCCCGCCAGCCGCCGGAGGCATAGTAGCTTTCCGTGCGGAACCAGTTCGTGATGATCCAGTTGATGCGGTCCAGGCGACCGAGATCCCCGCGCGCGATCATCTCCTTGATCTTGCGGTAGTGGGGATCGGTACGCTGATTGAACATGGCCGAGAACACCAGATTCTTGTCGGTGTAGGCGGCGATCAGCCGCTCGCAATCGGCCTTGTGGACGGAGATCGGTTTTTCGACCAGGACATGATAGCCCGCTTTGAGGGCGGCGATTCCGATGGTGGTATGGCCGTAGTGGGGCGTGACCACGATGACGGCATCGCACACCTTGGCCTTGAGCAGGTCCTCATGGCGGTAGTAAGCGGCGCACTTGTGGGTTGCCGCGGCCTTGTCGGCCTTTTCCTTGACGATATCGCACACGGCGGTGAGCTGGGCATTTCGGGTGGCGCCCATATTTCCCAAATGGCAGCCTGCCATGCCGCCGATTCCGATAATACCGATTCTGACTTTGTTCATGCTGATGATCTCCTGGTCGTTGAAGCGTCCTTATTGCCACACTCGGACTGCGGTTTCAAGCAGTTTGACCCTGCGCCCCTCAGCAGAGCCTTGCGGCGTAGAGGATGGCCTCGCGCATGCTGGAGGGATTGGCGCGGCCGGTCCAGGCGATATCGAACGCGGTGCCATGGTCGGGGGAGGTTCGAATGAGGGGCAGACCGAGGGTCACGTTGACGCCGACCTCGAAGGCCAGCATTTTGAACGGGATCAGGCCCTGATCGTGGTACATGCACACATAGGCATCGGTTCGTGCGATCCGGTCGGGCAGAAAGGCGGTATCCGGAGGCAGGGGGCCTTCGATCTGGATGCCGTCCTGTCTGGCCTGCCGGATCGCCGGTTCAATCAGCGTTTGCTCCTCCGTGCCGAAGAGCCCGTGCTCTCCGGCATGCGGGTTGAGGGCGCACACGGTGATCCGGGGCGTGCCGCGGCGGAGTCTCAACATGGCCTGGTGTGTAAGCAGGATGACGTCCAGAATGCGGGCGGTACTCAAGGCTGCGGGGACGGTGGACAGGGCTGTATGCGTGGTCACAAGGCTGGTCACGATCTTGTCCGAGGCGAGCATCATGGCATAGCGGTTGGTCCGGGTGAGGTGGGCAAGCATCTCCGTGTGACCAGGGAAGGGGACACCGGCCAGATGCAGCGATTCCTTGTTGAGGGGAGCGGTGACAATGGCCGCGAGGCGTCCGGCCATGGCCTCGCGGGTGGCGGCTTCGACGTAGCGGTAGGCCGCGTCGCCTCCGGCGGCGGAAAGCACTCCGGGCCGGATTCCGTCCAGAGTGCCGCCTTCAATTTCGACGACGGCGGGCGGAGGGGTGGCGGTGGTCCACCGGCTGAGGGGGAGGGCGGAGTCGGGGAGCGGCAGGTGGGCGGCTTTGGCGACCCGCTGCAGCAGGCCGGTCTCGCCAAAGATCACCGGTATACTATGAGCCAGAACCTGGGCATCCCTCAGCATCATCAGGCATAACTCCGGCCCGATGCCGGCCGGATCTCCCATGGTGAGCCCGATGACAGGGCGGGCGTTTGCCTGAGATGTGATGCTGGCGGTCACGATCAGGGGATTCTGTGCAATGCCGGTTGGCGGAGTCAAGCCCTTTGGATTTCACGCCAGCAATTCGAATTATGAACTATCTCACAATTGTCTTTTCAGTTTCCAGCTAACGACTCTCTACGCCCGGAACCCACCCCTGACCCCTCCAAGGAGGGGAACTCGTTGGGTTGAAACTAGTTAGCAAGCTCCCCTCCTTGGAGGGGTCAGGGGTGGGTTGACCTTGAGCGGCCTCCAGAAATGTCATTTCTATGATCGGACAATGATTAGGTGGCCATAATTCGAATTGCTGGTTTCCCGCTCAGGGCATCAGGCTCACCAGGAGCATCACATTCAAGAGGGTCACGATGACGCCGATGGCGACGAGCACGCCGACGGTCAGCTTCGAATTCTTCCAGTGACCCATGACTTTGTGGGAAGAGGTCAGGTAGATTTGCAGGCCGATGGTGATGGGTAACTGCATGCTCAAGAGCATCTGGGAGTAGACCAGTCCCCGGAACGGATTGTCGATCATGAAAATGACGACAGTGGCGGCTCCCAGGATCGCGATGACCCCCAGTTTGGTGTGCGGATCCTTGAGGTCGTAAGGCTCACCCACCATTCCCGCTACAATCGTGCCGCCGGCCATGCCCGCCGTGATGGTGGAGGCCAGGCCGGCCAGCAGCAGGGCGACGCCGAAAACGATCTCCGCCCCCTTGCCCAGCAGGGGGGTGAGGAGTTGGGCAGCCTGGGTGAGATCCGTCACCGGCGTGTGCTGCGCGAAGAACGTGGCCGCTGCCAGGATGATCATCGCGCTGTTAATGGCCCACCCGACCCCCATGGAGAAAAGGGTGTCCATGAATTCGAATCTGAGCTGCCTGGAAATCACCGCGGCGTCCTCCTTGTTCCACTGACGGCTCTGGATGATTTCAGAATGAAGGAACAGATTATGGGGCATGACCACGGCCCCCAGCACTGCCATGACGATCGGCATGGACCCGGCGGGAATACTAACGGTCACCCAACTCGTCAGGGCTTGCGGCCAATCGACATGGACCAGGCTCAGCTCATACACAAAGGCGATGCCGATGATGGACACAAATCCGATGATGCCCCGTTCGAGCTTCCTGTAGGAGTTGGAGAAGAGCATCCAGAGCACGAAGCCCGTCACCGCGATCGCGCCCAGACGCAACGGAACATGAAAGAGGAGATTCAGGGCGATCGCGCCCCCGAGGATTTCCGCCAGGGCCGTCGACACGGACGCGATCAATGCCGATCCCAAAATGGATTTCGAGGCCCAGAAAGGCAAATGTCGGTGGGTGGCCTCCGCCAGGCACTCCCCGGTCGCGATGCCCAGGTGCGCCACATTGTGCTGCAGGATGATGAGCATGATCGTGGAGAGGGTGACCATCCACAGCAGGGTGTAGCCGTAATCGGCGCCGGCGGCGAGATTGGAGGCCCAGTTTCCCGGGTCAATAAATCCCACCGTTACCAGGAGCCCCGGGCCGATGTAGCGGGCAATGTCCATGGCCCCGTGGATGGAGGCGTTGACGTTATGGGCGAACAAGGCTCTCAGGCTTCTCAAGGTGCAGGCTCCCGGGATCGATATGACTGAACCGTCAGCGTGAGGGTGTAGCCATGCTCGAAGTTGTGAAGGACCGAGGTGGCGGGATACGACTTGGTGCCTGCGGTGCGGTAATCGCTGAAGACGATGGTGTTAACCTTGTGCCTGCCCTTGCGGCGTGTTTTGCTCAGAAGCTGGCCGTCAGCCAGTGAATAGACGTATTCGAGCTGCTGATGATCGTTGGAACTCCTGAAGATCAGCCCGGCACCCTGCCGTGTCACGACGGCATCGGGGGGGGGCGTGAGGGCGAAGTAGAGGTCGGTCATGTCGCTGTCGATCGCTTTTTCGACGGTTTCGGGGTCGCCGGGGAGCGGAATGGAGAAGCGGGCATGGACCTCGTTCTTGGATCGCGACAGGTCGAACAACTTCATGCCGAGCGGCGACAGGCAGGCGATGGCATATTCCTGAGCGGGCCGGTCAACCACGGAGTACCCGAGGGCGGCGATCTGGACGGGCGGCCACCACCAGTGCGGACGAAATTCAAATACCAGGGTCTGCCGTGAGTCGAAATGAAGTGGCAGCGAGGCCTGGTAACGGGCGGGAATATCCTGCGCATTGCCGGGCAGGGCTGGCGGGACCGTGCGGCAGGAAACGAGCCACAAAGCGAGCAGGGCACAGGCCGCCACCGGCCGCCTCCAGATCAAAATGCGTGGACGGATGAGATACGTTCGAGGAGACCACATGTTACACCTCTTTCCGGTCAGCCGGCAGCAGGGCGCACAGTGCCGGAACCACCCACATGGCGGCCACGTAGCCCAGTCCCACGCCAATGACCAGGGTTAACCCGATGGAATAGAGTGCCGGATGATGCGCAAACAGAAGCACACCGGCGCCGATCA
>CAYOIT010000108.1:0-15618 GCA_964404035.1 uncultured Verrucomicrobiota bacterium | reverse complement strand
ACTAGTGGGGAACGCCCGGGTGATGCGGGGTGAAGCGATCGGGACGGCGGTTAGCCCCATCCATGACCTCATCGCCGCCGCGCTTCCCCAAGGATTCTGGCTGGGGCTGCACTTGCGAAAGTGTTGGTATAGTGTTTCTGTATGCGATACTATATAGACACAGCTTGGATGGCTAGCTCAAGAACCGGGAGCGAACAACGATGCAGACGTTCACCAGACAACCCAGTCTTGTTGACCAGGTGGCGAATCACTTACGCGAGGGGTTTCTGCGCCAGGCCCTGCCGGGTACGCGACTCGTATCGGTCCGCAACCTGGCCTCAGCTCTTGGTGTGAGCGTGCTGACCGTGCGGTCAGCACAAGAGAAACTGACACGGGAGGGACTGCTGGAAATCCGCCATGGGAGCGGGGTGTATGTTGCCGCCCATTCGGTTCCGTCACGCTGGATCGGCATCTACACAGCCCTCGATATCCTGTCCCCCCGCACGTCGTCATTCCACACCCTCATGCCGAGGGCACTGCGGCAGTTCCTGCGCAGCCATGGCTTCCGCGCTGAGATCTATCTGGGCGACGTCCAACCCGACGAAAAGGAGGAGGGGCCTGGCAATCTGCGCTTCTGTGCCGATGTCGACGAAGGCCGCTTGCAGGGGCTGGTGATCGTGAATGCGCCGGTAACGGACGGTTGGGATGCCTGGGTTGATGCCTTGCGCATCCCGGCAGTTGGTTCATGCACCCCGTACTGGGTCGCTCCAGCCTATGATGACATGGTGTGTCAGTCGGTGCGACACCTGTACAAGGAAGGCTGCCGCCGTATCGCGCTCCTGTCTTGGTCCAACACGGCGTTGAAGAAGCCGCTGTGCGAGACACTGGCCGAACTTGGGCTGAACTACCACCCGGAATGGACTCGAAGCGATCTCCACCCGATGCACTCCGGCGCCGGCTGGGAGGAATTCCGTGAGATCTGGGCCGACAGCCGGGAGAAACCAGACGGGCTGGTGGTGACTGACGATGTGCTGTTCGATGAAGTTCAGATCGCCATCCAGGAAATAGGAATTCGCGTCCCAGACCAGTTGCGGATCGTCGCGTATGCGAACAAAGGCTCGGACAAACGCTACCCTTTCCCGGTAACCGTGGCCCAAGCCGATCCGGAGCATTTTGCTGAGGCGTTGGGCGGCATGTTGTTGAAGCGCATGCGAGGCGAACAGGTGGTGCCGTCCTCAGAGTTGGTTCCGCTTGAGTTTGCTGAAACCGACCAGGTGGCGGCTTCGGTTAATCCCCGTCTCGTGCCGCACGCGGTAGTGGAGAGGGAGAAAATAGTTCTCAGTTCCTAGTTCTTGGTTCTTGGTGAGAGGGGGAGTTGGAGTCTGTTGCTAAGAGGACATTCACAGTCGAGGAGGTCGTCATGAAGAGGGCATTGCGACACGTTGGACGGAGCCTGATGGCAGCGGCACTGGCAGTGCTAGGGGCGGCGAACTCATTCGGCGCCACCCTCTACTGGGACGCCAACAACAACGATGTCAACCTGCCGACGACGGCCGGGACACTCACTCTCACCGAGAACATTGTGGTCGGCGTTAACGGAACTTCGATGATGATGAGCCCCGATGCGTCCGGCTACATCATCAACAACGTTGAGGGCTCCACGACCTCAGGGAAAAGCCTCACCTTCGACGCCACCGGAGGCAGCGGTTCTTATAGCGTTGGCATTTGGAGCCCCAAAGGTCTGATCATCAGAAGAGAACGCAATGAACACGATTGAAAAACACGAACGAACACTCGCCTTGGCCAACGGACGTCTCAGTTTCAAGGCCACAGGGAAGAACCTGGGCTGGGACCGGATTGGGTTTACCCTTGGCACGCATCATGGCACCGGGAAGGGCGGGTTCGAGTATTATACGCACTCGGGATCCGAAACGTTCAACGGGGCGGAGGTGAAACCCATCACCGACGGGCTTGAGATGCGCGGGACCTATGGCGCCCCGGGGCTTGAGGAGACGATCACCTTCCTCCTGCTGGACAACGGCGCGCTGCGCGTGGACCGCCGCATCACCAACACGGCCAATGTATCGCACGTGATCCGCAGCGCCTCGACTGGCGGGGTCGGGGGGATCGGCGGACCCGTGTTCACCGATAACCATATCTGGCGCGCCCGGTACTGTCACATGGACAACGTCCGTACCGAGAAATTCCCCTGGTGCCGTCCCGAGTATCCCTACGTTCGTGCACTCCCCAAGAGCGACACCGTCTTTGGCAACCAGGAGAGCCAGGCCGTTCCTGCCATGATCCTGACCAACGATACCTACAGCCAACTTTTGTTGGAGGGCCAACTGCGTCAGGACCGAACCCGCGCGAGTTGGACCCTGTCGGCAGGCGCAGGGCAGCCGATCCGCACGTACGAGTTGCACTGGGGCATGGCCACCGGCGGCTTTGAACTGGCGCCTGGCGCGAGTCTGGAACTGGAGCCCATCTACTACCAGATTCTGGAAAACACCCATCCCCAGGACTGCTGGCGAGAGTATTTCGCAGCCGTTGCGGCGGAGAATGCCCTTCTCCCGGCTGACAACATCCTGCTTTCCAAGGCTTTCTACTGCTCCTGGAATTATGGCGTCTTCCACGACATTTCCGAGGAGAAGTTGTTGAAGACGGCCCGCTTCATCGCGAGGCACATGCCCAACATGAAGCACTTTCTCATCGACGGCGGCTGGCAAAGCCGGGACGCGGTGACGTGTCCGAACTGCGCCAACTTCTACCTGCCGGAAGGCCAGTGGCACGATGTGGAACGCTTTCCAAACGGCATGAAAGCGATGGCCGACAGGATTCGCGAGACGGGGCTGACCCCGGCGATCTGGTGGACGCCGTCGGTGGGACTGCACACCGAACTGGCCCAAGAGCATCCCGAGTGGCTGGCCAAGGACGCCAGTGGCAACGTCTACCGCATTGGCGACTCCGGTTACCTCGATTACTCGCTGGCTCCCGTGCAGGCCTATTTCCACAAGGTCTTCGCCATTCTCTTCAAGCAGTGGGGCTACGAGGCCATGAAGATGGATTTCTGGTGCCAGAGCGTCGAGTCGGAGAACATCCGCTATGCCACCGGGACCGGCATCCAATGGCGCGACTGGCTGCTTTCAACCATCCGTTCCTACCTGCCCAGTGACGGGTTCCTCATGACCTGCGTTGCCGTGGCGATGGGCAACCCGTTTCTCGGCAAAGCGGCCAGCACCTACCGATGTTCGATTGACGTAGGAGCCTTTGCCTGGCACGAGCATGTGACCGGTTCCCTCTGGAACCTGCCGTTGCTTTCCATCCCCGGGAAAAGGACCTGCCTGCTTAACGTCGACGGTCTGGGCTGGAATGCCAGACTTTCTGACGACGAGAACCTGCACCGGTTGACTTACGGTTTCATCACCATGGGCAGTCTGGAGGTGGATGGTCGGCTGGAGGAGGTCGCTCCCGATAAGATCGCCCTGCTGAATCGGTTGCTTGCCGACATGGATCGCGGGCATCCCGTGCGGTGTCCCGATGAGGATGCGTTTGCCGGCAAGCCGCTGCCGAAATGCCTCATTGTCGACTATCCCGCCGAAAGCCTTACCGGCAGGCGTGGGATTGCGAAGCACATTGCGCTATTCAACTGGACTGACCAACCCCAATACACGGGCTATGCCGCTTCACAACTCGGAGTGTCAGGTACCGTCGAGGCTCGCAATTACTGGACTGACGAGACGGTACGTTTTGTCGACGGGAGCCTCTGTGAACTGCTTCACCCGCGCTCGGCACGGCTTTATGAAATCCAGCACAAAGCCCGTTAGGGTCGTCGAACGGGTGCCGCGGGAACTGAGCGGAAGGTCTTAACAAGTCAATCAAAGGAGAAACCGAATCATGAAGATCACGCAGGCTGCAATCGGGCTCACGACGTCGATGGCGCTCTGGAGCGGAATCGTGCACGCCCAGGAACCCGTCAAGACGGTAAAGGCCGGGTACAAGAGACCGACCATTACCGCTCCGTATGCGTACCAGAAGCCCGTGATTGACGGCGTCATCGACGAGGCCGAGTGGCAGGGCGCGGAAAGCGTCAACGCCCTTCAAACCACGGCCAAACAAGTGAGCCCGCGGCAGGCCCGCTTCTGGATGATGTGGAACGAGGAGAATCTCTATATGGCCATGCGCTCGCCGCTACGCGAGGGGGAGCGCATCGTTCAGAACCTGCGCGACACGTCGCGCGACATCAATGTGGTGTTCGACGACAGCTATGAACTCTTCGTCGACGTAGGTTCCAAGAGCCCGGACGGCCAGCCGGTCTTCTTTCAGTACCTGGCGAACTTCGCCGGCGCCCGCTTTGACGTCATGCACGAACCGGCGGTGGGCAACAGCCGACTGGGCTGGACGGCGAACTGGAACGTTCGCAACCGGATCAACGACAAGAATGAATGGGAAATGGAGGTCGCCATTCCGCGCCAGAGCCTGTATCGCGACAAACCCTTCGTGGACCGCGAGTCGTTGACCTTCCTGGCCGCCCGCGATTACAAGAAACCCTGGGAACAGAATTCGTTCGAGGGCACCGGCGATTTCTCGGTTCTCGACACGCACACCAAGGTGGTGCTCTCCAAGTCCGCGCCGGCGATTCATCTCCTGCGCGTGGCTGATCCCCGGGCCCAGACGTTCGGGCTCGAACTGGCGGCTTTCAGCCAGGAGACCACCACACTGGCCTGGAGTTTCGAAAGCGATGGCGGCATCACGAAGAGCGGTACGTTCGATGTCCCCAAAGGCAAACTCGTCACCGCGCCGGGAACCGCGCTGGACTTCGACAAAGTCCCCGAGAAAGGCCAGCCGGTGGGTGCCTTCCGCATCCGCGTTACCTCCGCGGACAGCAAGACAACCTATCTCGACTGGGCCTCCACGCGCCAGTTCGGCAACCTGAAGGCCCTGGCGTTGGACAGCCCCGACAGCAACGACCGTATCGGCGTGACCCTGGCGCTTAATCCGGTTGACGACTACGTGCGGGTGATCGGCGACTTCATCGATTACGACAAGCGCGCACAGGTCGAACACTGCGATGTGGTGGTACAGAACGAGGCCGGCAAGAAGCTGGCTCAGGAAAGCTACAAACTGGACGACCTCGCCTATGTGCGCGGCGTGATCCGGTTGCCGGGGTTGCCGGAGGGTAAGTATACAGCCAAGTTGACGGTGTTTGGCAAGGGTGGAGCGGTCCTGCGCGAGGCGAAGAGCGAGTTTGAGAAACAAGATCCGGCCAAGAAGTTCAAGTGGTGGAACACCACCGCCGGCAATATCGAGAAGGTGATTCCACCGTGGACGCCGGTGAAGGTCAAGGGGCAGGAGATTGCTGTTTGGGGGCGCACGATGACCCTTGGCGCCGCCGGCCTGCCAGCGCAGGTTGTTTCGCAAGGGCGCCCGCTGCTCGCCGCGCCGGCCGTTCTGCGGGCGGAACTGTCCGACGGCAAGACGGTGGAGGCCTCGGGTTCGGCCGCGAAAATCATCTCTGCGGCTGATCACCGCGTCGTGGCCCATTCGCGTGCCACCCTGGGCGATATTGAGGTCTCCAGCCGCGTCACGGCGGAGTTCGATGGCATGTATAAGGTTGAAATGACCCTGACCCCCAAGGGCAAGGCGGATGTCAAATCGCTCAAGATCATTGTTCCGCTCGATGCGGCTGTTGCCGACTACGTGTATGGCAAGGGGGAAGGGATCCGTTCCGGCTACGACATGGGGTTCCTGCCCAAGGATAAGACCGGGACGATCTGGGATTGCCGCAAGGTCGATTCCCAACCCATGGTCGTCGGTTCCTTCATTCCCTATCTCTGGGTCGGTAACGCCGACGCCGGCCTTTGCTGGTTTGCGGACAGCGACCGGGGTTGGGTGCCCAGCGGCACTATCCCGGCCGTCCAGTTGGTGCGCGAGGGCAAGAGGGTTGAGATGGTCTTCAACCTGATTTCGGAACCGTTCACTCTTGATGGGCCGCGGACGATCGTGTTCGCCTTCCAGGCCAGCCCCGCCAAAGTCCTGAAAGGCGCCTGGCGTGCCAACCGCTGGTGGTGTGGCGACACCTTTGGCTGGGGTGGCGGCTGTTGGGTGTATCCCGACGGCAAGGGCAGCACCATCTGGCAGTCCCGACCCAATACCACGATCCCGGAACTCTGCCGCAAGAAGGCCGACGAAAAACACAAAAGCGGCGGACTGGTCGTTCCCTATTTCGAATACAACACCATGACCGACGCTGGCGAACAGGCCTATTTCGGCGAGGCGTGGAAGACCTCCAGCGGGCCGCTGTTCTATGGCAAGGCGCTCACCGACTATATCATTTGGAACCTGGACGATTGGATCAAGACCTGCGGTATTGACGGCTGGTATCTGGACAACGTCCGTCCGGTCGTCTGCGACAACCTCGATGCCGGCCGCGGCTATCGTCTTCCCGACGGACGCGTGCAGCCGGAATTCAACATGTTTGGCATGCGGGAGTTCTTCCTGCGCCTGCGGGCCGTGTTCCACGAGAACGGCAAGGAGTCGGTGATCGTCAACCACATGACCAATAACCAGATCCTGCCCTGGAATGGAGCCGTGGATGTCGGCTACGATGGCGAGCACAACGTGATCTACCCCGAGATGGGCAAGGACTTCATGGATTTCTGGTCGATGGAACGGCTTTTCACGATTGTGCCGGGAACCTGGGGCGTCAATATCAACTTCATGAACGAGTACCAGGGGGCTTGGGAGCCCGAGGCCAAGCGCAAGGCCATGCGGGCCTACAGCGGTGCGGTGCTGATGCACGATGCCCTACCCACCGGAAACAGCGGCAGCCACGGGCCAATCATGGACGCCCGCGACCGTTTCGGAATTGCCAGTAACGATGTCACTTTCATCGGTTACTGGAAGAAGGACTCGGGTCTGGCCTGCCGGACGAAGAACGTCTACCTTGCTGGCTGGATCAAGCCCGGCAAGGTGCTTGTAGGAGTGGTCAACTGGGGTGAAAAGACCGGGGCCGAGGTGCGGCTCGATCTTACGAAACTCGGCCTGCCTGCCGCCTGTAAAGCCTGGGATGCCGAGAAGCCCGAGACTCAGGTTGCCGTCGGCGCCGACGGCCGGATGGCCGTGCCGGTGGAACGGCACGACTTCAGACTGATCGTCGTAGAGCAGAAGTAGTCTCCTCGCCTTGGCGATACGGCCAGCCGATGGCGACGGATGAGGCGCAACCGTCGGCTGAGCCGCCGGACAAATACGCGAACGGGCTGATGATTGTGGACCTGAAGAACAAGTTGCCGGTGGACGAAGTGACCACGGCGCATTTGTCTGGACGATAGGACCGAAGGCGACGAATGAGAACCATGACGAAGACCTTGCTGCAACTCTCCACCCTTGGAGTGCTCGCGTTGGCGCGGGCACTCCACGCGGCCGAGGACTTAAAAGTCGCCTTCGATGACAAAGGGCTGGCGTCGATCGTTCACAACGGAGTCGACCTGCTGAAGCCCGAGGATCCCCGTTTTCGCCTCTTGCAGGTGTGCTTCGTCGATGCCCAGGCCAAAAGCGGGGCGCGACAGGCCTAAAGGAGAGATCGCCATGGCTACCAACTACCATCTGCCGCAGCGCACCATTCCAATGGATGATTCCTGGGACGTCATTGTCGTGGGCGGCGGGCCCGCCGGGTGCGCCGCGGCGACCGCCGCCGCAAGGCAGGGGGCCAGGACGCTTCTCATTGAGCGTGCCGGGGCATTGGGGGGGATGGGCACGCTGGGACTGGTACCCTGGTTCTGTGGGTATGACGACGGCGAGAAAGTGATCGCCTGCGGGATCGCCGAGTACGTCCGAACGGCGCTTGTTCACGGCATGGCTGGCCTCAATGGAAGGCTCCTTACCTGGGCGCCGGCTATTGACCCGGAACTTCTCAAGCGGATCTACGACGACCTGGTCACCTCAGCCGGAGCCGAGATCCTGTTCAACAGCCAGTTGTGTTGCGTCGAAAAGTCCGGTTCGGGGAAGGTGGACGTGGTGCTTGTTGCCAACAAGGCCGGCCTTGGCGCCTTGCGGGCGAAAGTGTATGTCGATTGCAGCGGTGACGGCGACTTGGCGGCCTGGGCCGGGGCGCCGTTTGAGAAAGGGGACGCCCAGGGCAGGCTGCAGCCGGCTACAGCCTGCTTCACGCTGACCAACGTTGAGCCCTATGACTGCTCGTACAACCGGCAGCGCCCCGCTGGCAGCCCGCCGAGCCTGCATTATTATGATCCGGAAAGCCCGGTGCATGAGGCGGTCAAGTCGGACCGGTATCCGCTGATCATTGACCAGCATTCGTGCAGCGCGTCGATCGGGCCAAAGGCCTATGGCTTCAATTTCGGCCACGTCTATGGTGTGGACAACACCGACCCGCGCAACGTGTCCAAGGCGTTGATTCAGGGGCGGAAACAGGCGGCGCAGTACCGGGAGGCGTTCGCCGCGCTACATCCCGCCTTCGGTCAGGCATTTCTGGCGGCCACGGGCGCCGCGCTCGGCGTGCGCGAGACGCGGCGCATCCTGGGCGACTACGTGCTGGTGCTCGACGATTACCTGGCACGGCGTAGTTTTGTCGACGAAATCTGCCGCAATGCCTACAACATTGACGTGCACCGCGAAAACGACATGGCTGCGGTTTTGGCGGCCAACAAGACGCCCGAGGAACTGCAGCAGGCCGACGAGCGGAAGGTTAAACAACTGGGCAAGGGTGAAAGTTACGGCGTTCCCTACCGTTGCCTGACCCCACGGGGCTTGAAGAACGTGCTGGTGGCCGGGCGCTGCATCTCTACCGATCGGCAGGTCAACGGCAGTGTGCGCATCATGGCCTGCTGCCTGACGACCGGCGAGGCGGCCGGAATGGCTGCGGCAATGGCCGCTGCAACGGACCAGGACGTGCATGCCGTGGACACCGGCCGCCTACGTGCATGTCTAAGGGAGCAGGGCGCCTGTTTGCCCTAAGATTCCGACCTCAAAGAAGATCAGAAAACATGAGCACAGCCAAACAACTCCGAACGACCCAGCGCCTGTCGCGGAACGGTTCGAATCAGCGTAAAGTAGGCGCATCCTATTGACAAGAACCACGAACTAATAACGACGAACCAAGCACGACGAACCAAGAACCAAGAACTCTGACCCCGAACATCACTATGAGTAACCTCCCTGACCCCAGTTCCCCCGATTGGTGTATGACCGAAGAAGGCTTCCGCCCAGGACTTCTGGCGCACTACGAATCGATCTTCGCGCTGGCCAACGGCTATATGGGCGTGCGGGCTTCGCTGGAGACGAATCCGCTCCTCGGCGATGCCGGGTTCTACGTCGCGGGCGTCTACGACCAGGTGCATGACTTCAACCATGAGATCGTCAATCTGCCCTGCTGGCTCGGGCTGGGGATCAACGTCGACGGCTTTCCGGTGGATCTGCGCAAGGGCGCGATGCTGGAATACCGGCGGACGCTGGATATGAAGCAGGGCATTCTCTTCTCGCATATTGTCTGGCGCGACGCCGGTATGCACACGACCCGGTTCGAGCTTGCCCGCCTTGTGCATCAGGCTGACAAGCATGTGGCGGTGCAGTGGGGCACCATTATCCCGCTCGATTACTCGGCCAAGGTCGGCTTTACGAGTTCCATCGACGCCTGGGCCGTCAAATACGCCTCACCGTCGGGCGGTGTCCGCCTGCAGGACGCCGTGCCGCGCGATCTGGGAGCCGACGGCGTTGCGCTTGCCGTATCCACCCGGGCCTCCGGCATCCGCGTGGCGATCGCCACGCGGGTTTCCGCTGCCGGCATGGACGGGCGCACGGTATGGCTGGCCGATGATCGCGTCACGGAAGCGGTATCCGTGCCGGTGAAGCAGGGCGAGCCGTTGGCCTTCGAGAAGCGTGTGGCCGTTTTCACCTCACGCGATGGAGCCGAACCCGAGGCCTTGGCGCATCAGGCACTTAAGGAACTGTCGCCCCGACCACTGGCGGCCGTGGTCGAAAGCCACACCGCTGCCTGGGCGGCGATCTGGAGGAACGCCGATGTGCGTATCGACGGTGATGACCGCGCCCAGAAGGCCCTTCGGTTCAACATCTTTCATCTCGCTTCGTTGGTCAATCCAGCCGACGACAGGGTTTCGTTGGCTGCCAAGGGCCTG
The DNA here is from genome assembly GCA_964404035.1 of uncultured Verrucomicrobiota bacterium. GTDB lineage: Bacteria > Verrucomicrobiota > Kiritimatiellia > CAIKKV01 > CAITUY01 > CAMBRF01. Next base: position 5,491 of record CAYOIT010000108.1, on the reverse strand, counting down.
CACGGCAACGGCTACAACGGGCTGGTGTTCTGGGATACGGAGATCTACATGCTGCCGTTCTATACCCACACCCACCCGGCGGCGGCACGGGCGTTGCTGGAGTACCGTCATCACTTCCTGGATGACGCGCGCAAGAACGCCGAAGCGCTCAATCGCAAAGGTGCCTATTACCCATGGAACAGTTCCATCACCGGTCGCGAACGGCCGTGGCCAGGCTGGCAGGAGCATGTGGGTTCCGACATTGCCTACGGCATTGATTGGTATGCGCGCGCCACGGGGGATGACGAGTTCCATCTGGGCGCGGGGGCCGAGATCGTGCTGGAGACGGCTCGCTATTGGCAGAGCCGGGTGGAGCATGACGATGAGAAAGGTTACGTGATCACCGGGCTCATGGGACCCGACGAGATCCATGGCGGCATCCGGAACAACAGTTATACGAACTATCTGGTGAAATGGCATTTGCAGCGCGCGGTGGAGATGGTTGAGGAACTGCGGACCGCCGGGCGGTGGGATGCTGTGGCCACGCGCCTGGGCCTTGCCGCTAACGACGTTGCGGAATGGCGCCGCATCAGTGACCACATGTATCTGCGCTTCAATCCTGAACTGAACCTCCATGAACAGTTTGAGGGGTACATGGATCTCAAGGAGAAGGCGATCGACCGGTCGCTGAGCCGCATGCAGTACACCGGACCGGTGCAGCATTCCTTCAGGCCGACCAAGGTGGCCCAGCAGGCCGACACGGTGCTCATGTACTGGATGTTCGCGGAGCAGTTCGCCGTCGACGTGCGCCGGGCCGGTTATGACTACTACGAACCCCGGTGTTCGCATACTTCGTCGCTCAGTCGTTGTATCTTCGCCGCCGTGGCCGCGCAGACCGGGCTGGTTGAGGAAGCGTACCGGCACTTCATGCTGTCGGCAGAGTCCGACTTTGTCGCCGGCACCGAAATGGAGAGCGAGTCCGGCATCCATGCGGCGTGCATGGGCGGGACCTGGCTGGCGGCGGTCACCGGGTTCGGAGGTGCCTGGATGCGCGGCGACGTGCTGGAGTTCCAACCCCATCTGCCACCTCACTGGACGCGTATGGCCTTTGCGCTGGCCTGGCGAGGGGTGACGGTCGAGGTGGAGATCACGCAGGAGACTCTGCGGCTGCGGACCCGGTCAGGGACCACGACAGTGAGAGTAGGGGGACAGAGCCATGCCATCGGTCCGGAATGGACGCCCCTGCGGAGTGTGGAGATGCTATGAAAGCAAGGATCAGCTTCCGGCACGCCGGCCTTCTACCGGCCGGTGATTCTGCCCTAGCGAACTGTCGTGAACTTGGGCAGGGTTCAGTTCGGCGTTCCCGTTGCGTTGCTCAAGGCGGCACGCAGGTGGGTGAGGCTGGACGGCACGCCTGTCGTGTCGTCCTCCTTCCCTTCATACTCCAGGCCCAGGAAGCCGTCATAGCCCGCTGCCAGGAGCGCTGTCAGGCAGCGTGGCACGTCCACAACGCCCTTGCCAACGGTTTCCCCTTCCACCTTGTAGCCCCAAGGCACGGTGTTGTCGGGGATTTTCCGGTAATCCTTGATGTGGACGTAATTGGGTTGATGTTCACGCAGATTGTGTCTTAGGCATGTTCTTGAAAAGGTGCAGATGGATCTCCGTCTTTGTCGCCCCCATGACAAGCCGCTTCATAAGCCATCCTGCTTCCGGCGGCTGGCCAGCGACCGACAATTGCGCTGCCCCGACTCGCCTCTGGCACGGCGCCAGCCTTCCTGCGGCGGCATGTCGCATGCCGTGCGTGTTGGGCGGAACTATACTGTCAGGTTGATGGGCCGTTCAACCGATTCCTCATGGATTCTGGTTGGTCGGCTGGCGCGGCGGATAGAGGTTGGGAGCCACCGATGCAAAACGGCTTTCCCACTCGTCCTTACCATATCCCTGGCGGGATCGTGCTGGCTCACAGGTCGTCGTTGGTCAGATTGATGAAGAAGAACCCGGCCAGCAGGTCAAGGATCTCGAGGGGCTCGACACCGACATCAAGCCCGATGATGAGCGCGTGAACGCCAACACCGATTTCGGCCGGGCCGTAGTCAGGATCAATGCCGCCGGATACCGTGGCATCGGCGACGCTGGCTTGAACCCCGTTTCGGCTCTCAAGCCCAAAGGGGAGCTTGGGGAAAGGGCGATTGCGCGGCCCCGGCAGACCCGCGTAAACCGAGGCATAGGACCCCACGAACGCCGAAGCCACTTTGGTTGCCCGCACGTCCACGGCGACGCCCGGTCCCACGCGGACGCGGCACCGTACAATATCAAAGACATCGAGGACGCGGTTGGGGATATACATGACAATCCTGTGAACCACCCCGTGCGACTCGGTCGCCTTGGCCGCCTGCTCCTCCTCCGCCTGTCCGACGCAGGGTGCAAATACCATGATCCCCGACACCAGGCTTGCCATTAGAAAACGATTCATATTCATAAGGCCTCCTTTTCAGGGAACAGCCTACACTGCCGGCCGTCGCATGATATGGGGACAAACCCTACCGCTAGAGTTCTATCTGCAAGCCCAGTTCGACGACGCGATTCGGGGGGAGTCCAAAGAAAGCGGCGGCCGTCTGCGAATTCCGTGCGAGGAAGGCAAACAGCCGGCAGCGCCATGACGACATGATCGGCCGTCTACCCCGCACGATCGTTTCGCGGCTGAGGAAGAAACTGCAGGATCCCGTGGAGAGCGCCAGGCCTTGCCCGCGGCAGGCCAGGAAGACCTGGCCAATATCGGGTGTCTCCATGAATCCGAACCGGGCAATGACCCTGAAAAAGCCGGCGGTCAACGACTCGACGTGCACTCGTTCCGCCGGATCGACGTGCGGATTATCCTCGGCAACGATGGTGAGGAGTACGATGCGCTCATGCAGGACCCTGTTGTGTTTCAGATTGTGCAGCAGCGCGATGGGGGTGTCGTTCGGGTTGCCCGACATATAGACCGCCGTGCCTTTGGTCCGGAGGGCGGACCCGTCCTGGACGCTGTCCAGGAAGACGTTGAACGGCAGGCGCCTGGCGTCCAACCGGTCGCGAAGCAGCAGGCGACCTGTTTTCCATGTGGTCATGATAACGAAGATCCCGGCGGCGACCGCCAGAGGAAGCCAGCCCCCGTGTCCGATCTTCACGGCGTTCGCGGCACAAAAAACGAGTTCCATGGCCATGAAGGCCGCACAGAGCAGACCCGCCTGCCATGTCCGCCAGCCCCATAGCCGGCGCGCCGCGAAGTAGAAGAGCACCGAGGTGATCAGCATGGTGAGCGTGACCGCGATGCCGTAGGCAGCCGAGAGATTTCCTGAAGATTTGAACCCCAGCACCAGCGCGATGCAGGCCAGCATCAGCGCCCAGTTGATCAGCGGCATATAGATCTGCCCACGGGCGTGCATCGACGTGTGCCGGATTTCCATCCGCGGCAGGTAGCCGAGTTGAATGGCCTGCATGGTCAGCGAGAAGGCCCCGGAGATCAGGGCCTGTGAGGCGATCACGGAGGCGGCCGTGGCCAGCACCACCAGCGGGAACAACGCCCAGCCCGGGGCGAGGTAGTAGAAGGGGTTATCGACCGTCTCCGGCCGACTGAGCATGAGCGCGCCCTGCCCGAAGTAGTTCAGGACCAGCGAGGGGAACACCACCGTCAACCAGGCCAGGCGGATCGGCTTTGCCCCGAAATGGCCGAGATCGGCATAGAGCGCTTCCGCGCCGGTCACCGCGAGAAAGACCGACCCCAGCACCACCACGGTGAGGCGCCCGTTGGCGGCCAGAAACCGAACCGCGTGCCACGGATTGAGGGCCCAAAGCACGGTGGGCTCCATCACGATACCGCGAATTCCCAGAGCCCCGATCACGATGAACCACACGAGTGTAATCGGACCGAAGACATTTCCCATCCCGCCTGTTCCCAGGCGCTGCAGGGCAAAGAGCCCGACCAGCACGGCAATGGATATCGGGACAATGTAGGGGGTGAACATGGGGGTTGCGATCTGCAGTCCTTCCACCGCACCCAGCACCGTAATGCAGGGCGTGATGATCCCATCGATCCACCGTTCGCCCCGTGTCCGGCGCCATCGCCGAACCCTTGGTTCCCCCGTCCTTGGGTCCAGGAAGGAACCCAAGGTTAGGCTGCATAAGTCGAAAGAATAGGGACCCGCCGGCAACAAGTCAATGGTCTGCCTTTGGGTGTGATGCGGCCGCAGATCGATGCGTACGCCTTGCTCGACAACCACGATCACGCTATCTTTTCTTTAAACACATGAGGGACACTACATGAAATTGCTGATGATCATGAGAGGCGCTGTGACATGAAGCCAGGCGTCTCAAGAATGGCCATACTCATCGTCTTCATGGCCTTGGGTCTGGTTACCCTCACAGGATGGATCTCCCCGCCGATCGCACTGGCCACCGGCCTTGCCTTCGCCCTGGTGGTTGGCAATCCGGTCCCGGAAACCAGCCACAGGGTTTCAAAGGCGCTTCTCCAATGGTCGGTTGTCGGCCTTGGGTTTGGCATGAACTTACCGGCGGTGTGGGCGGCAGGCCGGATGGGTTTTGCGTTCACGGTCGTCACGATCTTTGGCACCCTTCTGGTGGGAATCCTGCTGGGCCGTTTCCTGAAGGTCGAATCGGTGACCTCACTGCTTGTTTCTGTCGGCACCTCGATTTGTGGTGGGAGCGCCATCGCCGCGGTGGGTGCCGTGCTCGAGGCGGACGCCCGGGCCATGTCGGTGTCACTGTGCACCGTCTTTGTGCTCAATGCCGTGGCGCTCTTCGTGTTTCCTCCTCTGGGCCATGCCCTGGGCATGAGTCAGGCCCAGTTCGGGCTTTGGTCGGCCATTGCCATTCATGACACCAGCTCCGTCGTCGGCGCGGCGGCCAAGTATGGCGAAGAGGCCCTGACTATCGCCACCTCGATCAAGCTGGCGAGGGCGCTCTGGATCTTTCCCATCGTATTGGGGCTGGCCTTCATGAAGCGGCACCGCGCCACGAAGGTCAAGTTGCCCTGGTTCATCTTTGCCTTTCTTGCCGCCGCAGGCCTCCGCACCCTGTGGCCGCAAGGGGAGGTCGCGTACGACACGATCAAAGAGATCGCGAAGCTGGGATTGACACTGACGTTATTCCTGATCGGGGCCGGCCTCTCGCGGGAGGCGATCAGGACGGTCGGAATTCGCCCCATGCTCCAAGGGGTTCTGCTGTGGATCGTGGTGTCGATGTCCGGACTCGTGGCGGTGCAGACACTATTGCGCTAGTGTCGTATGGCACACCTGCCCGTATGCGTTATTGATTATCCCCGCGGAATAGGGAAGAATTCCGGTCTACTCCATGCAGACGCGCGCATACCGTTGGGCTTATCGACTTGATCCTGTCATGATCCCTATCCATGGGGATTCAGGGGAATAAATGGCAGGCCACGCGACAAAGAAGAATGGCGCGCTCCGCACCGGGGCCGAAAGCATCCTGGAGAGTATTTCGGACGGCGTGTTCA
>CAYOIT010000107.1:0-15648 GCA_964404035.1 uncultured Verrucomicrobiota bacterium | reverse complement strand
AGCGCCCGGCCTACCCCGCACCGTGCTCTGCTCTGGTGCAGGGCCTACTGTACGGCGGGCACTACGCTGCCCGCCGCGGCTCGCGAGGACGCTCGCCATCCAGGTGCTTCGCCCACTGCTCGCTGCCCACTTATTTCTGAGTAATTCAACGCCCCAACACCCAACATCCAACAAACGGAACCTTCCACCTTGGGCGTTGTTTGTTGGACGTTCGCATTCAGTTCCTCAATGCCTACTGTCCCCCGCACACTGCCACCGTCGACGCCCTGGCCACCAACACCGGCCGGATAAACTGCCTGCAGAGGCCCTTCTTTTCGGCCTTGCCCACAAAAACGGCATTCACCGCCGCGACGATGGCCCGGGCAATCGCGGGCGGATCGAGGGACAGGGTGGTCAGCGGCATGGCGGCATTCATGGCCCAGGGGGTATCGTTCGAGCCCACCAGGGAAATATCCTGCGGCACGCGCAGGCCGGCCCGCTGGAATTCGATGAGGTGATCCAACGCCTCGAAATCGTTGATCGCCCACCAGGCGGTGCAACCGTGCTCCTTGGCAAACGCCGCCGGACCTTTCCCCGCATGCACTGAGAACTGGAAGGGAAAACATTCCGCGCCGACCAGCGTCAGCATCTCTTCCAACGCGGCGGTATGGCGCTCGGAGGACGTACCGTCGGCCTCTTTCTTGCCCGCCACCACCCCGATGCGGCGATGGCCCAGCTTGAGCAGATGATCGGCCACCAGGCGCGCCGCCCCCAGGGGATCGGGCAGGATCGTTACGCTGTCCGTCAGGTGCTGCTGATCCTCGAACTGGAACCCGACCCTCGCCCGGAACCGTGCCGCGAACTTCTCCCAGTCGGGCCGGATTGCGGGGGGCACCCGCTCCTGGGTCAGGGTCACCAGCACAGTGTCGTGCGCATCCTTGTCGGCCAACTGCCGCAACCGCTCGAAGCCCGCGCCCTCGGAGAACAGGTACGGCTGAAACTCGATATCGAGATGGGTGCCGAGGAGCGCATGGTTGACTTCGTCTTGCAGGAGCAGGTTGGTGTGGGGATCCCAGGAACTCATGAACAGGGCGCGCCCCACGGCTGGCTTGCGCAGGATGCGGGTGCCCCGCTTTCGGGTGCTCTGCAGCACCCCTTGATCGCTCAGTTTTCGAAACGCGCAACGGACAGCGTGTACGCTTACATTCGTATTCGCGGCCAGGGCGCGTATGGACGGCAGATAGGCCCCCTCCGTAAATTTACCACTGGCGATGCCATTGAGCAGATAATCCTGAATAGTCTCATGTTCGCTGATCATGTCATGATAATAGGCGACACTAATGAATAGTGCAACACAAATGGATAGCCATGCACCATGGCATCTCGGAATGCACCCGGCCGCGCCGACGCCGTGATCAAGACCGCCAACGCCATTCATTTGGCCAGAGTTGGCGGATCTTCAGTACGGCAGGCACAGGAACCCACTCTTCTGGAGGGCGCGAATCCCTTCGCGCCGCTCTGCCGTCACCCGGCGACTGCGGCGGCAAGGGATTGCCACTGCGCTACGCGCCGTTGCCGGCTGCCGTCGGCCAGTCGAGTTGAACATGCTGCTCACGCAGGCTGGCGCGCAAGCCGTCAGCGCGTACCTCCGGCAGATCGACCCCGTGCCGGGTGGCGATGGCCGCCGCCGTTCCGGCCGCCTGACCGAGTTGCATCATGGTACGCGTCAACCGGCAACTGGAGGCGGCGATGCTGGAAAACCCGGCGGCCCGGCCCGCCACCAGCAGGTTGCGCCAGCCTTTCGGGATCAGACAGCGATAGGGCACGCCATAGGGTTCGTGCACTTCGGGACACCTGCCGCCTTCGCCATGACGATCCAGGGCATGATCCGCAATGGTGATGATGTCCGGCTCGGTCTGGCGACTGAGGCCAAGCAGAATATCGTTCTCGGTGAGCATCTTCTCGCAGACCACGCGCCGGCCCTCGCGAATGCCCAGCATGGGCGCGATCCAGGTCATCCGGTAGCGCTGGAACTCCGGCCAATGGGTTTGGACGAAATGCCAGTGGGCCTTGATGCGGCGTATGCATTCCAAAGTGGCGGCCTGATAGCCCAGCTTGATGCACTCCCGGCCTTCCATGGTCGGCAGCATGTTGCAGTTCCGTCCAAAGTCCGAATACTGCACGCAGTGCATCGGCGGGAAGTTTGCCGCCCACCAGCACGTGGCCGGAATACCGTCCGGCAATGACTCAATAGCGGGCTCAAAGCCGGGCATGACCTTGTAGATCAAGGTGACGGCATTGACGGCATCGGATCCCACCTCCGGCGCCCCGGGCTCATGGAAGCGACTGCGCGGATCAATGCCACGCAGCACCTCACATCCCAGGGCGTGGCAGAACTCACCGCCGGTTCCATCCACCCACAGGGTGGCCTGCAATTCGGTTCCATCATCCAGCCGAACTCCGGTCACGCGCTGGCCTTCAGCCTGCACCTCGGTGAAGGAGGTTTGGAGGCGGATATCCACGTTGCCGGTTTCCTCCAGCAAGGTCCGAATGGTTGCGGCCATCGGCTCCGGCAGAAACGGCACCCCGTGCCAATGTTCCCGGCACCACGTCTCCGTCCTTGCCTGCTCGGGGCCCGAGTGGCGGCGCAAGGTGTCAACGTAGCATCGCTCCGGATCAATCAATAACTCGGCGCCGGGGAAGTTGACTTTATCCAACGCGTGCGGGTAGTACCAGGCGTCCTGCCAGCAAAAGAAACGGCCGAACGAGTAGATGCCGATTGCCTCAGGATGGTCCCGCTTCATCCGCCGATAGAGGTCAAAGGGGATGCCAGTACCGCCGACGCCCACCTCCCAGCAGTTGACACCGCCTTGCGTGGCAGTGCCGCCGAGCATGCCGCCACGCTCGACGGTGGCCACCTTCAGGCCCAACCGTGCTGCGGCCAGGGCGGCAGCACTGCCGCCGCTGCCGCCGCCGATCACCGCCAGATCATAGTGGCGTTTGCTCATTTGCTCATCACATCGGCTCGATCTGCTGGATCAGGGGTTGTACGGTGATGTCGGGGATGGCGAGATGCGCCGGGGTGTTGCAGACGTCCAACACCAGCCGCCCCATCTCGGCGGGTTGCATGCATTTCGCGCGGATGGCCGGGTCGCTAGCGGGATGCCCGGCAATGCCGGCCGCGTCCACGAAGTCGGTCGCACCCCAGTAGGGCGTGATGGTTGTCACCCGCACCCCCGCTTCACGCAGTTCCGTGTAGAGGCAGTGGCCAAACTGATTGAGCCCCGCCTTGGCGGCCGAATATGGGCCCCAGCCCGGCCAGGCATGGAGGGCGCAGCCGCTGGAGATATTGACGATGAGGCCGCTGCGTTGCGCCTTCATCACCTTGGCCGCGCGCCGACAGCCGTAGAGTTGGCCGGTCAGGTTGACCGCGATGATCTGGGCAATGGCCTCGTCAGTCTGCTCCGTCATCGGCGCAATCTTGACGCCGCCGCCGGCATTGTTCACCAGCACGTCCAACCGGCCTCCCTCGGCCTGGAGGGCGGCGAAAACGCGATCCCAGTCGGCGGGGCTGGTTACATCCGCCCGGATGCCCTTGACGCCCAGCCGCTTCGCGGTGGCGTCGAGCGCGGCCTGATCCCGGCCGGTGATCCACACCTTCGCGCCTGCCTGTTTCATGACTTCCGCAGTCCCGGCGCCATAGCCTTTGGAACCACCCGTGATGAGCACGATCTTGTCTTTCATTTCTGTCTCCTGTGTTTGGTCTTCGTAACAATCATCAATGTCAGAATGGTTCTTCATGCTTGCATCAACGGCAACATGCCGGGCAAGGTTCCGCCTTCGTGAACTCCGGCGTGACAAGACTGCCCGGCCTACTGTACGGCGGGCACTACGCTGCCCGCCGCGGCGGCAAGGGATTGCCGCCCTCCAGGCACTTCGAGCTACCCCGTTGGGTTTAGTTCTTCTCTACCGCTTGCCCTGGCCCATGGTAGATCTCCAACTCCTTCTCAAACTCCAGGGCGATCACCGTGACCGTCTTGTCCAATACCCTTTCCGGCACCTCGACATAGAGGATGCCGGGGATGTTGACCCAGGGAGCACCGCCGTTGACTTCGAATTTCAATTCGGCGCCGGAACCCACCACCCGGGCCGCCTTGACCTTCGTGAACAAGCCCTTTACGGCAATTTCCTTGCGCGGCTTCTCGAACACATAGAGGTAGAGGGTCTTCCGATCCTTAGACAACGTCGTCGGTCCGTGGAAGTGCCCGAAGGGGAGCCCTTCCTGCGTGGGATACACCGCCTCCTCGTGCTTGCGAATCCACGCGCCGAGTCCTCGAAGACGTTCGGCCTGCGGCGGCGTGATCGCCCCGTCGGCCGTCGGGCCGATGTCGAGAAGCAGATTGCCGCCCAGGCTCATGCATTCGCATAAGGTGCGCACAATGCGGTCCACCGATTTCTCGTTGTGGTCCTGACCCTGGTAGCCCCAGGAGTCGTTGACCGTCATGCTGAACTCCCAGGCACCGGCGGGGCGGGTGATCGGCATGCCCTGCTCGGGCGTCTGGTAGTCGCCATGCCCGTTCATGCGGGAGTTAAGAACCACACCGTGCGGACACCAGCCGTGCAACTGCTCGCGCAGTTCGGCCATGCGCCATTGCTCTTCGGAGCGCCCCCAGTTGCCGTCGAACCAGAAAAGGTCGGGCCGGAACCGCTCGCACAGTTCTTTGAGCTGGGCGCGGTGAAACCGCAGGAACTTCTCCCAGCGCTCAGGGCTCACGTCCTCGTCGCGCAGCGGGTCGGCGAACCTGTTGCGCCTTTCCACCGGCGGAGTCCAGGGGGGCGGATGCAGGACAGTGGGATAGTCGGGGTGCGACCAGTCGAGATGGCTGAAATAGAGACCCACCTTGATCCCCTGCTCCCGCAGCGCGGCACAATATGGCGCAATCAGATCCCGGCCGGCCGGGGTTTTCTTGACCACTGTCAGATCGCTGGTGTCGGTATCCCACAGCGCCACGCCATCGTGGTGCTTGGTGGTCAGGACGGCATAGCGCGCCCCGGCCTCCTTGAACAACTTGGCCCAAGCCGCCGGATCGTAGTTGGCGGCGGTGAAACCTGCGCACTGCGCCATGTAGTCTTCGTATGAAATCTGGCCGTTAAAGAACGACCAGGACTCCGGAATCCCCTTCACGGCATAGATCCCGTAGTGGATGAAGATGCCGAGTTTTGCCTCGTTGAACCAGGGTTGTAACATTGTGATTTTCCTTCAACTGACTCATGAATCTCACTTGCACTGCGCCAATGCCGGGCGGCGTAGCGCCCGGCCTACTGTACGGCGGGCAGTACCTTGCCCGCCGCAAATGCCTTTCGTGTCATCCCCCCCCGCCTCCATCAAGGCGATGGTGCCGAGCATGCCCCCCAATTGCTATTGTCGCTCATGCTATCTCCCAGGGTCCATGCTCCCACGCCGTGCGCATCATAACGTGATAGTTCTCGGCCAGTCTTGCCGGGGGGGCGGGATCGAATGGGCCCGCTGACGGCGATAGGATCAACCGGCGGCGCCTCGATCGTGTGCAAGGCATCCGGTGCCATGGAGAGAAAATCGGGCAGAATCTCATGAATCTGGCCGTGGTAATGCTGAATGGCCTTTTTGCCGTAGGCGTGAATCATCTCAATCAACTCGCCGGCAAACGGGACGATCCACTGCTGGAACGTCGCACGGCTGACCAGGGGAGGCGACGCCAGTTCACTGCCGACCAGGAAGTACACATCCGCCAGATCGCGCTCCAGGCAGAACCGGTACACCTGACGCAACCGCTCCATTTCCCGGTGCAGGTATTCGACGATCAGGTCGTTGTGCGTCAGCGACCAGATCGGGTATTCATTGAGGTTCGAGCTGTGATAGAGAGAGCCCACGGGCTCACCCAGACAGAGCATCATCGACCCACATTCACTGGGGAACTCGGCCTTCTCCTGTAAATAGCGCGCCATTTGCGATTCCATAGCGGCCTCGATGGCGCTCTTATCCTGCAGGACAGGCAACGAGCAATAGAACTCCAGATCCTCTTCCGTACGCAGAAACTTGAGCACCTCCGTTCCGTTCGGACCTTCATGCACCTCACTGGTCAGAGAACGGCCCCGATACGTCAACACATTCCGCCGGATGGTCAGGTCTCCATCGGTGACCGTTTCATACTTCCCAACCACGTCTGGTGTGTGCGACGGCACCCCCAGGTTGCGCCGGTTGAGCGTGATCGCCCGGGTTTTCGTTGTCTCAAATACGTCCCTGTACGCGGGAGCGGTCCGAACATCCACATAGTAGCCCGTGGAATGATAAGGGAACAGCAGCCACACGGGCACATGGTCGCTGCTTTCCCCGCTCAAAGCCGCGAACAAACGCTCGCGGCTGGTCATCGCGTAGTTCTTTTCCATCATCGATTCATCTTTCAAGAGATGTTCAGGCGTCTTTTGTGCTGAATGGCGCCGTCAGAACCCACTCCATCAATTGGTCGCGCATCTGCTGCCTGCGATCGGCATAGGCGGGATCCCCGGCAAGATTCCTCAATTCCCAGGGATCCTCCTTGAGATGGTAGAGTTCATCCAGGTCTCCGGTATTGAAGGCATACTTCCAGCCGTCCCGTCGGACCATCGCTGCCCGGCCCCGCATGACGTACTCAATAAACCAGAACCAGCCGTCTTTGGCACAACGTTCCCGGTTGTAGTCGTCATACGTCTGCCGATCCCTGGGGGTGGGCGGCGGCGTGGGATCTCCCACCTCCGCAAAGATCACCTGGCGGTGGGTATCGGTCTCGCCCCGCAAGAGCGGAAGGAAGGAACGGCCCTGGGCCTGCGGAAGCGCCGGAAGATTCAGCAGGTCCAGGATGGTCGGCGCAAGATCGATATTGCTGAGGGCCGCGTCGGAGACCTGCCCGGAGGGAACTCCCGGACCGGCGAGGATGCAGGGAATGCGGATCAGGGCGTCGTAGAAGCCTCCCGTCTTCCCGATCAAGCCATAGCGTCCGGCGAAATTGCCATGGTCGGAGGCGAACACAATCAGCGTGTCTTGATCCAACCCGAGTTCCGTCAGCCTCTTTAGAACCGATCCCACTGCCTGATCGATGAAGGCGCACTGCCCGTAGTAGGTTGCCAGGATGCGCTTGCGTTCCGCTTCCGTGTAACGGTCATATTCGCAGGCCCTCGACTGCACGAAATGCTTGAACGGATGCCCGTCCCAATCCATGGGCCAGGCCTCCAAAGGCGGTAACGTCGCCGGATCGTGCTTCGAGAACCAGGGTTCACTGACCGTATTGGGCCAATGCGGGTCAGGAAACGAGAGGTGCAGGAAGAAAGGGTTGTCCTGCTGTTGTTCCAAAAAGCGGATGCCGTCTTCGGCGATCCGGGCCGTCTGGCAGGTTGCGGCCGGGAACGGCTCCGGCTCGGGAATCAGCCCTTCGCCAAGGAGAGCGTTGCCGGACAGGAAGAATTTGCCAAAGTACTCGCGTTGATCATTCTGGCGGTACTCTGACACCTGCCTGTCGCCTGGCCGGATGTCGCCGTGCGACTTGCCGAAGTGGCCGTATTCCTCACGAAAGCAGAAAAACCGCTCAAATGTCGCATCCTGGAAGGTGTGGTTCTTGCCGGCATGGCCGAGTCGGTAACCGGCCGCATGCAGGCGGTGCACCAGCGAGTCCTGGTCCGGGCGAACGTGGTGATTGGCCCCGTTGGACCAGCCACCGTGCCGGTTAACATATTGCCCTGTGAAGAACGAAGCGCGCGACGGCCCGCACAGCGGACTCGCACAATAGGCCTCGGAAAAGCGTGTGCCTCGCGCCGCCAAGGCGTCGATATGGGGTGTCAGCGCCACCGGATGCTTCATCATGGAGAAGCTGTCATGCCTCCATTCATCCACCATGATCAACAGAACGTTCAGCGGCTTGTTATCAGTTGCTTTCACCGTCATTGCAAATCCTCCTCATCCACCACGCCTGAGCCGGGCAATCCGCCTTCCCATTTCGTGAATCGTGCATGGTTACTGTGCCACATCGCTCGGCTTGACAACGGCAGAGGGGCTCTTGCGCAGCAGGGACGGGATGTCGGCCTTCGCGAGGGCGGCCTTCAGCCGCGTCGCCCGCTGCTCCTGCATCGCCTGCCCGTCGGCCATCGCCGTGACCGCGCGGGCGATCATCTCGTCCGGGCCCAAAAAGAAACGGGCATCCGCACAAGACACGAGAAGGTTGGCGCCGCGCCGCACGGCTTCAGCCACATCGTCCGCCGCCGGGCCGGGAGCCAGGATCAGCGTCCGCTCGGACGACCCGTACGTCGCGTCATGCGTGTCGCTTGAGCCGACCAGCGGCGGCAGTTGGCCCGCCTTCTTCCACTGGCTGTACTGGGGCATGGGATGCTCCCAGGCGTCCAAGCCGGTGCCGCTCATGGCCTGCTCGCCATGCGCCAGGTACCAGGCCATATCATAGGAGCCGGGATGGTTCCACTGGATCACGGCCCCCTGCCTATGGGCCGTCTTGATCGTCGCGTAGGGGGAAAGGTTTGCCGGGATGACTTCCCGCAGGGGATAGGCATTCATGTGCGACCAGCTCATGGTGATCTCCTCGCCGATGATGACGGGGAAATCGATCCCGCAGTCCCGGAACAGCTTGTTGGCAACCTGCGCGCCGTCCACCGTGTTGTGATCGGTCAGCGCCATGAAATCCATGCCGCAATACATCGCCTCGAGCGCCATGCCAACGGGCGTGGAACTCCCATCGGAATAGCCGCTATGCGTGTGCAAATCACCGCTGTACAAACTCATGTCCTTGACCGGCGTGGGCGTCATCCGCGGCTTCGGAACGGACCGCAGCAGCGCCTGCCGCAGGGCGTCCGCATCCGCCGCCGTGACCGGCTTGCCGGCGGTGATCAGCCGCGTGGCGGTTTCCGCCACCTCGCGCGGGGCCGGTCCCAGAAATAGGGTCCGGCTGCCGTCCAGCACGCTGACCCAGCGCATTTCATCTGCCGGCACGGCCTTGAAGATTTGCTTGATCTTGCGCAGTGCCTGAGCGTCCTTCTCGTCGGAGGGCAGGCCGGCGATCAGGCACCACCCGTTCGTGACGGCGGTCTGGAAGTCCACGACCGGCTTGCCGGCTTTCCGAGCCCAGCGCTGAACGGCCTCCCGGGCCGGCTTCTGAGCGGAATCGTTCAGCGTCACCGCCTCCGCCTGAATGCCGTCCAAGGCGTCGGCGTCCACCGCCACGATGATGTTTTTGGCGAAAGAGCAGACGAGCGCCTGCCGGGCAGGATCGAACTTTGCCAAATCAAAGGGAATCATCTCAAACGGCATTTGGGATGAATGAGCGGGCAACCCGGCCAGGCGCATATCCTCCCGGCGCATCTTCTGCCACCAGCCCGAACTCGGCTGGTCAAAATCTCTCCGCGCCGCCTCGGTGTCGGCGAACTCCATGATCGAGGCCGAGGCCAGGGGCAGCCCGGCCCAGTAGAACGTCACGGAGGCCGTGGTCTGCGTCGGCATGGCGCGCGTGGCGGGGTATTCCACCACAACCTGCGCCTCGGGCTTGGCGGTGAGGGCCAGGAGCGCATACAGCGGCGGGCAGTCCGCCGGCACAGCCCCGGTCTCCAGCACGGCCAGCCGCGTCAGCAACTCGCGCTTCGTCACCTGCAGGAGTTGGCGATCCCGCAGTTCGATGGCCCACTTGAGTTTCTCGACACACGCCGCTGCGCCCAGCCAGGCTGCCGCCCGGAACGGTTCGGTCTGCGCCAGCCTGGCGATATCCGCTTTTTCGATCCTGGTCACGGCCGCCGTCACCGCGGCGTTCCCCTCCTGCCGCACGAAGCGCATGAGCATGACACTCCGGCGCGAGACGCCGAGCGCGGCGCCCTGCGCGTCGGCAAAAGTCGCGTCCACCGTGTAGACGCCGTCGCGAGCGTTCCCCAGGACCCACTCGAACCCGCCCCCCGCGGAGTCCTGCCAGGGCGGAGTCCGTTTCGCGAGGCTGACCGGTCCCTGCGCCACCACAACGCCCATCCAGTCCCTGACCTCGTAACGACACGAGGCGGCCGACCCGGCCATCGAACGGCCCAGTTCAATGGCCGCCTTGACCGAGTTCCCCTCGTAGATCTCCGACGGCATGTCGATGCCTGCCACGGTGCCGACCAACGTGCCGGCCCCTTTCGGGAACCTGTCTGCAAGCGTCCACTTTACCATCTTCTGCGGGCTCATGAACAGCATGGTGGCTGCCTGCCAGCTCATCATGAGCGGTTGGATCAGGCCGCTATCGCGGCCGTCGTAGTCGTCGAGACCGAACTGCAAACCCAGGTTGCTTCCCGCCCGGGGCGTGAACCCGGGAAAGGCCGACCAGGGCAGGACCACTTCGAAGGTCCAGCCGCCCGCAACGAGTTTGCCCGCCACTCGGGCGCCGGCAATCGCGCCATGCGCCGGGTGGATGAACAGTTCCGATGTCTTCCCCCCGACCGGCGGCCGGACATACAGTTGGTAAGCGCCTTTCGTATAGGGCGGCTTCATGAGCGCAGCCCCTATTCGACCGTCAACGTAGAGTTCCAGGCAGTCGCGCTGGAAGGAATTCTCCGGCGCCGCGTCGTTCTGGACGTCGTCATCAGCCACGAAGCCTGCCAGGCACAGCCCCTCCTCGTTCCAGCCGCAGAACACCTCCATGCCGCAGTCCATCGGCCCGTTCCAGGTGTGGGACGGTTTGCGGTGTGCGATGTACGACGCGAACCGCAACGGGACGGCCGCCGCGGCGCTCCATTCGCCAAGGTCCCCGTCGGCCGTGACCGCTCCCAATTTCGGCAGGAAACCCTCCGGCACCGCCGGCGGCAGGTCCCATTGCGGGTCCGCCACCGCCGTCCAGGTCGTCAGCCCCGCCGCGAGCCCCACCAGACAGCCCCTGCTCCAGCGACTCCAAGTTCCGCTCCCGCCTCCATGCTGAACAATACTCATATCATATCCTCCTTCTTCTCTTGTCTGGCGGGCATCAGGTTGATGACCACCGTGTTGCTGGCCAGATCGGCCAGGTAAGTCGACGACACGCCCCAGCGGGCACGGTGAAACCAGTCGGTGCGGGCTTCTGTATTCATCACTTTGTCCCTGCGGCCGGGGCTCAAACTTCGACCTCCATCACCGCCGCATACGACGGCTTGGGCTGGCACTGGCGGTCGAAGAGCAGCGGATAATTTGTGCGGTGATAGGGATAACTGTTCAGCCAACTGCGGCCGTCGTGGGGGTTCCAGAAGCCGACGCGGGTAATCACGTCGCGGTGGCGCAGGAACAACTGGAAGAGTTTGGCGTATTGCTCCGCTTGGCGGGCCAGCAATTCCGCGGGGCAACCGCCGGCGTAGGGATCGCCGGCCGCGGGGTCCCAGGGGAGCAGGCTCAAATCCAGTTCCGTGATCATGACCTTGAGGCCGGTCTGCGCGAACAGGTCGATAGCGGCGTCGATCTCCTCGAACGGCACCTGATCCAGCACCCAATGCCCTTGAATGCCCACCGCGTCCACGGATACCCCGGCGTCGCGTAGCGACGCCAGCAGCCGCAGCGTCTTCGCTCGCTTCGTCGGCCTTTCGATGCCGTAGTCATTGTAATAGAGTTGGACGTCCGGATCCGCCTCGCGGGCAAAGCGGAAAGCTTGGGCCACATAGTCTTCGCCAATGTGGCGGAGCCACGGGCTGTCGCGCAGATAGGCATCGTGATCGTCAATCGCCTCGTTTACCACATCCCACCCCATGATGCGCCCGCGATAGCGCCCCACCAGCGCCTGAATATGCGCCCGCAAGCGCGCCAGCACCAGCGCGCGCCCCGCCGCGGCGTCGCCCGCCTGGAAGAACCAATCCGGACAAGCCTGATGCCACACGAGGGTGTGCCCGGTGACCCGCTTGCCGTGCCCCGTCGCGAATGCAACCAGCGCGTCGGCCCGTTGAAAGGTGAATTCTCCTTCCCGAGGTTGGACCCCCTCCGGCTTCATGCAATGCTCCGGCGTCACCACGCTGAATTCTTTGGCGATCAGTGACAGTTCGGCAGGAGTATGGTCATCCGGGAATGCCAATCCCACCGCTACGCCGATGTCAAAAGCCGTGGCAAAATGCTCATATAACGAATTCATAATCAATTCTCTCTGTTTTGGGGATGCTTACTACGTTACCTTTTCTCGCTATATTTCTTCAGGATAGGATTCCTGAAACAGGGGCTGGGAGAGATAAGCCTGCACTTGCTCCGGGGTAGGCATCTCCGCACCAAGGGGTTCCGGTTCCCAGTAAGTGAGGGGCGGATGCTGTTCCATAAGCAGATCAATCAGCCGATCCCGCATCTCTCCATAGGCCCAGCCGAGCGGCGTCCCGTAGTGGTTGATCGTCCGGTCGGGGTCACTCCGCGTGGAGAAAATGCTGTGCGCCCGCGTATCCACCCGATAGAAGAGTGTCCAGTGCTTCCACTCCAAGGCATGTATGCCCCGCCCGGCGATGAAGAAGGGGCCGCTCTCGCAACCGCTGCGGTGAAGGCGCTGGTGGGTGAAGTTGACCCGCTGCTCAATGCTGCCGGGGAGGCGGGCGTCGAGCCCCTCCGTATCCCGCTCTTCCCAGGGGTCGGAGAGGAAATGGATGAGTTCGTGCTTCAGTTCATCTACCTTTGACGCATGTCCCGGCTGGAGGTAAAGATTCTCGTACTCCAGAGGATCCTTCCGCAGGTTGTAGAGTTCGTGAACGCTGCCGCCCCGGTGATGGACAAGGCGCCACCCGTCCTTCACCACGGAGCGCCGAAAGAAGCTCTCGCTCACGGCCACCCGGTGAGGATCGGCCTCCTCGGCCCCGGTGCAGACCCCGGCGAGGGACCGTCCCTCCAGATGGGCGGGATGCTCCAGCCCGGCCCAGTCGCAGAATGTGGGGTAGAGGTCAATGCTCTCTACGGGGGCATCCACCACCCGCCCCGAACAGGAGGCCGGTGGCACGAGGATGAAGGGTATCCGGGTGAGCTGCGCGCTACTCGCGTGCTGACACTTGTCGAAGATGCGCTTGCGCCCTGCCTGATCACCGTGATCGGCGCAAAAGGCGATGGCCGTATTCTCTTCGAGCCCCAGCTCACGAAGCACCGACATCACCCGTCCGATCTGGTCGTCGATCATCTCGATGAGGGTGAAGTAGCACTTGAGGACCTCCCGGAACTCCTCCGGGCTCCGCCAGGTCTGGGAGCAGGGATCCATCCGCCCTTCCAGGCAGAGCCGAGGCTTGAGGAGAAGCTGGGCCTCGGTCTCGCCGGGATCGAGCGGAATACGGGAGGCATCGATCCGGCCCTCCTCGGCAAAGGGGATGTTGAGCGGTGCGTGGGGGCGCTCGAAGGACATAAAGGCCAGGAAAGGCTCCTTCTTGGATGCGCAGTCGCGGATGAATTCTATCGTCCGGTCTCCGGTCCAGCGCTCCAGGTTGTGCTCCACCGGCACGTCGGAGCGCAGAAAGGCTGAAACCGGCGGCTTGGGCCTGGGGGGATTGCCCTGGCCACCGTGGGTTTCGTGGGTGGGATAGTGGAGGCCCTGCCGTTCCAGATAGGCACCGTAGTACGCTTCAGGCGGATTGGCCTGAAAGGCATCGATCGACATGGAGGGCGCCGAATAGTCTGCCACGAAGTGAAGGCCGAGGGGATCCACATGGAACTTGCCCACGGCACCGGTGCGCCAGCCGTGACGACGGAAGTACTCCATGAGGTGGACAGGCTCCGAACCCATGTTGCCCTGAAATCCATACTGACGGTGGGTCTTGCAGTACTGCCCCAGCAGCATGCTCACTCGTGATGGCGTGCACTGCGGATACTGGCAGTAGGCTTGGGTGAATCCCGCTCCCCGGGCAGCCAGTGCATCGAGATGGGGCGTCTTCACCACCGGATGGTTCATCCAGGAGAAGCAGTCCGCATTGTACTGATCGGTCATAATCCAAAGGATGTTCGGTTTCATATCATCCTTTCTCTCCGTGTGTTTGCTATCTTGTGTAACTTTCATTCTAGGTCTCTTTGTCGCCGTAGTTTACCTGATAGACCGTGCCCGTGAGCGTGATGTCATCGGCGCAAACAGCGCAGCCCCGCAGCGTGAGGGGAATCCCTGCGCGCAACTCGGAAACGGCAATCTCGCCCATCGCCCACGACAGGCCGCTCCAGATTTGCTTGTCGTATTCAATCCGCACCGCCACCGGGTTCCCGGCCTGCGTGGCGCTGAGCTGAATGAGTTCGCCCAGCGGCCTGCCCTTCGGCGGCGAACCGCCGGAGAGACGGTGCGCCTGCCCGTTTTTCGCTTTCAACTGGATGCCGAACCGGATGTATCCGCTCGCCGGCGGCTCAAGCGTGGCGGCGATGGCATGCGGGCCATCGGCCTTGAACTCGGCGGCCAGGGGCTCGATCTGGCGGGGAATGACGACATCGTCCTGAACGCCCAGGTCATGCGTCTCGTTGGCATAACAACCCAACCCCAGGACCGCCATCTGCTCGGGTCCGAGCATGATCGTCTTCGCTGTGAGCACGGGGGCGAACCCCGCGTCCCGGAAGAGCAGGCGCTGCCCCTGGTGCCCCAGCACGGGAAGCGTGAGCGTGGCGACACTCTGCGAGGGATTGACCACCGTGACAAGCGCGCCCGCCGGCTGCCGCGCGAGAAAACCATAGGGCTCCCCGCGGCCGGGCCAACCGCCGAAGGTGGCGTTTCGCCCGGTTTCCTGCAGGGTCATGAACAACCCCTGCGCCTTGGCGAACCAGGCGGCCTGGACTTCATCAAGTAGGTCGAGATTGCCATAGTAGGTGTTGACCCAGCCCCCGCGCGCCAGACTCAGGATCAACATCCCCTTCCACGCCTCCGTCTTGCGGAAATAGCAGGTGCCGGTGTTCGCCACCATGAAGGCCGTATTGTCAATGCGGGGCAGCGGCAAGCCGGAGGCCTCGAAAACGCGGACCTGGTGATCGGAGTAGACATCCTTGGCGCGCCAGAAACGCATTGCGGGGACATCGGCGGGCCGGGGATCGCCGCAGTAAAGGGAGTCAAACACCTCCAGCCAGTGCGTGTCGATCGACTTGCGCACCGGGACGCTGGTGTTTTGCTGCGTCATCACCTCTTCAAAGCCGTTGTAGGCGATGAGCACCACCTCGGGATGGGTCTGGCGGAAGCTCTTCATCCCCGCGGAGAAGGCGGCAATGTTCGCGGCCCGGATTTCCGAAGGCAACATGGTCCGTTCGACTTCCGGGGTGGCGGCGGCGAAATCGGCGAAATCGAATTTGAACAGCCGGACGCCCCGCTCGTACCACTCGTGCATCATCGCGAGGAAATCGTTGAGAAAGCCGCCCTGAAACAGACAGCAGGAGTTGCCGCTGGAACTGACCGAGCCGCGCCACGCCGCCGTGGCCTCCAACTGGCACCAGAGGGCATTCGTGCCGAGCCAGAGCCCCGGCTTGACGTCGTTCTCCAGGCATTTCTTCAGCCACGCCTCCGGGCCGTTGGGCCAGTGCGGCTGACGCCAGGCGCGGTAGCCGCCGCCGCGGGCATACCAGAACGCGTCCATGACGTAATAGTCGAAGCGCACGCCCAGTTTCCGCAACCGCAGCAGGTGGTCGAGCTGCTGCATGGCGATCGTCTCGGTCAACTCCACATTGTCCGAGAGTTCGTCGTAGGCCGCCCAGTTGATGTAAAC
>CAYOIT010000106.1:0-15661 GCA_964404035.1 uncultured Verrucomicrobiota bacterium | reverse complement strand
GCGTCTGCTTGGGGTGCAGAAGGTCAGGAGTTCAAATCTCCTCGGCCCGACCATTTCGAACCCTGAAACGCCGTTAGTTTCTCTGGAAACTAACGGCGTTTTTTTTAGCGAGGGACCTGCCGCCTCCCTGCGCCGCCCAAAGGGTGGGAGGGTTTGCATTAAGGCCGCTCTCCTTCTATGATGGGTGAAACGTGAAGCCAAGAGGACCCACGCTCGAGGGTGAGACGATGACAGAAAGCAAAGAGGTCAAGTTTCCCGTGTCCGAGGAACGCCGGAATGTGACGCCGGAGTTCCTTACCCGATCGGCCTGGCAGATCGCCGTTGGCTATATCGGATTCGCGGCTTTGTGGATTCTTATGTCGGACCGCGTGCTGGGCGCCCTCACGCAGGATCCCGAAGGTATGACACGGTGGGCCATTGTCAAGGGACTGGCTTTTGTCCTGATCACGGGTGGCCTTCTCTACGGGGTATTACGCCGGACCTTTGCCCGTATTCTCCGCGTTCAGGCCGCCTTGACCGAAAGTGAGGCCCACTCCCGTCTGCTGTTCGAGACCATGACCCAGGGCGTGGTGTATCAAGACGCGGAGGGCCGGATCACGGCGGCCAATCCGGCCGCGGAGCGGATCCTCGGGATGTCGCTCGACGCGATGAGGGGGCGCGTTCCCTCCGACCCACGCTGGCGAACGGTGTACATTGACGGAACGGAGTTTGCCGGCGACTCGCATCCCTGCATGGTGGCTTTGCGCAGTGGGGAGGCGGTGCGCGACGTCGTGATGGGGGTTTTCAACCCCAAGGTGGATGATTATGTCTGGATCAACATCAATGCTGTTCCTCAATTCAGGGCCGGCGAGAGGCGTCCGCATCAGGTCTATACGACCTTTGAGGATATTACCGCCCAGCGGCGCGCGGAACGGGAACGGGCGACTCTGGATGGGCGTTTGAGGCAACAAGAGAGACTGGAGGCCATCGGCCAGCTGGCCGGGGGGGTCGCCCACGATTTCAATAATCTGCTCATGCCCATCATCGGGTTTCCCGAAATGATGCTCAATTCGCCGCAGTTGCTCGGCGATCGACAACAGGTGGAGACCTCCTTTCGCAGCATTCTCGCGGCCGGCAAGGATGCAAAGGAGGTTGTGCGTCGGCTGCGGGAGTTCTACCGGCCGGCTGATCTCGAGGTGGAGCCTGTCGGCATCACCGATCTGGTCCAGCAAGTGGTGGCCTTGACCGAGCCGGTCTGGAAAGCGCAAGCCTGCGCCGATGGCAAGACGATTACGGTGGAAACGGAATTTCACGCTGTCAGGCCTGTCCGGGGTAACGCGGCGGCGCTTCGGGAGCTGTTGACCAATCTGTTGTTCAACGCCGTGGATGCGATTCCGCGCCAGGGCACGATCACCGTCGCCACCACCGAGGACGAGGCTCAGACGACGATCGAGGTGAGCGACAACGGCACCGGGATGGATGAGGCCGTCAGGCGACATTGTTTCGATCCTTTCTTTACGACGAAGGGCAAGAAAGGCAGCGGTCTGGGTTTGTCCGTATGTTACGGGGTGGCCGCGAGTCACGGAGGGCGGATCGATGCGGGGCCCCGGCCCGGTGGAGGCACGACGTTCACCCTCCGGCTTCCGCGGGTGGCGGGGGGCACCCTCATCGCCAAGGAGCCGGTCTTCGGCAAGTTGGCGGCCGGTTGGCGGGTGCTGATTGTCGACGATGATGATGTGGTGCGGACACTCCTTTCCGCCTATGCGACCCATGCCGGTTGCCTGGTGGAGATGGCGGGCAGCGGAGAGGCGGGTCTGGGTAAGCTGAGAGGAAATTGTTTCGATGTTGTGATCACCGATCTGGCCATGCCCGGGATGGACGGAGGGGAGCTGGCACGTGAGGTGAAGCGGCTTTCACCCGGAACGGCGGTATTGATGGTGACCGGCTTCGGTGACTTGATGAACCACAAGAAGGAGAATCCCGAAGGCGTCGATGAAGTCATCGGCAAGCCGGTCAGTGCCAGTGCCCTTCTCCAAGCCATTGAACGCGTTGTCCGCAGGAACCCCGCCTGACCCTGGGCCGGCGCACCCCTTCGCCGTCAGGTCCAGAGACCGGGGATGTCCCGGCCGCAATGGCCGCACTTCCCTGCGTTCAGGTTGTTCTCCCGGATGTGGTAACCGTAGCGCCGGATGACGATGCCCTGGCAGGAAGGGCACTGGGTGTCCTGTCCCTCCAAGCCCGGAAGGTTCCCCGTATAGACAAAAAGACACCCTTCGTTCATGGCGGTCTCCCGAGCCCTGAGGATCGTGTCGGTCGGGGTGGGGGGTAGGTTCCTCAACTGGTACAGAGGCTGATACCGTGTGAAGTGAAGCGGAACGGCCGGCCCCAGTTCTTTCACGATCCACGCGGCCATACGCCGGATCTCATCGGTCCCGTCGTTCAGCGTCGGGATCAGGAGGCAGACCACTTCGAACCAGACCCCCGAAGTCGACAGCCGTTTCAGCGTGTCGAGCACAGGTTGTAGCCGGCCATCGCAGACGTCCTTGTAGAAATCGGGGGTGAAGGCCTTCAGGTCGATCTTGATGGCCTTGATATGAGGGAAAAGGGCTCGCTGCGGGGCGTCGTTGATGAAGCCGTTGGAGACGACGATGCTGTCGAGGCCCCGGGCCCGGGCCGCCTTGGAGCAGTCGAGCATGTATTCGTAGAAGACGGTCGGCTCGCTGTAGGTGTAGGCGATGCTTCGGGCTCCCAGGCGAACCGCTTCCGCGGCAATGTCGTCAGGGGTTCGATAGGCCGTAACGAGCTCCTCCGGACGGGCTTGGGAAATATCCCAGTTCTGGCAGAACCGGCAGTGGATGTTGCACCCCACTGTGGCGATGGAGAAGGCTTTGGTCCCTGGATGGACGTGAAAGAAGGGTTTCTTTTCGACGGGATCCAGGTTCATGGCGCAGGGATGCCCGTACGTCAGAGCCAGGTAACGTCCCTCCCGATTCTCCCTGACGCGGCAATACCCCCGTTCCCCGGCGGGAACCCGGCATCGTCTTGGACAGAGCGCGCACTGGACATTGTTACCTTTGAGGCGCTCATAGAACAGGGCCTCATGGGGCGACGGAGCCTCCGGTCGGGCGTTCGCGGCGGCGGTGTGGAGCCCTCCGCTCAGCGTCCCGGCCGCCAGGGTCGCGCCGGCAGCTGCTAGAAAACCCCGTCGGCTGATGGCAGGTTTGGCTCGCGTAACCATGCCCGATAGTATACCACGATACGCATGGGCGAAGAAACAAAACAGCCGGAGGACTCCCTCCCTGCCTCCGGACGAGGACGGCGTCTGCCGCCCTGGATCCGTGTCCGCGTTTCCGGCCAGGGCGTGGCTGATGCGGTCCATCGCCTGCTTGACGAAACCGCGCTGCACACGGTCTGCCAGGGTGCTCAGTGTCCCAACAAGCACGAGTGTTTCAGCCGGGGAACGGCCACCTTCATGATTCTGGGCGAGGTCTGCACCCGTGACTGCCTGTTTTGTGCCGTCCAGGCGGGTGCCCCGCAGAAGGTCGATCCGGAAGAGCCGCGGCGTGTGGCGGAAGCCGCCGAACGGCTGCGGCTGAAGTACGTCGTGGTGACCAGTGTGACCCGCGACGATCTGCCTGACGGCGGGGCCGGACTGTTTGCCGAGACCATCCTCGCCATTCGCGGGCGGTTGCCGGATACGGCGGTGGAGGTGCTGGTCCCGGACTTCCAGGGCCGCGAACGGGACATCGACACCGTGCTGGCGGCGCAGCCGAATGTGTTCAATCATAATCTCGAAACCGTCCGGAGATTGCAGCGCCTCATCCGGCCGGCCGCGAGCTATGAGCGGTCCCTGGCCGTATTGAGGTATGCGGGGACCAGGCGGCCCAAGCCAGCCATCAAGTCGGGACTGATGGTCGGGCTGGGGGAGGCGGATGAGGAGATCCTGGAGTCCATGCGGGACTTGCGGCAGGCCGGGTGCGAGCTCTTGACGATCGGGCAATATCTGGCACCCTCCGACCGCCACACTCCTGTGCAGCGGTTTGTGCACCCGGATGTTTTTGCCGACTATGCCCGGCAGGGCACCGAAATGGGGTTTCGCAATGTGGCCTCAGGGCCCATGGTTCGTTCGTCCTACCACGCGGATGCGCAGTTCACTCCCCCTGGCACCTGAGGGCTATTGTTTCCTTGCGGATGAAGCGGGAAAAACCTACTTTGGTGCCCATGAAGCCTTGTGCAAGAAACACTGTCTTTGTTGGCGGGGACTGAGTGGTTGAGTATTGCGCATACTGGCTGGCAGGATGGGTGAGTCGCACAATTCCGCGGCACTTTGCCTATTGGCTGAGCCTGCGCCTCGCCGACCTGTATTTCTTTTTCGACCGCCGTGCGCGGGAGGCCGTCATGGCCAACCTGAGACAGGTCATGGCGTTCAAGGGTCGTCATCCCACCGAACAGGAGCTTCGACTCACGACGCGGACCACCTTCCAGTTCTTCGGGAAGTATCTGGTGGACTACTTCCGTTTTTCGCGGCTGGCCGAGGACGATATCCGGCGACTGGTAACGATCGAGAACGTGGAGTTCATTGAACAGGCCAGGCAGGACGGGAAGGGCGTGATCCTCGTTACGGCCCATCTGGGCAACTGGGAACTGGGCGGCGCGGCCATGGCCGGAATGGGCTATCCCCTGAATGTGGTGACGATGCACCAGCCCTCCGCCAAGTTGAACGACTTCTTTCAGAAACACCGGCGCCGGCGGGGGATGAACGTTGTGCCACATGGCCATGCCGTCAAGCAACTGCTTCTGGCGCTGAGGCGGAATGAGTTTATCGCCCTACTGGCGGATCGCGACTACTCGCGCCGCAATGATTTCGCAAGCCTGTGCGGCGCACAGGCCTGTCTGCCCCGCGGTGCGGCGTGGTTGGCTGAGAAAACAGGTGCGGTCATCCTTCCCGGATTCATGCTGAGGAAAGAGGATGATACCTTCCTGCTCAAACTCTATCCGCCCGTCCGGTTCGGTGACGGCATGACGCAGGATGAACTGCAGCGAAAGATCTGCGAAACGCTCGAGGATGCCATCGGGGGTTACCCGCACCAATGGTTCATGTTCGAACGGGTGTGGGATGGTCTCAGCTACGGTGCGGCGGCCAGCCAGACGAGGGACGACTCATCATGATGACAGAGGCAACAGCCGGACCGCGTGGCTGCGTCATCGTTCCCGCCTACTGCGAGGCCGGGCGCATCGGGGCCGTGGTGCAGGCTATTCGCCGGCATATCGGCGAGGTGATTGTTGTGGATGATGGTTCACCCGATGACACGGGCGGGGAGGCCGCCACCGCCGGCGCCACGGTCATTCGCCATGCGATCAACCGGGGTAAGGGATCGGCGCTACAGACGGCCTTCGATGCCGCCTCCAAGCGGGGGTTCGACTACGTCATCACCATGGATGGCGATGGTCAGCATGCCCCGGAGGATATTCCGAGTTTCATTCAGGCCTATGTCAAGCACGGTATGCCGGTTCTGGTGGGAAACCGCATGTGCGACTCCCGGGCCATGCCGTTCGTGCGGCGGGTCACCAATCGGTTCATGAGTTGGCTATTGAGTCGTGAGATGGGGCAGCGTGTGCCGGACACCCAGTGCGGCTACCGCCTGTACGAACTCGCGGTGTTGTCTGGAGCCTCGGTTCAGTCAGACCGGTTTGCCGCTGAATCTGAAATTCTCATGGAACTGAGCCGGAAAGGCGTCGCGATCGGGGCCGTGCCGGTGGCCACGCTCTACGGCACTGAGCAGAGCAAGATTCATCCCGTGACTGATACGTTTCGCTTTTTCATCATGTTGCATCGTTACAGGAGGTCCAGACGACGATGACTACCGTGTATACATTGCCCGAGGCCGAGTGCACCTATTTGCGGGGGCTTGCCCGCCGACAGGCCGAAATTGCCGCCCTTCCCGTCATGCGAACACGTCAGCAGATGTGGACGGACATGAACGATGGCAAACCCGGGACGCGCCCGCCGTTCGTCATCGAGACGTGGACGTTCGATCGTGATTTCATGCCGGCCTCGCTCCACCGGTGCAAGACGGACTATGGGCGCCACCTGGAGCGTGGGTTCCTGCGCCATATCCGGCACCATGAGCTTCTAAACGATGACCACGTCTGCCCGGGGACCCTCGACATCGGGTGGCATGTCTGGTGCGACGAATTCGGCTTCGTGGTCCCGACCGAATACATCAAAGACGCGGAAGGCGTCGTCCTGGGCTATCACTTCGACTGTCCCATCAAAGATCTGGATCGCGACGGCTATGACATGGTCAAGCCTGCCCGCTTTGGCGTGAACCGCGAAGAAACCCTGGCGGAAAAGGCGTTCCTTGAAGAAACCTTCGGCGACCTTCTGCCGGTTGTTCTCCGGTCCGGCGTCTACGCCAACTGTGCGCTGACCCAACGCCTGATGCGCTTGATGAGTCAGGAGGCCATGTTCATGGCGCTGTATGACTGCCCGGACAAGCTGCGCGGGGTCCTGGGGATCTTGCGCGATAATGCCCGGAACATGGCGCTTTGGGCCGAGCGCGAGGGATTGCTGGAGATCAACAACGGCAACCAGTGCACCTGCGGGACCTGTTTCAATTTCACGACTCTCCTGCCGCGCCACCCGGTCAGCCCCGGCGCGGTGAGGTTGAAGGACATGTGGTGCGGGATGGATAGCCAGGAGACCGTGGGGGTGTCGCCGGAAATGTTCCGCGACCTCTTCTTCCCGTTCTATGCCGAGTTGGCCGAGTTGTTCGGGTTGGTCTACTGGGGCTGTTGCGAGCCCGCTGACCCGATCTGGGAGACCTCCCTCAGCCGGCTTCCGAATCTCAAGGCGGTGTCCATCTCCCGTTGGGCCGATCAGCGCTACATGGCCGGGGCGTTGGAGGGGAAGGGCATTGTCTTTTCCCGGAAGCCGAATCCGAATCTCCTGGGGGTTGACGTGGTTCTGAATGAGGAGGCCTGGGCGGCCGAGATCAGGGAAACGCTGCAGGTGACGGCCCGCCGGAATCTGCCGGTGGAGTTTGTGGTTCGCGATGTCTACAGCATGCATGGCAATCTGGACAAACCCCGGCGCGCGGTTGAGATTGCCCGACGCGAGATCGACAAGTTCTTTCCGGTCTAGAGACCGGGCGAGGCGGTTCCTTTCCGGGGTGTCGGGCAGCGGAAGCCAGGTTCAAAAAAACCTCTCGACACCTTAGCCGTGTTAAGGAGAATGGGCTCTTTGTGGAAAAGGCAAACGAAAGAGAATAGGAGACCGAGAATGAAAGGCATTATTCTTGCAGGTGGATCGGGGACGCGGCTTTATCCGCTGACGCGCGTGGTCAGCAAGCAACTCCTTCCCGTCTATGACAAGCCGATGATTTACTTCCCGCTTTCCGTTCTGATGCTGGCGGGCATCCGTGAGATTCTAGTGATCAGCACTCCGCATGATCTGCCGCTCTTCAGGGAACTCCTGGGAGACGGCTCCCAGGTAGGGCTGCAGCTCAGTTACGCGGAGCAACCCAGGCCGGAAGGTCTGGCCCAGGCGTTCATCATCGGCCGGGAGTTCATCGGCGACAGCCCGGTGGCGCTGATTCTCGGTGACAACATTTTCTACGGACACAACTTCACCATGGTCCTCAAAGAGGCCTGTCGCCTCCAGGAAGGGGCGCTGATCTTCGCTTATCCCGTGACCGACCCCGAGCGGTACGGCGTGATTGAGTTCGATGGCGAAGGGCGCGCTCTTTCATTGGAGGAGAAGCCGGCCAAGCCGAAGTCGAAGTACGCCATTCCCGGCCTCTACTTTTATGACAACCGGGTGGTTGATATTGCCGCCCGACTCAAGCCCTCGCCACGGGGGGAATTGGAGATCACTGACATCAACCTGAACTACCTGAAAGCCGGCGCGCTTCGTGTTCACTCGCTGGGGCGGGGGTTTGCCTGGTTGGATACGGGGACGCATGACGCCATGTACCAGGCGTCCAGTTTCGTGCAGACGATTCAGGCCAGGCAGGGCTTCAAAATGGCCTGTATCGAGGAGATTGCCTATGCCGAAGGGTACATCACGAGCGCACAACTGAAAGCCCTTGGGACTGAAATGGCCAAGAACGAATATGGCCAGTACCTGATGCGGCTGGCGGAGGAAGGCTGAACCATGTCGCTACAATGCATACCTCAGGCCATTCCTGACATCAAACTGCTGGTCCCGGACGTCTTTGGAGATGCCCGCGGGTTCTTTCAGGAGACCTTTCATGTCGAACGATACCGCGAGGCCGGCATCGATGTGCCCTTTGTTCAGGACAACTGGTCGCGCTCGGTGGGGGGCACGCTTCGCGGCTTGCACTACCAACTGGCCCACCCCCAGGCCAAACTGGTTTGGGCGGTAAAAGGTGAGATTCTCGATGTGGCCGTCGATATCCGGCGCGGATCGCCGACGTTTGGGCAGTCTGTGACGGCCGTGTTGTCGGAACATAACCATCACCAGTTGTTTGTCCCCGCCGGCTTTGCCCACGGGTTCTGTGTCCTGAGTCCGGAGGCGGATTTCTTCTACAAGTGCAGCGAGGTGTACCGGCCGGCGGAGGAACGGGGGCTGCTATGGTCCGATCCTGCGCTGGCCGTTGACTGGCCGGTCAAGACTCCGCTGCTTTCGAAACGCGACATGGGGTTGAGGCCTTTGGCCGAAATCCGGCCCGAGGATCTACCGGTTTTCCAGCATGCAGCAAACTGATCCAGCCTACCTTCATCTCGAGCGGCGGATCGGCCGGGCCCACCTGACCCAGCGGCTCGAGACGGAGAGGCACTATGCCTCCCGGGTTATCGGGCACGGGCTGACCTATTTTCATATCGAAAATCTGCGCTGGTTCCACTGGGCCTTGCGGCTGTTTTTGAAGACGGTGGGATTGTACTGGAGAGGGCGAAGGAATGCCTTTTCTCCCATCGTGCGGCGGAACACCCTGGCGATCGAGGGCCTGCCGGCCTCCTTCGAAGGCTTTACCCTGCTGCAATTGTCAGATCTGCATCTGGACCTGAGCCCCGGGTTGACGGAGGCGATCGCCCAAGCGGTCAGCCAGGTGACCTCTGACCTGTGTGTCATTACCGGCGATGTTCGCGCCAAGACCTATGGTCCGTCTGAAGCGGCCCTTCATGAGTTCGGGCGCCTGCGTCCATTCCTGCACGGCGATGTGTATGCGGTTCTCGGCAACCACGATTTCATTTGCACCGTCCCTCTTCTTGAGGCCTGCGGGGTGCGAGTCCTGCTGAATGAGGCGACCTTCATTCAGCGTGACGGCAAGGGCTTTTACCTGGCGGGAGTCGACGACGCGCATTACTACGAAACGGACAATGTTCAGAAAGCGTCGGTGCATCTCGACCACGAGGTGCCGGCGATCCTTCTTTCCCACACGCCCGAGATCTACAAGAGGGCTGCGGCCTGCGGATTCAGCGTGATGCTTTGCGGGCACACGCATGGCGGCCAGATCTGCCTCCCGGGCGGGATTCCGCTGCTGACCAACACGCGCGCTCCCCGGTCCTTCGCTCGCGGGGCCTGGCGCTACCGTAACCTGCAGGGGTACACGTCGACGGGAACGGGCAGTTCCGGTGTGGACGTTCGCTTCTGGTGTCCGCCGGAAATCACCCTGCATACCCTCACGGCCCGACGATAGCCGGTCCAGGCAGGGCCTGGGCCCCCCCTGACGGATCAGGAGGGCTTGGTGTTCCCCCGTGCGCCGCCAAGGTTGCCATTGCCTTTGAGGCGGGCGCTAACGGTCTTCACGCTGCCGAGTTGAAGGATGTCGGTCGCCAGGCGGCGGGTGTCGGCCAGGCTGGTGGAGGCGATGAGTTGCTGCAGGCGCGGAATGTTCTGAGAGTCCATGCTGAACGTATGGATTCCCACGCCCATCAGGAACGGGACCAGTTGCTCGTCGGTCGCCATATCGCCGCACAACGACACGGGCTTACCGCTGGCGGCGCCGGCCTCGGCCACCCGTTTGATGGCGCGGAGCACCGCGGGATGATAAGGGGTATAGAAATCGGCGATGTTCTGATTGGTCCGATCCACGGCCAGCATGTACTGGATCAGGTCGTTGCTGCCAATGCACAGGAAATCGGCGGCCTGGGCGAGATCGACGGCCAGTTCGACGGCCGATGGCACTTCGATCATGACCCCGAGCCGCGGCGTTTCATTGCAGGGCACGCGTTCTTCCTTCAGGGCGCGGACGCAGGCATAGACCACCTCGCGGGCTTCCTCGAAGTCGTCCACGGACGAGACCAGGGGGAACATGACGCTCAGGGAACGGGACGCGCCGGCGCGGAGCATGGCGCGCAGCTGCTGCATGAAGATTTCCTTGTTGCGCAACGAGAATCGGAGGGCCCGCAGGCCCAGGAAGGGGTTGGCCTCGGCCCCAAGAGGAAAATAGGAGAGAATCTTGTCTCCGCCGATATCCAGCGTGCGCAGAACCACCTCGTGCTCCGGCATGGACTCCAACACCTTGCGATAGATCCGAAACTGCTCCTCCTCGGTCGGGATGTCTTTCCGGACAATGAACGGAAATTCACTGCGGTAAAGCCCGATTCCCTCGGCTTTCATCCGTTGGGCGGTGGGGATTTCACTCAAGAGATTGATGTTGGCCATCAGGCGGATCCGCTGCCCGTCCCGGGTGGTGGTGGTCGGCCTGACATTGACGTCGGCCAGGGCGCTACCCCGGCGGGCTTCGATCATGGCCTGGTACTGACGAACCACGTCGGCCAGCGGGTTGATCAGCACATTGCCTTGATCCGCGTCCAGAATCATGAGGGGGCCTTTTGCCTTTTCCTCCTCGGTCAAGAGCGCCTCGTTCACGATCACCAAAGGCATGCGGAGCGAGCGGGCGAGAACGGAGATATGCGCGGTGACCCCCCCTCCAATCAGGACCACTCCCTCGGCCCGCTGAGCGGAGAGTTTGAGGATGTCGGAGGGCAGAAGATCGCCGGCGATGAGGATCCGGCCGTGGTAGTCCACGCTTTCGGAGGTCCGCATCATGAGGTTGGACAGCAGCCGGAGGCCCAGATCGCGTACATCGTGTGTTTTTTCCCGCAACGACAGGTTCGCACTGTGAGAAAAAAGGTCCACGTACATCTGGATAACGTCCCGGATGGCTTGATCCGGAGCCACTTTCCGACGTATCCGATTCAGCATCTCTCCCGAAAATCCGGGATCTTTGAGAATGAGAACGTGGGCGTCGAAGACGAGAGAGGCCACGTCGGACATCCGTTCGCCGAGTTGACGCTGAAGCTCCGCCAATTGCTCTTCGGTCTTGCGGAGGGCCCGCTGGAAGTCCTCCTCGGTCAACGGCGAGGTGCTCACCGTCTGCATCAGCCAGTTCTGGTCGTCCGTGGTAATGTCCAGCGCCCGTCCCAGGGCCAGACCCTCGCAGGCGGTCGAGCCGCGCACGAGGCGGGTGGGGGCGGGGCGGGCCAACTCGGCACTCGGCGGCAGGGTGGCGGGCAGATGCAGCCCCATCAGGAGTTTGGCGCTCTCGATCGTGCTGGCCAGCTGCGCGGTGATCGCCCGCAGGGCCTTGACGTCATTGTCATCGAAGTAATCGGGCTGAGGATCCTGCACCACGAGCGCCCCGACACGCCGGTTGCCGTGAAGAATCGGCACGGCCAGGAAGGCCTGGTAACGTTCCTCGTAGGTACCCGGAATGTACTTGTAAAAAGGGCTGCTTGAGCCGCGGCCCTCGCGGATCGCTCTCAGTTCCTGCACCGCCCGCCCGGTGATGCCGTCGCCCAGTTTCAGTCGCAGTTTGCCGACACAGTCGGGATTCAGTCCTTGATTGGCGGTCAGGACCAGTTCCTGGGAGGCTTCGTCGAACATGTAGACGGAACAGACTGCGGCCTTCATGTGATAGGCCACCAGGCTGACAACCTTTTGCAGGAACCCATTCAACCCGGCGCCACTCTCGAACAAGCTGGCGAGTTCCCCCACGCTGCAAATGAGATCGACGGTATCTTTTTTCATGGTCGCGCCGATACCATATCTCCAAAGCGCCTACGGGTCAATGGACACCTTGCTGAATGCGCGTCTTGACGGATCATCCCAAGGCTAGTATTGTTCAAGTGTCAAGGGGACGAAACCGTCGGGGGGGAAATTAACGCATGGCTGTGCCCCATGGTCATTTGCATGGTTCTTCGCTAAACCACAAGAAGCCGGGAGACGGATTGATCAGTGTTGCGTTCTGGCAACTCATGACGTTCTTCATGCTCATCTTGCTGGTTTGGCTGAACGAATTGATGGATCTGGCCGCGCTCTGGTTTGGCACGCCCCCCAATCCTCCCAGTATTTTCAGGGGCTGTGTGCTGACCATTGGAACGATCGTCGTGGCCGTGGTGACGGTTGGTCATACCTATCTTCAGCAAAAGCAGATCATCAGCGGGCTGCTCACGGTTTGCTCAAGCTGCCGCCGGATACGGGTGGATGACGAACTGTGGGAGCAATTGGATGAATACATCGCCGACCACTCGGTCGCCTTGATAAGTCATGGTCTCTGCCCGCATTGTTTCAAAGCGATGCAGCAGGAAATTTCGGCGCTCGGGCTACACGCCACCGCCAGGGATCAGCCTTCTGATTCACCTCCGACTGGCGCTGCCTAGAAGGATCGATCTCGTTTTCCGTCGGTGGCGCCCATGCGAAGATACGGGAGAATATCCCGTTCCAGTGTCCTATTCCCGTCGAAGAGCATAAACCCGCGGGCGCCCTCCGTTCGCAAGGCCGCGATCTGCTCCAAAGTGTCGACGGCCGTCAGACGGCTTTCGGTGGCCGTCACGCCAATGCCGGGATAGAGGCGGGCGTGGACTCCCGGGAACGCCGCCTGTTTGCGGTACCAGGCGACAAACTTGGCCGTGTCTTCGGTGTAGTTCATCGGGCAGACGAAGTCCACGTTACCGAGGCGCGCCCATTCACCCCAATCCTGGCCGATGGAATCGCGGCAACCCGGGTAGCCGGTATAGACCGCAGCCGACAGCTTCAGGCGCGGCGCGGACGTCCGCAGCAGGCAACGGGTTTGAGCCACCATCCGTGTGATCTGGTCCCGCCGCCATTGACGCCAGGCGGTCGTCATCGGTCCGGTTCGTACGTCAGACGGCCACTGCCGGATCTTCAACCCGGTTTCCTTGCTGAACCGGGTACGGCAACCGTCGCAATAGCAGTAGTCCTGTGACTTGTAGCGGACATAATCAAGGTGAATGCCATCCAATGGATAGCGGGCTACCATCTCGCTGATCGACTCGACTTCAAAGGCAACATTCGCGGGATGTGAGGGACATAGCCACGGCAAGGAGACCCCTTCGGCGGAAACCTGCAGCCGTCCCTTCTTGCGGTAGGCCGCCAGCAGCTTCTCCGGCGCCCCCTCCAGATTCCAGCAGATCACCCAGGCGTGAACCTCCAGGTTGTACCGGCGGGCGGCCTCCGTACAGGCCTGCAGTTGATCCCCGTAGCGCCGGGCCGTGTCCGAGAGCGGGATTAAGGCGCTCCGATAGTGGGCACTCCAGGGACGGCGGACGTGGGGAAAAACGGCGGTCATTCCGCTTTGCGCCAGAATGCGGCAGGTCTCGTCCCAGTCTCCGGGATAGAGCCCGGTGCCGGAATGATTCCAGACTCCCCGAAACTCCCCGGCTTTCGGGCTCTGCGTACGGGCATAGGCTTCCGTCATGGCCGTATCGAGCAAGCGGGCGGTCGCAAGCGTCCGGTCATAGTCTCCGCGCCGGTAGCTTCGCACCAACTCCTCTCGCAGTTCTTCGGCCTGCGTCAGCAGGGCGCTGGCGCGCGCACTTTGGCTGCCTTTCGCCACTTGCGGACTCAAGGCCCCAACGGCCTGGGAAAAATCGGCATAACGTCCGAGGGTGCCGCCCGTCTTGACGGCAGCTTCAGCCGCCGCGCGCCATAAGGCAGGATCGCAGGAGCCCAACAAGGCGATGAGCAGGTGTTTCTTGGCCTCCCCGTCGCCTTCCAGCAGCACATGACTCATCCAGTAGCCGCGGTCCGACCGGACCCAGGCCGGGTCGCGCAGGGGTTTGCCGGAAGCGGTTTCCCACCAGGCGATAACCCTTGAGCCAGGGCTGTCCGGGAACACGCTGCGAATATTGAGAGAGCTCTGCTCAATTCGTGCCGGGCTACCAGCCGGAGCGCCGTCATTGAACCGGAACGCGCTCCACTGCCCGGCTTCATTCATGGTGGCGTAGGGTCCCAGTCGCATTCCCATCAACGCGGCAAGGCGCGGTTCGGCGGAATAGAAGATGACGATCTTGCCGCCGCGCCGCACAAAGCGATTCAGCGCCAGGAGTTCCAGCGTTCCCGGATTCGGGTTGTAGCCAAGCATCACGACCGAGGCCTCCGACCAGGCGCCGCGGGCCAAAGCCTCGTCATCCACGATGCGGATCGGGATTCCCGCGGCCTTGAGCCAATTGGCCAGGCGTGTGGTCACACTGGCGGCGTAGTTGCGCTCCTGGGCGTTCGGCGCCGATGAAGAGGCCTGCACGAGGAGGACGGGCTTGGCGGCTGCCGACGCCGGAGAGGGAGGCGGGGCCGGCGGAGGCAAGAGAGGAGGGCGCGGCGAAGGTCGCTCGACGCATCCCATCATCCCCCCCAGCAGGGCAAAGCACATGATGGCAACAGGGAAGAGGGTTCTATGGAGCGATCGGTTCATGTCGCATAGATACCGGCGCACCCCGTCCCGGCGCAAGGTAATATGCAACGGACGCCCTGTTCGCCCTCGCCAACCGGGGGAATCGACTCCGTTTCCCCGCTGTGTCATGCTTGATGCGGAGGCGCGGGATGTGTAGTCTCTCCTCCTGAACAGATTTAGGAACAACGAAGGCAACACGAGGAGATTTTTATGAACAAACGATTGTGGTTGGCGGGTGTGGCGGGATCGGTCCTGGCGATGTCATCATGGGCCGGGGTGACGTATACGGTTGTTTCAACGAGCGGGGCGGCGAAGAAGGGGCAAGAGCAGCGGACGGTCATGCAGGCGAAGGCCGATGGCCCGAGTGCCCGCATGGAGTTCACGGAGACGAGCGATAAGAACATGGCGGGCAACTATCTCCTGACGAAAGACGGTGGCCAGACCATGTATATGGTCAACACCAAGGATAAGAACTACATGAAGTGGGACATGGACGCCATGATGAATATGGCGGGCCAGATGATGCAGATGATGACGTTTTCGGACCCCAAGACCGATAAACTGCTGGAGGAGGCCGGTGAACCCGTGGCGGGATATCCGACCCGACACTATCGGTTTCGCACCACCTACAAAATGGACATGAACATGGGCTTCATCAAGAGCTCCAGTGTGGTGACCAATGAAGAGGACATCTGGGCGACCTCCAAGATCAAGGACCTGGGCATGGGCTCCTGGTTGAAGAAGCAGCAGCGCAAGACCGGAAATGCCCAGATCGATGCCCTGATCAAACAGCAGATGGACAAGACCGAGGGCATTCCCCTCAAGATGATCACCCTCAGCACGAGCACTGACAGCCGCGGCAAGAGCCAGGCGTCCAAATCGACGATGGAAGTGACCGAGATCAAGGAGACGTCGGTGCCGGCCTCAGCCTTCGAGATTCCCGCCGGTTTCAAAGAACTCAAGATGGAGATGCCGACCGACGAAGAGGGTCAGGGAGACGCAACGAAAGCCGGCGCACCCGC